>MERZ01000206.1:5700-9073 GCA_001770785.1 Burkholderiales bacterium RIFCSPHIGHO2_12_FULL_61_11
GGCCTGTCCTTTTGCATCACCGACAACAGCCTCCTGGCGTCGCCCACATGGACATTGATTTCCACGCCAGGCAGCGTCGCCAGCGTGGCGAGCAGCGCTTCGCGCTCTTGCGTGCTGGAGCAGATCAGGGAGGCTTTGAGGGTCATGGGTGCAATTTCAGTTGTGTGAAGTCAGGGGCATACCGGGTTGTCCGTGCGGTTTATGTATTCGCGTGGCGAAGTTGTATGGATAAAACGTGCTGGTTCATTCTTGACCGGTACCTGTTAACGTTGCCTTAACTACATACCGGGTTCGTCGCACTGTTCAGGCTCTCGCGCGGCAGGGTTGTCGAAAACGACGGCATGGTGAACGTCAATGGGACCAAAGGTATGAATGTATTGATGCTTTTCGTCACGCTGACGGTCACTGATTGACATGTATCGCTGGTGCAACCCGTGGGGTTATAGCCGACACTGATGTCAGGTGCAGTCAGTATGTTCAGCATGTTGATCATCTTGGTCTCGACTATGGGGTCACCCACATCACAAACCACGGCCAAGCGCGCGCCCAAGCGCGTGACTTCGCCAGCCGTGTTCATGTAAAACAAAACGCGACTCATCTCCATAACCCCGATTAATATCATAAAAAAGATTAAAGCGATCAGTGCAAACTCCACGGCAGCGACGCCTCGCTGTTTGAATTGATTCGCCATTTTTTTTGTATTCATAGTACTTGCCTCATCGTCGTATGAATAGGACCAAACACAATGGAATCAAGGCCCGGTACGAACGGTAAAGATAATGATGTGAAGGGATATCCGACGATCTTCACTTCAACCAAGTTGATTGACCCGAAACCGGTCGCTACCGCAGCAAAATTCTCACCTGGGCAATCCGATGCATCGACGGGATCACATACCTTGACCATTGCAGTTGTCAGCCCCGAAACCAGCGGTGCACCGGTACAAGCGGTATTGCCATACACGGTCAGGCATTTGGCCTGCGCCAAAGGATAACTGGCATCACTCGGATTTTCTACCGAAAGAAAACGAGCCGAATCACGCACGGTTTTTGCAAGTGTGTTGTACTGAAACAGCGCACGACCGTATTCGGTGACGCCAAACACCAAGGTCAACAAAGGTATCAATAACAGTGCAAATTCGACCGCCACGGCACCGCGCATGCTTGCCCGTTTCATCGCAGTCAGTTGCGGCATCATCGATACAGATTGAGGAATGGTAGTCATCATTGCACCAACACAGGAACCTTCGGCCCTGCGCTGTCCTCTGAACCCGAAAGACCCAGCGTGGCACAAGGACTGGTGGGGTCGCTCGATATGCCACGATATTCAAGATACATCCGTGTTGCTCCCGTTCCACTTCCGCCAGCGCTGTTATTAATGGGGTGCAGCATCAAGATACAAGCCCAGGATTGCACAGGTGCGGTTGACCCACTGACGAAATCGTCACAATTAACCACCGGAACAATCGCAAGCCGGCGATCAGCACCATTTGCACTGAGGAAAGTGCTGTCCTTGATGGTTCCCTGGGTGGTTAACAATGTCGAGGCATCTCCCTGATAGGCGGTATTCGAGGTGCGTTTGCTGACGAAATCCGCATAGGCACCGAATTTAGAAGGCCAGCTAAGTGGCGCATCGGTATACCCGTATCCAGTGAAATCAGGGACAGCACCGTTAGGGGCCGGAGGGGGGTTGGTGCTGCCTTTATAAATTCCAAATCGGCTATTCCAATCGTCCCCGAGGGAGGCGACATTACCCGGCTGCCCTACCTCCGCGCCTATTGAGGGGATATTGCAAGCACCAGCGCCTTTCAGAATACCGGCCAGTTCGCTAGCCCCGCCTGCAGGGGGTGTAAAGTCGATCCATTTGAAATTACCGGTCAGTCCGCCGCTCCCTGGTGGCCCGATGGCGCCCTCCAACCAGGTGCCTACAGGCTTTCCTGCGAGAGGATTTCCATCGGGGTCGACACTACACAAACCAACAGGAATAGCGCAGTTGGTTTGCGCAGGCGAGAGACTAGCCACAGCGGTAGAAGCTACGGTTTGGCTACCAATATCAATCCCGGGCATGACATTCAGAACCTGAATAAACCAGTTGGCAATCCCGGCACGACTCACGGTGCAGCGTACATATTTCATCGCCAGTGCCTCAGTCGGCCCAATCGCATTTTTGGCCAGATAAGGTCCGTTATATACGTTGCTGAACGTCACACTGTCATTGACATAAAGAACGACCGCCTCGCCTTGAAAAATAACCCGGTTAACCGCGCCTGTTGTCATACCAGCAGCTTCGGCGATTTCAAGCTGACTCGCATTGGCTCCGGTCAATTCACGCGATGCAGCCAGCGCGCAAGCGTCGCTGCTATTTTGCAATTCCGTTTTTGCAATAAAAAGCTTGCCCAAATCCAGAGCCAAACCGACAAAGCCGATCAAAGCCACAATTGAAATTCCAACAATGATGGCCACCGCGCCGCGCTGATGCCTGCGGCGATGGCCTCCGAAGACGGGTGGCGTTTTCATGGTTTCGCTCCTGATGCTGTGCTGGCGCTTAATTGGCGGTCGCTTTGATGACTTCAAACGTCTGCGGCGGCGCCCTGAACGATTCCTGGTAGCGCTCCTGCGCGGCGGCACCGGCTTTGCCGTCGATGCCCAGCACCGGGTCGCGGTTGGCCGACGCATTGGGGTTAAGCGTCTGGTCCATGCGCGCCTGGCGCACTGCGTTGCCAAAATTGGCGTCAAGCAGCGGCGTGCTGCTGGCGCAAGCCGTCAGCAGCGCGGCGCAAGAAGCGGCGGCGAGCACACCGGCAAAGCGGGCGGAAAAAAGTGCGTGGGTCATGATGAAACTCCTTACTTGACTTCCATGCCACCGGTGGCATTGGCGGGGACAATGTTGGCCGGGACGGTGCGCGGATCGGCCGGAATGTCTTCATGGCCCGAGCCTTCGAGCTTGTTGCCGAAATAGACCTCGCCCCGGCTAGGCGGCGTGAAACTGTCGGTGGGCAGGATGTAGTTCGGGTCGAGCGGCTTGATCAGGCGCGGCGTGATCACGAACATCAGCTCGCTGCGGTCACCCTGAAATTCGCTGCTGCGAAACAGCGTGCCAAGCACCGGAACTTCGCCCAGGCCGGGAATCTTGTCCACCGCTTCCGTGACGTTGTTCCTGATCAGGCCGGCAATGGCCAGGCTTTGCCCGTCCATCAACTGCACTGACGTCTGCACGCGCCGGGTCGTGAAGCTCGGCAAAATCGCCGTTTCACCGCCCACCGTGGTGAACGGCGAGCCGGTCTGTGACAGCTCGGACACCTCGGGCGCCACCTTCAGGTGAATGCGCCCGCCCTCGAGCACCGTGGGCGTGAATTTCAGGCCAACGCCAAACT
>MERZ01000206.1:9122-14190 GCA_001770785.1 Burkholderiales bacterium RIFCSPHIGHO2_12_FULL_61_11
CCTCCTGGCCGCTGATGGCCACAATGTTGGGCTCCGCCAGAATTTTGACCAGGCCGTCTTTTTTGGTTAAATCGATACCCAACAGCGAAGCGCCTTTTCCGGCGGTGCTCAGGTTGGCGCCAACCCCTCCCACGCCTCGGCTGACCGAGCCCGCCGCGCTGCCGCTGATGTTGGCATTCGCGTTAGGGTTGAACTGGCCCAGTACGCCAGCGCCGCCGCCAATAATTCCCGAGAGGAAGCGGGACGTCAATCCATCCGCGGAGGTGGAGAGCCTGGCAAAATCCAGGCCGAATTTGTCGAGCAGCGTCTTGCTGACTTCGGCAATTTTCACCTCCAGCATGACCTGCTGGGCCTCGGCAATCTGCAGCAGATTGACCACCTTGGCACCGGCGACGTTGGCCGCTCCCGCGCCCCCCCCGGCGCTGCTCACCTGCATCTTGGTGCCAGGCTCCACCTTGGCGTCGCCGGCGACGATGGGCAGCACCAGGCTTTTGTTGACGTCGCGCACAAAGGCGTTGGCAATGTCTTCGGCCGCCCTGGCCTTGACGGCGCTGGAAACCACGCCGGTCAGGATCACCGAATCGGCCGCCGGGCGCACCCGGATGCCCTTTTCCCCAGGCAGCAGCTCGTGAATCTTGGCCTCCATGCGGCCATGGTCAATGTTCACGTTCACATCAATGGCGGTGGGGCCCGCGCCCTTGCGCCAGATGATGAGGTTGGTCGAGCCATAGGTTTTACCCAGCAGGTAGAGCTCGGTCGGGCTGATCAGGGTGACGTCGGCCACGGTGGGGTTGCCGACCGAAATGCGCGTGACAGCCGAGGGCATGCGCATCAGCGTTGATTTGCCAATGGTCAGGTTCAGCGCCGGCCCGACCGAACCCAGATCAGTGCCGGCGTACGACGCAATGGGCGCGGCGGCGAGGGTGACGCCCTTGGTCACGGCAGGTGCTTGCGCATGCGCCGTTGCCGCGCCCAGCATGGCGAGAAGTGCTGCACAGACAGAAGCTGACGATGGATTTAATAAAGTTGTTTTCATGGTCGCTTTCTTAAAATGCAGCACTTGCTTTTTGGAGACCACGAATCATTTCGATGCGGGTGCCGTCCACTTCGGCCGGCGCGACCGGTTTGCTTGCAACGGCCCTGGGCTTGGTGCGCCGCACCGGTGCCGCCACCTTGACCACGGCCGGTGCAGCGGCCACGACCGGGGCAGGCGCTTCCTTGCCGAACAGGTTTTGCCGGCGCACGCCATCGGTGGAGGCGTCCTTGGTGTCCACCTGGTTGCGCAGGATCAGCGACAGCGTGCCGATGTTGCGTGCCAGGTCGATCTTCTCGGCCTGCTCGGGCGTGACTTCGAGCGTGACGGCGTTGACCACCCTGGGCTTGCTCTCGTCGGGCCGCTGGGCCTCCTGCGCAATGGCCAGCACCATGATGCGCTCGAGCACCAGGCGCGATATCTGGTTGTCGCGGTCGTCCTTGATGTTGACCAGCAGGTCCACATAGCTGCCGGGCGCCAGGAAGCCGGCCACTCCCACCACCTCGTTGACCTTGACGGTGATGGCGCGTTGCCCTTCCTTGATGACCGAATCAAGACCGGCCTTGGCGCCTTCGGGCGCCAGCTTGGGCGCCAGCACCGGCTCGCCCTTGAAGATGCTGCTGCGCACCACCCGGCCCTCGAGCTTCTTGGGGTCGTTGAAAGCTCCCGCCGGCAGCGCGCCTGTCGGCCACGCGATGGACTGCAGCATCGGCGCCGTGATGGCCTGGCCCAGATCCAGGTCGCGGGTGGCGACCAGCACCGTGGTTTTGTCGCCGGCCGACTGCTGGCCCATCCAGCGGCCGGCCAGCAGCACCGCGGCGATGCCCACAAGCACCGACAGGGTCAGCATGATGATTGCGCGTTTGCTTTTCATTTCATTCTCCTTGATTCAATGACGGGCCGGGTTCGGCTGGCACTACCGGGTCATCCTCGCCGAAATAGGTGAACCAGGCCCATTCCAGCAATTCGGGTGTCATGCGCGCGGGCTCTGCCAGGTATTGGGCGCGGTCGGCAATCTTGCTGATCACATCAAATGGCAGGCACGGCAGGTAGGGCTGAAAATTGCGCTGGTGCAGTGTGTTGACGAGGTAGTCGATGCCGGCCGCATCTGGCGGAACGCCGGTGCGCGCGCAAGCCTGCGCCACCACGGCGCGGTAAGCGTCGGCGTCCATAGCGGCGATGTGGATCTTGTAGCCCAGGCGCCGGGCAAAGGCCGGGTCCACCAGTTTGTCGGGCGCCAGGTTCGACGAAAACACCACGCGCACGTCAAACGGCACGGTGAACTTGGTGCCGGTGTTCAGCGCCAGGTAGTCGACCCGGCGGTCCAGCGGCACAATCCAGCGGTTCATCAGCTCGTGCGGGCTCACCCGCTGGCGGCCCAGATCATCCACCACGAAGATGCCGTTGTTGGCTTTCATTTGCGGCGGCGCGACATGCAGGCGCGTGTGCGGGTCGTACTCCAGCTCGAGCATGTCCAGCGTGAGCTCGCCGCCGGAAATCACCACGGGCCGCTCGGTGCGCACCCAGCGGCCGTCGGCCGACAAATCGCGCGCGAAGCCGCTTTCCGGCACCGCGGCCAGTGGCACCCGGCGGTGAACGAGGGGGTCAAAGACCTGAATCACCTCGCCATCCACATACACGGCATGCGGCACCCAGATGTGGCCGTCCAGCGTCTTGAGCAGGTGCTCGGCCAGATAGGTCTTGCCGGTGCCGCTGGCGCCGTAAAGGTAAATGGCCTTGCCCGAATTAAGCGCACTGCCCAGCGTGGGCAGCATGGCCGGGTCGATCACCAGGTCGCTCAGCGCTTGCTTCAGGCGCGCGGCGCGCACGGGCGCCAGGTGCTGGCCCTGCTCGCGCACCTGGGCCACATACTCGGGCAAGGTGACCGGCGCAGCGCCGACGTAGTTGCATTTTTCAAACCCCAGCCGCGCCTGCCGCTGGCCTGCTTCCGTCAGGGCATAGCTCACGTCGAGCTCCAGACTGCCGCGGCGCGGCACCTCGAGCAGCGTCAGCGCGCGCATGTGCGTCAGCAAGCCATCGACCTCCGGCACCAGCAGGCCCAGGTGTTGCGCCACCTCGTACAGCTTGAGTTCGCCCAGGCGCGCAAAGTGGCGCAGCGTCAGGTCGGTCAGGAAGGAGACCGGCAGGCCGGCTGCGTCGGCCACCCGCGCTTCGGCCAGCTCGGGCGGCGCGGCTTTCAGCAGCGGCGACGTGGTGTGTGACGGCTCTTGCATGGTGCTTGCTTTCAGAAATTGACGAGCGGGTAACGGCCGCTGAAAATCCAGGCGCCGTAGGCCAGCAGGCCGACGGCCATGGCCACCCCATAGGGCATGCGATCGGCGGACTGGGTGGCCGGGTCGAAGCTGAGCGCCGAGCCGGGCAGCATCTGCCCCAGCGCAGCCACTACATTGGCCATGACCTGCCGCGATTTGCGCGCCCACACCATGCGCGCCACGGCCAGCACGCCGCCCGCGACCAGTATGAAAAGCGCCAGGTTGACCGCCGTGGCCGGGCCGGCAAAGCTGCCGATGCCGGCCATCAGCTTGACATCGCCCGCGCCCATGGCGCGCAGCATGTAAAACGGCAAAAAGGCGGCCAGCCCGGTGAGCGCCCCCAGCACCGCGCCCTTGACGCCCAGCGCACCGGGCAGGCTGGTGAACAGCCCGGCGCCGCCCCTGAAGGCTTGCGGCCCGAACACATTGACCAGCACGCCAGCCATCAGGGCGAGCAGGATCAGGGTATTGGGAATGCGCCGCTGCCGCAGATCCGTGAGCAGCGCCGCAAGGACGATCAGCGCCAGCGCCGCCAGGCTCCAGAACTGCCAGCCCTCGTAAGACATGTCGATTCGCATCTTCTCCCCCTTTCCGGCTGATTCGCCGAAAACTTGTGGAACCGTTGTTCTTCAATGCACTTCTCATGCGCCGGCAAGCGTGTTGCCGGCTGTTGGAACCTTTTCAAGCATGAGCGTGTCTCATGCTTCAAAAAGCTCGGTGGCGCCATCCCCCTAGGGGCCGAACGCTGCCAAAACCTTGTCTGTCCACACGGTCCAGATTGACCCATTGGCGCCTCCTGTCGCAGAGAGCCCGCCAATAATGGCTATGGCGATCAGGGCGGCGATCAGGCCGTATTCAATCGACGTCACACCTGCTTGCCGAGAGCGACCACGCTTGCCAAGCCGTTTTGAAAGTAAGTTGACTTGTCGGACTTTCATATTTCACTTTCCTGAAACAGGTTGACGATGCGAAAGAACGCGCGATATTTGCTATCAATACATTCCTTCGCACCGTCACTTGCGATTAGGGAGCAGCGGCACCATTCAACTCTGTCTGGATGGTGTTGAAGACGGTATTCAGCCCGTCACCCACTAAAGTGACTGCACCAATAATCACCACCGCAATCAACGCAGCAATCAGACCATATTCAATCGCCGTCACACCCTCTTCGTCACGAAGGAAGCGACGGGTTGCAAGAACAAATTTTTCCATGATGACACTCCGGTTAAGTTAAACATCAGCCGCCCCCCATGAGCGACCAACAACTTTGTGAGTCCGCTGCACCCCTGTTGAAGTTTCCTGGTGCCCATTGAACTTGTTCCAAACTCACACCTTCATTGTGCGAAGCAAAACAAACGGCGCAATCCCTCAAACACGGTAGAAACAGGATAAAAGGCGATAAATATTTTCATAAAAATCCGGTAGCTGTTGCGAAAAATCAAACACGCTGCAAGGCATCGGATACGCCGACGCATGCTGATATCGGCGCGAACCCTTCCGTCATTGCGATTGCCGCGTCGCATCCGCTCCTCGCAATGACAGCAGCGCGGCAATCCATCCCCGAACCCTTCCGTCATTGCGATTGCCGCGTCGCATCCGCTCCTCGCAATGACAGCAGCGCGGCAACCCATCCCTCTGCCCGTTCAACCATGGATCGCCACGGCCTGCGGCCTCGCGATGACGGCCAGCGCGGCAATCCATCCCCGATCCTTCCGTCATTGCGATTGCCACGTCGCATCCGCTCCTCGCAATGACAGCAGCG
>MERZ01000207.1:0-3260 GCA_001770785.1 Burkholderiales bacterium RIFCSPHIGHO2_12_FULL_61_11
ATGCATGAATTTGGCGCCCTCAAGGGGGATATGCCTGTTTTCGAAACCGCAGCAAGTTAAGTCATCACCGAAATGAATGAATCTAATCACAACTATAAAGTTGAAGAACATTAGTACTAACCCTAATATTGCCTTGTCCGCTGCAACTTTTGGCGGACTTAGCGAAACCAGAGGAAATTATCATGAGCAGCTTCGTCACAATCAAATACTCCGCGCAGCATCCCGGCGTCGGCCGTGTTGAGTCGGCCCTTGATGCCGCGAAACAGCTCTGTCAAGGGTTTTCCGGCACGCGCGGGCTGAGCACCCTGCTGCTTTCCGCCATGACCGCAGCCACCATGGTGGTGGCCTACCAGGTCATGGACAGCGCCACTGAAGGCCATTTGCTGGTGCTGTGGATTGCTTTGTCGGCAGTGACTTTTGCCGCGCTCGCGCTCTTCGCAGGCGCAGCCCGCAATCTGGCCCGTCGCCTGAAGGCCGGCCGGAATGGCTGGTCGCTCAGTCCGGCCCAAGCCCATGCCGAGGCGCATGTCTGGACCGGCTCCGGCAAGGTGTGGTGCTGCCGGGCGTGCGCGCTGTCGGGGACGCATTCCGGTCACACTTCAAAGCGCTGATTCGTCACGATTCAACCTGGTTCAAGCCAGAGAGAAGTTCGATTTTCATGCCGTGATGACGCGGGAAGGCTAGCAGTCAAACGGAAAACGCCTTTTTGGCTGCGCGCACAACCGCCTGGCGCAGCCATATATGAGCGCCACTTTGCTGCGAACGGCGGTGCCACAAGGCATCCACATTCACCGGCGCAATGTCAAATGGCAGGGGCCGCAACACCAGTTGCTCGGCAATGCCGGTGAGCCATACAAAATGGCGCGGCAGCACGGTGAGCAGGTTGGAGTTGGCGACCACCCGGCCGGCGGTAAAAAACTGGTTGACGGTCAGCACCACGTTCCGCTTGCGGCCCAGCGGGGCCAGCGCTTCATCAATAAAGCCATGCGGTCGGCCCGAAAAACTCACCAGCATGTGGCGCGCGGCGCAGAAGCGTTCGAGCGTAAGAGACCCTTGGGCCAGCGGGTGATCCTTGCGCATCGCGCACACATACTCGTCGTCATACAGCCGCTCGTGCAAAAACGAGACAGGCTCGCCACCTTGGGCTCTGGCCGTTTGATCGGCCAGCACCGCAGGGAAATAGCCGACCGCCAAGTCGCAGGTTTCCTCATCCAGCAGCGGTCGCGGATCGCGGGTGGTGAGCGGCACCACACGCATCGTCACCCCCGGCGCTTCGTTCTCCAGCGTTTCGATCAGGCCGGGCATGAGCTCGGCGGCAGTGGCGTCCGCCATGGCCAGCACAAAGGTTGAGATGGCTTGGGCCGCCACAAACTCGTTGGGAATCAGCGACTCGTGCAACTGCTGCAGGGCGTCGCGCACGGCGGGCCATATGGCCGTTGCACGCGGCGTCGGGGCCATGCCCTGGCCGCTGCGCTGCACCAGCTCATCGCCCAGCGTTTCGCGCAAGCGGCGCAGCGCATTGCTGACGGCGGGCTGCGTCAGAGACAGGTTGCGCGCCGCCCGTGTCAGGCTGCGCTCGGCCATGACCTCGTTGAAAACGCGCAGCAGGTTCAGGTCCAGCGTTTGAAAATTTGGCGGTCTCAAGGTGGCTCTCCCGTTTGCGGGTGTCAATGGATAGATCAATTAATTAATCACTACTGTGAATAAATTTAATCACGAATATAAAGTTGAATAACATCAGTATTAACCCTAATATCCTTCTGTCCGCGGCAACTATTGGCGGACAACCCTAAACAACAGGAAATCATCATGAGCAGCTTCGTCAATATCAATTACTCCACACAGCATTCCGGCGTCGGCCGTGTTGAGTCGGCCCTTGATGCCGCGAAACAGCTGCATCAGGGGTTTTCCGGCACGCGCGGCCTGGCCACGCTGCTGCTTTCGGCCATCGCCGCAGCCATCATGGTGGCGGCCTACCAGGTGATGGACAGTGTCGCTGAAGGCCATCTGCTGGTGATGTGGATTGCCTTGTGGGCAGTGGCTTTTGCCGCCCTTGCGCTTTTCGCAGGCGCTGCGCGCAATCTGGCCAGCCGCCTGAAAGCCAGCCTGGATCGCTGGTCGCGCAGTCTGGCCGAAGCCCGCGCCGACCAGCGCCTCTGGGCCATTGCCCAAACCGACCACCGCGTGATGGCCGACCTGCAAATGGCCAAGCTGCGTGAAGAAGCCAAAACTGAAATAGCCCAGGCGGCAATTACCACCCCGGCGCCGCGGGTCGCCAGGGCCGAGCTTGCCGACACGTTGGCCAGCAAGAAGTTTGGTATTTATCATTACTACTGCATCTAAGAGCGCAGCGCAGGCTGGCTCGCGGCCGGCCTGAAAAAAAGCCACCTGACCCGGTGGCTTTTTTGCGTTTGGGCCGGTCGTCTTGAGTCGGAAGAGTGGCATCAAGCCGGTGCGGCAAAGGAAAAAGTCCGCGGCAGCGGACTTTGGCGTCTCGGGGTTGACGGATTCAGGCCATGTACACGGCGATAAATGCCAGCAGGAACATCAACACCGCACCCATCAGGGGAAGCACGATGGGGATCAGCGGCACGATAGATTCGGCGGCATCCGGCTCCTCGGCCGGCGTGGGGCTGCTGTGCGCTGCATGGGTGGTGTGGATTGCTGAAGTGGCCATGGTGATTCCTGAAGTGCTTGAATGTTTGGCGCCAGTTTACCTTTTTGAAACGCGCAGCGGCAATCCCTGTTGAACGCCCTCCTTTGCGCTACGTCTTTAAGACGCTCCTTCAGGATAGGACGGCATGCAAACCGGAGTTGTCGCAATTCAGTTCACCGCGGCCTCGGCAAGAAAGGCTTTGAAGTGATCCGCCGGAACTGAGCGACGCTCGCCGGCAGCAGCGCTTCAAACCTCAATGCTGCTCCGCCGCTTCAAAGCCCGCCGCTTTCAGCGCCGCCAGCACCTGCTCAATGTGATCGCGCCCGCGCGTCTGGATCACCAGCTCAATTTCCACATTCTGGGCCGACAGCATGGTGAAGGCGCGCTGGTGATGCACCTCGTTGATGTTGGCACCCGCTTCGGCCACGGTGCCGGTGATGCTGGCGAGTGAGCCGGGAATATCGCGCGCACTGACCTTGATGCGGGCCAGCCGTCCGGCGCGCACCATGCCGCGCTCGATGATGGCCGCCAGCAGCAGCGGGTCAATATTGCCGCCGCTCAGCACCAGGCCGACTTTTTTTCCGGCAAAGCGCGCCGGGTATTT
>MERZ01000207.1:3277-5659 GCA_001770785.1 Burkholderiales bacterium RIFCSPHIGHO2_12_FULL_61_11
CGGCCGCGCCCGCGCCTTCGACCAGGGTCTTCTCAATTTCCAGCAGCATCACGATGGCCTGCTCAATATCGCCTTCATCCACCAGCACCAGGTCGTCAACCAGCTTTGCGATGATGGCCTGCGGGATCACGCCGGGCGTGCCGACCGCAATGCCATCGGCAATGGTGCTGGTGCCTTGCGGGTGGTGGGTGCCCTTGATGGCGTTGACCATGGCGGGAAAGCGCGAGGTTTGCACCCCGATGATCTCAACGCCGGGCTTGAGCGCCTTGGCCGCCGTGGCGATGCCCGCAATCAGGCCGCCGCCGCCCACGGCGACGACCAGCGTTTCCAGGTCTGGAACGGCCTGCAGCATTTCAAGCCCCACGGTGCCCTGGCCGGCCACGATGGCTTCGTCGTCATAGGGGTGGACAAAAACCAGGCCCTCGCGCTCGGCCAGCAGCAGCGCATGGGCGCGCGATTCATCGAGCGTATCGCCGTGCAGCACCACCTCGGCGCCAAAGCCGCGGGTGCGCTCAATTTTTACGCCCGGCGTGAAGCGCGGCATCACAATGACGGCGCGAATGCCCAGCCGATGCGCGTGATAGGCCACACCCTGGGCATGGTTACCCGCGCTCATGGCGATCACGCCGCGGCGCCGCTCATCGCCTGAGAGTTGTGCCAGTTTGTTACAGGCGCCACGCTCTTTGAACGAGGACGTGTACTGCAGGTTTTCAAACTTCAGGTAAATTTGCGCCCCGGTGAGCTGTGACAGCGTCTGCGACGCCACGCAGGGCGTATTGAGCAAGTGCCCCTGCAGTCGCCGGGCGGCGGCTTCTATATCACTGAGACTGAGCATGAAATTCCTTGAGGGCCACGGTGTGCGGGTCATTGCCCAGCGCCTTCGCTTCGCAATTTGTGGCATATTTTCCCTGACCGTGTTCAAGTAGTGTCTTTCATAATGTTTCAGGCTGCGCTATGGTGCAGTTTTAATGACGCAGCGTGATGAAACCGGCGCTGTCGTTGCAAAGGGGAATTTGTCCATGAGCAGGCGTTCCGCGCTTGAGAATCCGCAGCAGTGGCTGCTGTCGCCCGGGCTGAAAGAAGCGCCGGTGCTGGACCTGATGTGCTCGCACTTTGTGCTGACGCTGGCCGCGCGCCAGGGCGCCAAGTTCAATGTGCGGCGCGACCTCATGAGCCTGCTGTCGCTGTCGGGTCGCCATCTGGTCTGGCCCTTGCCTGCGCTGCAGCGGCTGCGCGAATTTCTGGCGCGCCGCTGCAAGGGCAACGAATTCTGGAGCGGCCACGAAACCCTGAGCAACGCCGAGTTCATGGCCCGCCACGGCGCATGGCGCGGCCCCTACGAAGAGGGCACGCTGTTTTTCTACCTCGATGATCACGCCAAGGACCAGCCCAGGGACCTGCTGTCGGTGCTGGCCGCCACGGGTGACTGGCTGACCCACGCGCTCAAAAAGCATTCCACCCTGGTCGAAAAAAACATCGATGCGCTGGCCACGCTGCTGCAGCTCAACCGCGCCGAGCGCGCGCTGCTGCTCTATGGCACGCTGGCGCGTTACCAGCGCGATCTGCGCTCGCTGCTGGTCGAGTTCAAGGTCAACAACGCCCCAGAAGCCTACGCCGCCATTGCCGACGTGGCCGGCGTCAAGGCGCCGGAAGTCGCCGAAGCGCTGCGGGCCGGCTCCCGGCTGGAGCGTATCGGCATGGTCGAAAACCTGATTTCCGAGCACAACATCACCGACCTGGCCGACCTGATGAAGGTCAGCGAGAAGCTGCCGCCGGTGCTGATGCGCGAATACCGCGACCAGAACGAGCTGATGGCCGTTTTCACCCGGCCGGCCGCGCGCAGCAGCCTGGGACTGGCGGATTTTGCGTTTGTACAGGAAGACGCGCAGGTGCTGGTGTCCTTGCTGCGCAACGCTGTGGCTGGCAAGGAGCAGGGCGTGAATGTACTGCTCTACGGGCCCCCCGGCACCGGCAAGACCGAGCTGGCCAAGGTGGTGGCGCAGGCCGCCGGACTGGACCTGTTTGAAGTCGAATACGCCGACCGCGACGGCAATTCGCTGAGCGGGCGCGACCGTTATCGCTCGCTGCAAATCGCCCAGGTCTTTCTCAAGAGCAGTTCGCATTCAGCGCTGCTGTTTGACGAGGTGGAAGACGTCTTTCCGCCGATTTCCAGCGAAGCGGCGCAGCTGATGGCGCGCTCCGAGCAGCTCCCGCTGCCGGCCACCAGCTCGGTCAGCGGCAAGGCCTGGGTCAATCAGATTCTGGAGTCGAACGCCGTGCCGACGCTTTGGGTGACCAACCGCATCGAGCAGATCGACCCGGCCTTTCGCCGCCGTTTCGCCTACCACCTGGAGTTGCGCTCGCCGCCGCCCGGCGCGCGCG
>MERZ01000208.1:0-5667 GCA_001770785.1 Burkholderiales bacterium RIFCSPHIGHO2_12_FULL_61_11
CTTGTTGCACGTGGCCGGGCTGGGGGTCAGGATCACGCTCGCCCGCAGGTTGGGTTCTTTCACGTTAACCCTAAGCTGACTTCGTGTTGCTGAATTAGCTACAAAATAGATAGCGTATTACGCTCGTACCTATTATGGTAGGGCCGTTTTTCTCACTCAACTCGAATAATCCCCGTCGGTTTGAAACCCAGATCAGCCGCCTTGCCTTTGCGGGCACGCGCAGCTCTGGCATTGTTCAAGCTGCGGATTTCCAGGATTTCCTCACGCGCCTTGCCGCCGCGACCCACACCTTCAATCTTCACGCTGCGGGTGTAAGCCGCCGCGCCGGCCAACGTATCCCTGGGCTCCAGGTCAATGAGCATGAGGCCGCGCCCGCCCTTGTCCATCTGCTTGAGCTCACTGATCTCAAAGGCCAGGATGCGGCCACCGGTGGAGGCGCAGGCGACATGGGTGGCGGGTTTCAGAGGCGCTGCACCGCTGCTTCCCGATACGTGAGAAGGCTTGCACACAGTCTCGCCTTCGGCGCAACTGATGAAAGCCTTGCCAGCCTTCAGGCGCGAGCTCATGCTCTCAACAGTGGCCAGGAAGCCATAACCACCGCTGCTGCTGAGCAGCAAGGTGGCGCTGGCCGGGCCGGAAAAATAGTGCGTCAGCTGCGTTCCTGATTCCAGCTCGATCATTGTCGTCAGCGGCTGGCCATCGCCGCGGGCACCGGGCAGCGTGGCCACGGGCACGGAGTACACCCGGCCATTGCTGCCAAACGCCAGCAAGGTGTCGACCGTGCGGCATTCAAAGGTGCTGTACAGCCCGTCGCCGGGCTTGAAGGCAAAGCTCGCCGCATCGTGCCCGTGCCCGGTGCGGGCGCGCACCCAGCCCTTGCTGCTGACCACAATGGTGGCCGGCTCGTCAAGCACCTTGACTTCGAGCGCGGCTTTTTTCTCGGCCTGGATCAGCGTGCGGCGTGGGTCGGCAAACTGCTTGGCGTCGGCTTCAATTTCCTTGATCAACAGCCGGCGCAACGCCGCCGGGCTGCCCAGGATTTCTTCGAGCTTGCCCTGCTCCTCGCGCAGGGTTTTAAGCTCCTGCTCAATCTTGATGGCTTCCAGCCGCGCCAGCTGACGCAGACGAATTTCAAGAATATCCTCGGCCTGTCGGTCGCTTAAGCGGAAGCGCTCCATCAGCGCGGCTTTGGGCTCGTCGGACTGGCGAATGATGGCAATCACTTCGTCGATGTTGAGCAGCACCAAATGGCGCCCCTCAAGAATGTGAATGCGGTCCAGCACCTTGTCCAGACGATGTTGCGAGCGCCGCTGAACCGTGGTCTGGCGAAACGCGATCCACTCCACCAGCATCTGCCGCAGGGACTTTTGCGTCGGCTTGCCATCGAGCCCGACCATGGTCAGGTTGATGGACGAGGAACTCTCCAGGCTGGTGTGGGCCAGCAGGGTGTTGATGAGCTCGGATTGCCCGATCTTGCTGGTCTTGGGCTCAAACACCAGGCGCACGGCGGCATCCTTGCTGGATTCGTCGCGCACCAGGTCCAGCACGGCCAGAATCGTCTGCTTGAGCTGCACCTGATCCTGGCTGAGTGCCTTTTTGCCGGCCTTGATCTTTGGATTGGTCAGCTCTTCGATCTCTTCCAGCACCTTCTGGGTGCTGACACCGGGTGGCAACTCCTGCACCACCAGCCGCCACTGGCTGCGTGCCAGGTCTTCAATCTTCCAGCGGGCGCGCACCTTGAGCGAACTCCTGCCGGTGCTGTAAGCCGCCGCAATTTCTGCGGCGTTCGAAATAATCTGCCCGCCGCCTGGGTAGTCGGGCCCGGCGATCAGCGTGTACAAGGCATCATCGCTGAGCTGCGGCGTTTTGATCAGGGCGACACAGGCGTCGGCCACCTCACGCAGGTTGTGGCTGGGAATTTCGGTGGCCAGTCCCACGGCAATGCCGCTGGCCCCGTTGAGCAGCGTGAACGGCAGACGTGCCGGGAGCTGGCTGGGCTCTTGGGTCGATCCATCGTAGTTGGGCACAAACTCCACCGTGCCCTCATCGATCTCGTCGATAAGCAGGCTGGTGATGCGGGCCAGTCGCGCCTCGGTATAGCGCATGGCGGCGGCGCCATCGCCGTCACGGCTGCCGAAGTTGCCTTGACCGTCAATCAGCGGGTAACGCTGCGAAAAGTCCTGCGCCATGCGGACCAGCGCGTCGTAGGCCGCCTGGTCGCCGTGCGGATGAAAGCGGCCCAGCACATCGCCCACCACGCGGGCGCTTTTGACCGGCCGGGCACCGGTAGCACCATTGGCGCCGCCAAAGCCCAGACCCATGCGCGCCATGCTGTACAAAATGCGCCGCTGCACCGGCTTTTGGCCGTCGCACACGTCGGGCAGCGCCCTGCCCTTGACGACGCTCAGCGCGTATTCGAGGTAAGCGCGCTGCGCGTACGCCGCAAGGCAATCCTCGTCAGCGGGTTCGGGGGGGTTGGCTTGGGCTTCCGGCGTAAAAAGATCCATGGTGAATTTGCTTGGGTTGGGCAGCTTGTGCGTTGCCTGCTTGCCCGGATGGCGACAGGCACAGGATTAGACAGAGTCGATTTTTCGGTCCGCGCGGCGTGTTGATCTCGAACCAGTGAAGAGGATGATCAGTCCGGCTCGGCCCTGACCTCCGGCGAGCCGGAGGTCACTCCAGCGGAAGCCACTCTGGTGCTCCGACCGCTGGCGCCGCCCATCATTTCCATGCGCACCCGGCTGGACGCGGCGGTCATGCTGGGGGGCTTGAGCTGCTCATAGAGTTGCATCACGGTTTTGACGTAATTTCTGGTTTCGGGGTAATTCGGTATCTTGTTGCCCGCCCGCTGTACCGCGCCTTCTCCGGCGTTGTAGGCGGCAATGGCCAGTTCAAGCTGGCCGGGAAACAGCTTGATCAGGTCGCTCAGGTAGTTTGATCCGGCCCGGATGTTGGTCCTGGGGTCGGTGAGCTTTTTCTGGACGGGGGAATTCTTGTCGGCCCGCACGCCATAACGCGCTGCCGTCGGCGGAATCAGCTGCATCAGGCCAACCGCACCTTTCGGTGAAACCGCCTGGGTGTTGAATCCGGACTCGGTCGCAATCAGGGCCTGCAGCAGTTCGTAGTCAATCCCGTGCGTCAGGGAAGCTTCGCGCAGCAAGTGCTTGACCGCCTTGTAGCTTGGCGACACCTCAAAATAGGCCAGCAGTTTGGCAGGTGCCGCGACCACGCCCGTTGCCCGGTCAGCGCCGCGGCCAGGCGCCTGGCTGGCCGCGCCGGTATTGCCGGCATTGAAGCTCTCGCCGCCCCGGAAAAAAAGCTCGTAGCGCTCGTCAAGCTGCGTCGCCGAAAAGTGACCCATGCCCTGCGCATCAACGTAGCCCCAGACATCAGCCCGAGCCGGCGTGGCCGACAAAGCCGCGAGCAACATGACCAGCACCGGAAAAACCAGCGCACGCCAATGGGGGCGGGCCGCCCCTTGAAAAAGGGAAAAAAACGTCATAAGGAGATTCATCAAATGTCAATTTCCACGGCATCGCCGTGCAACTCCATCAGTTCGCGGCGCGCTGCCGCTTCGCCCTTGCCCATCAGCTTGGTGATCAGGCTCTCGGTTTGCTCAAAATCCTGGTTGCCCAATTGCACCGGCATCAGGCGGCGGGTATCCGGATTGAGCGTGGTATCCCACAATTGTTCCGCACTCATTTCACCCAGACCCTTGAAGCGGCTGATGCTCCAGGCGCTTTCACGGACGCCATCCTTGCGCAGTTTGTCCAGTATGGCGGTCAATTCGCCTTCATCAAGGGCATAGACCTTGGAGGCCGGCTTCTTGCCGCGGGCCGGCGCGTCCACACGGAACAGCGGCGGCCTGGCCACATAAACGTGACCGGCGGCTATCAATTTCGGGAAGTGGCGGAAGAAGAGCGTCAGCAGCAGCACCTGGATGTGCGAGCCGTCCACGTCCGCGTCGCTCAGGATGCAGACCTTGCCATAGCGCAAACCACTCAAGTCCGGCGTGTCATTCGGACCATGCGGGTCCACGCCAATAGCGACTGCAATATCATGAATCTCGGTGTTGGCAAACAGCCGGTCGCGCTCGACCTCCCAGGTATTGAGGACCTTGCCGCGCAGCGGAAGAATCGCCTGGCTCTCTTTGTCGCGGCCCATCTTGGCACTGCCGCCCGCCGAGTCGCCCTCGACCAGAAACACCTCGTTATAGGCCAGGTCCCGGCTTTCGCAGTCGGTCAGCTTGCCGGGCAGCACGGCCACGCCCGAGCCCTTGCGTTTTTCAACTTTTTGCCCCGCTTTTTGGCGCGTTTGCGCGGCCTTGATGGCCAGCTCGGCCAGCTTTTTGCCGTACTCGACATGCTGGTTCAGCCACAACTCGAGCGCCGGGCGCACGCAGCTCGAGACCAGTCGGACGGCGTCACGCGAGTTCAGGCGCTCCTTGATCTGGCCCTGAAACTGCGGATCCAGTACCTTGGCCGAGAGCACGTAGCTGGCGCGGGCAAAGACGTCTTCGGGCAACAGCTTGACGCCTTTGGGCAGCAGAGAATGCAGCTCGATAAAGCTCTTGACCGCATTGAACAGGCCATCGCGCAGCCCGCTCTCGTGCGTGCCGCCGGCGTTGGTCGGGATCAGGTTGACATAGCTTTCGCGCACCGGCTGACCGTCTTCGGTAAAGGCCACGCACCAGCTGGCGCCCTCGCCTTCGGCAAAACTTTCATGCGAGGCATCGGCAAAGCTTTCGCCTTCAAACATCGGAATCACCGGGTCCCCCGTCAGCGTCTGCATCAGGTAGTCGCGCAAGCCGCCCTTGTAGGCCCAGGTTTGTGTTTCCTTCGTTTTTTCATTGGTCAGCGTGACGGACACACCGGGCATCAGCACCGCCTTGCTGCGCAGCAAATGCGTCAAATCGGCGATGGGCAGAATGGCGGACTCAAAGTAGCTGGTGTCCGGCCAGACCCGTACCGTGGTGCCCGACCTCCGGTCGCCATCGCCGTTCTTGCGCAACGCCAGTTTTTCGATGACATCGCCACCGGAAAATACCAGTTTGGCGACCATTCCTTCCCGGTAAGAGGTGACCTCGAGCCGCTTGGACAGTGCGTTGGTGACGCTCACGCCAACCCCGTGCAGGCCGCCCGAAAAACTGTAGGCGCCGCCCTTGCCCTTGTCGAACTTGCCACCCGCATGCAGGCGGGTGAACACCAGCTCAAGCACCGACGCTTTTTCTTCCGGATGCATGCCGAACGGGATGCCCCGGCCATCATCTTCCACAGTGACGGAGCCGTCAAGATGCAGCGTGACCTTGAGCTTTTTGCCGTGCCCGGCCAGCGCTTCATCAGCCGAGTTGTCGATCACTTCCTGAATCAGGTGCAGGGGATTTTCGGTGCGCGTGTACATGCCCGGACGCTGCTTGACGGGCTCCAGGCCCTTGAGCACGCGGATCGAGCTTTCGGAGGATTCGGGGATTAGTTTGACGGCCATGCGGGTACAGATGAATCGGGCGATTGTAATCCGGGTCACAAAAGCAACTGTATGAATACCCAGTCAAGTGCGGGCAGGAAATCAACAAGCCCGCCATTTCGGCGTTTGAACCCATGGGCAGACTGTAACCAAAATGTCCCTGGGCCGTTGGAATCAGCGCCGATGTCCGCCGCCGAAATGGCG
>MERZ01000208.1:5695-7960 GCA_001770785.1 Burkholderiales bacterium RIFCSPHIGHO2_12_FULL_61_11
GCGCAGGGCTGGACGCGCGAAACCTTCGCCTTTGCGATTGCCGTGCAAAACCTGGCTTGGGGCGTTTTTGGCATCTTCGCAGGCATGGTCGCCGACCGGTTTGGCGCATTTCGCGTCGTCGTCGGCGGCGCCTTGCTGTACGCGCTGGGCCTGGTGGGAATGGCGCTGTCGTCCACGGGCCTGCTGTTCACGCTGACCACCGGGGTGCTGATTGGGGCGGCGCAGGCGGGCACCACCTATGCCGTGATTTACGGCGTGATCGGCCGCAATATTTCAGCTGACAAGCGCTCCTGGGCCATGGGAGTGGCGGCGGCGGCGGGCTCGTTTGGCCAGTTTTTGATGGTGCCCACCGAAGGCTTCCTGATCAGCAGCCTGGGCTGGCAGACCGCCTTGCTGGTGCTCAGCGCCGCTGTGCTGCTGATCGTGCCGCTGGCGCTGGGCCTGCACGAAAACGGCTTTGTCGGCGGGCAGCCCGCCTCGCATCATCAGAGCATTGGCCAGGCGCTGCGCGAGGCCCTCAAATACCCGAGCTTTCAGCTGCTGATGGCGGGCTACTTTGTTTGCGGCTTTCAGGTGGTCTTTATTGGGGTGCACATGCCGAGCTACCTCAAGGACAAGGGCTTGTCGCCCCAAGTGGCGGGCTACGCGCTGGCGCTGATTGGCCTGTTCAATGTGTTTGGAACTTACGCCGCGGGCGCGCTGGGCCAGAGAATCGCCAAAAAGAAAATTCTGGCGACGATTTATCTTTCACGCGCTGTCGTCATCACCGTGTTTCTGGCCGCGCCGCTGAGCCCGGCCAGCGTCTATATTTTTGCCAGCCTGATGGGCCTGCTGTGGCTGTCAACCGTACCGCCGACCAATGCCGTGGTGGCGCAAATCTTCGGCATTCAGCATTTCTCGATGCTCAGCGGCTTCATTTTCTTCAGCCACCAGATGGGCTCGTTCATGGGCGTCTGGCTGGGCGGCTATTTATATGACCGCACCGGCAGTTACGACGTCGTCTGGTATATCGCGATTGCCTTGGGCGTGTTTGCCGCGCTGGTGAACATGCCAGTACACGAAGCGCCGATTGCCCGTGCCAGCGGTGGCAAATTGCCGCAAGGAGCCTGAATTGGCCAAAAAAATTGCTCTGTGGGCGATCGTGATCATCGCG
The DNA here is from genome assembly GCA_001770785.1 of Burkholderiales bacterium RIFCSPHIGHO2_12_FULL_61_11. Lineage (GTDB taxonomy): Bacteria > Pseudomonadota > Gammaproteobacteria > Burkholderiales > Burkholderiaceae_C > Polaromonas. The sequence continues at coordinate 6,849 of MERZ01000208.1, forward strand.
TCGCTGGCAGTGTTTGCCCTCTACACACGGCCTGATTTCCTGTTCACGCTGGCCAATCAGGTCTGGGGTTGTTTTTAGGTTTCTCAAGGTTCTTATAAGGTTTTCTGGCCTCCAGCCCGATAAGTACGGGCGCAACGGGCTATTAAAATGATAGCAACAACCCATTACTCCGACGACGTCAACGCCAATCTGGCCCCGCCTTCCGCCTGGGTTCAGCGCTGGTCGCACCTCGTGGCAGACCAGGGCGTAGTGCTGGATGTTGCCTGTGGACACGGTCGCCACGCCCGCTGGTTTTATGAACGAAATCACCCTGTAGTCCTTGTCGACCGGTCGCAGGAAGCGATTGAATCCATCGCAATTCCGGCGCAGGCCTGCGAAGCGGTAGTGGCCGACATCGAAGCGCGCCCGTGGCCGTTTGCCGGTCGGCAATTTGAGGCGGTAGTCGTCATCAACTACCTTTGGCGACCGCTGATACCCACCCTGCTTGGCAGCCTGGCGCCCGGTGGTGTACTGATTTACGAAACCTTTACCCACGGTAACGAGACGGTAGGCAAGCCCTCCCGGCCCGAATTTTTACTGCGTACCGGCGAACTGCTTGAGGTCTGCCGGAGCTTGCGGGTGGTGGCTTTTGAAGACGGTTTTCAGGAGGACTCACAAGGCCTGAGGCCCCGCTTCATCCAGCGCATTGCCGCTGTTCGGGAGGCGCAAAACCGTGCGGGCTTGCCCGCATCCAACCATCAGGCCGATGCCCGCCCGCCCCGGTACAGACTCCCCTAGCAGCCTGTCGGCCTCTGGGTAGAATGCAGGTTTAAGTTAACCGGGGCGGCCCTCCAGATTATCAAACCCGCCCAGCACTCCCAGCCACGAACCTCACAACCAAGACATGAAAACCATTATTGGCAGCATCGTTGCCCTGGCAACGCCCATGCACGAAGACGGCAGCGTGGACTACCCCACACTGCGCAAACTGGTGGACTGGCACATCGCCGAAGGCACCGACTGCATCGGTGTGGTTGGCACCACCGGTGAATCGCCTACCGTCAACGTTGAAGAACACTGCGAGATCATCCGCGTCGCGGTGGAGCAGGCCAAAAAGCGCGTGCCCATCATGG
>MERZ01000209.1 GCA_001770785.1 Burkholderiales bacterium RIFCSPHIGHO2_12_FULL_61_11
ACTTCGGGGTAGTTGGCGAACTTCGGGGTAGTTGGCGACGATGGCGTGCGCGATGTTCTGCATCATCACCGTTTTGCCGGACTTGGGTGGCGCCACCAGCAGGGCCCGCTGGCCCTTGCCGATGGGCGCAATGATATCGATGATGCGGCTGGTGAGATTCTCTTCACCCTTGATGTCGCGCTCAAGCTTGAACTGCTCCCGCGGAAACAGCGGGGTCAAGTTCTCGAACATGACCTTGTGCTTGTTGTCTTCAGGCGCGCCGTCGTTGATCTTGTCGAGCTTGTTCAGTGCAAAGTAGCGTTCGCCATCTTTGGGCGTGCGCACTTCGCCTTCAATCATGTCGCCGGTGTGCAGGTTAAATCGGCGAATCTGGCTCGGGCTGATGTAGATGTCGTCGGTGCTGGCGGTGTAGCTGGAATCGGGTGCACGCAAGAAACCAAAGCCGTCTGGCAGCACTTCCAGCACACCGTCGGCCACAATGGTTTCGCCTGTCTTAGCGCGCTTTTTGATGATGGCGAACATCAACTCCTGCTTGCGCATGCGGCCGACGTTTTCGATCTCAAGGGCTTCGGCCTGCTTGAGGACTTCAGACACATGCAGTGCCTTGAGTTCGTTTAAGTGCATGGAATTACTCCTTGCGGAGTTCATTTAAAAAAACGGGGGGAGGTTTGAATAGAAGCCGCTGAGTGGGAAGGCTTACAAACCGTGAACTCGAACCGGCTGGCGATAGCCCGCTGGCGAATGCAGCTAATTATGACAGGAAATTGAGGCGAAAAATCAGAAAGTTGCTTGACGCTTGCCCGGCAAACGCCCGCAGGGCGGGCTGAATGCTGGAACTGGCTGGCACTGGAAAGGAACTTGCAGGAGGGTGTCTGCTTTCCAGCACAAAATGTTCAAACCAGTTGCTGGTCGATAAACGCGGTCAATTGTGACTTGCTCATGGCTCCCACTTTGGTGGCAGCCAGCTGGCCATCCTTGAAAAGCATTAGCGTGGGAATGCCGCGAATGCCAAATTTGGCGGGAATCTCGCGGTTTTCATCGACATTCATTTTTGCAATTTTCAGCTTGCCCTGGTAGCCGGTTGCCACTTCTTCAAGAATGGGAGCGATCATTTTGCAGGGACCGCACCACTCGGCCCAGTAATCCACCAGCACAGGTTGTGATGATTTCAGTACATCGGCTTCAAAAGTGGCATCGGTGGTATGTTTGATCAGTTCGCTCGCCATGGCGGCTCCTTTGGACTATTTACGAATACGGCTAAAGTGGCTGTCATTGTGGCAGAAAGCAAGTGACCGTATCGGCTTCGCAACGACTATCACGCTGATAGCTGTTTCGCCACTCCTTGGGTTCGACTATTTTTTTCGTTGCCAAATTTTCTCCCCTTCCTCCCCTTCATGCTGCCTGCCGACACCCCCGAAACTGTTGCCACCCTTGCTGGCCTTTGCTGGCAGCAGGCCATGGCCAAGCTGGCCGCGACGCTGAAGACGCGCGGCGTGCACCCCGCCGAAGCCGTGGTGCTGTTGCCCTATGCCCAACTGATCCCGCAGGCGCGTCAGGCCTGGGCGGCTTTAGCGGGCGACACGTTTTTTGTTCCGCGTTTTGAAACCAGCATGAACTGGGCCAGCAGCCTGGGCGGTACGATGGAGCCGTATGCACCATCGGGCGACGATTTGCGCATGGATGTGGCCATGGACATGCTGACGGCAGCTTCACTCTTGGACCGAGCCGGTCTGGCGAGTCAGCAGGACGCGCTGGCCGGGCGACTGGTCGAGGCGGCTTGGAGCTTGGGCCGGGTGGCCGCGGCGGTGTTGCCCACTGAGCGACTGGCCTGGAGCGAGCGCCTGGCGTCGTTGCTGGGCGCAGGCCTGGACTCACCGGTGCTCGCGCTGGAGACTGCGGTGGGGCAAATTGCCTTGGCTTGGGCGGCGGCCTCTGCTTATCCTTCTGACCGTCTTTTTCAGGCGCAACCAGCGCTGTTTGCCGTGCTGGAAGGCTTTCAGGCCGAGCCGCTGGCCGAGGCGCTCAAGGCGAGCTTTGGCGAGCGCGCTATCTCCATTGCACTTTACACGGTACCGCCTCAAAGGGTGCCACTAGCGGCGATCCCCTCGATGCACGCCGCGCTCGATGCCGAAGACGAGGCAGAGCAGGCCGCCGCCTGTGTGCTGGCGCATTTGGCGCAAGGGCGTAGCTCAGTGGCGTTGATTGCGCAAGACCGTTTTTTGACGCGCCGCGTGGGCGCCATGCTGGAAAGGCAAGGCATTGCCATGCGCGATGAAACCGGCTGGAAGCTTTCCACCACCCGCGCCGCGGCCAGCCTGATGGGTTTGCTGCGCGCCATGCCGTGGGACGCCTCGACCGATTCCGTGCTGGACTGGCTGAAAAATGCGCCCGCGTTCGCTGCTGGCGCCGTGACCGCGGCTGAAACCGAGTTGCGCAAGCTTGGCGTTCGCGCCTGGCGCAAGTTGCCTCTTGCCCCACTGCCCGCGCTCGCAGCCACCCAACTGCTGGCGGGGCAGGTAAATGCCCTGCGCGAGTCGCTTACCCGCACCCGTTCATTGAGCGTGTGGCTGGGCGATCTGCGCGCCGCTTTGCGGTCGGCCGGGCAGTGGGAAATGCTGGCGCTTGACGAAGCCGGCCAGACTGTGCTGGATGTGCTGCGCCTGCACGAAGGCGCCGAAGTGGAATTTGCATCTTCGCCCGGCATGACGCTGCGCGACTTCACCAGTTGGGTGAACCAGACCTTGGAAGCGGGAAAATTCTCCCCCGCGCATCCCCCGGCCGAACAGGTGGTGATCTTGCCGCTGGCGCAACTGCTCGGCCGACCCATGCAGGCCGTGGTCTTTCCCGGCTGCGACGAAATTCGCCTGCCGACGTCGCCCGAGCCGTCAGGCCTATGGACGCCCAGCCAGCGCGCCTTGCTCGGTCTGCCTTCGCGGGAAATGCTGGCCATTACGGCGCGCCAGGCCTGGGGCTATGCGATGCGGTTGCCGCATGTGGATCTGCTGTGGCGCACCAGCGAGGCTGGCGAGCACCTGGTGCCCAGCGGCTTTGTCCAGGAGTTGCTGCTGGAAAGCGAGGTGACCCTGGCGCCAGACGCGCGCAGGCTTCGCGCCGTGGTCGCCCGGCCCACGCCGCAGCCGCAGCCCACGGGCGAGGCCTTGCCACTGGCCCAGCTGTCAGCCAGCGCCTATGAAGACTTGCGGCGCTGCCCCTACCGCTTTTTTGCGATGCGCCAGCTCAAGCTGCAAGAACCCGAAGAGCTGGAAAGCGAGCTCGGCAAGCGCGATTTTGGAAACTGGCTGCACAGCTTGCTGGGCTATTTTCATGAAGCCTTAAAAGAGGCTCCGGTGTCCGATCTGCTTGCGCGGGTAGCGATGATTGACATGGCGGCAGAGCAGGCCACGCAAGAGCTGGGCCTGAGCGGCAGCGAGTTTTTGCTGTTTGCCGCAGCTTGGCCCGGCGTGCGTGACGGCTACCTGGCGTGGCTGGCCGGTCACGAAGCCACAGGCGCCATTTTTGACGCCGCAGAAACCTGGCGCGAACTGCCTCTGGGCGAGTTGACGCTGGTTGGCAAGCTGGATCGCATTGACCGGAGTAGCGACGGCCAGACGCTGCTGATCGACTACAAAACCGAGCCGCGCAGCACCACGGCAGAGCGCATCAAGGGCGGGCAGGAAGACACGCAACTGGCGTTCTATGCCGCCCTGATGCCTGACGACACGCTGGCAGCGGCCTATGTCAACCTGGGGGAAAAAGAGCCGACCAAAACTTACGCGCAGCCCGATATCGTGGCACTGCGCGACGAGCTGATTGAGAGCATCCTGAATGACATGACGCGCATTGCCGGCAGCGCGGCGCTGCCCGCCTTGGGCGAAGGCAAGGCTTGCGACTATTGCGCGGCACGCGGCCTGTGCCGCAAAGATTTCTGGAGTGCTATATGAGCGAGCTGGAAAACACGCGAGTTCCGCAGATCGCAGCTTACGAGTGCAATGGCGAGCCGGTTTCGGCGGAGGCGTTTTACGCCATCGCCTGCAACCCGCGGCGCAGCGTGGCGGTCGAAGCCTGCGCCGGTGCCGGCAAAACCTGGATGCTGGTGTCGCGCATCGTGCGCGCTCTGCTCGACAGCACGGGCGGCAGCGCAGACCGGCAAGTTCGACCACACGAAATTTTGGCCATCACCTTCACCAAGAAAGCCGCTGGTGAAATGCGCGAACGCCTGGATGAATGGCTCAAAGACTTTGCGCACGCTGATGATGCATCGCTGCAGCGAGAGCTGGAGATTCGCGGTGTGACTGAAACTTCGAGCAAAGAAGGCATGCAGCCCAATCAGGACGAGCGCAAGCAGCTATCAAATTTATACCGATCCATGTTGCTAAGCGGGCGTTCGGTGCAGATCCGCACCTTTCACAGCTGGTTTGCCGCCTTGCTGCGCAGCGCGCCGGTGGCGGTGCTGCAACGGCTCGGGTTGCCGGTCAATTACGAGCTGCTGGAAGACGATGCGCCGGCCCGAGCGCTGGTCTGGCGGCGCTTTTATGCGGCGGTGATTGCTGATGCCCCGCTTAAAGCCGACTTTGAAGCCGTGGTGCAGCTTCACGGCCGCTTTCAGACCGACAAGGCCCTGCAAACTGCGTTAAACAAGCGAACCGAATTCACGCTGGCCGATGAAAAAGGCGTGGTCGATGCCTCGGTGCAACCGTTTGGCGTGCAGTTTCCCGAGTTTGCCGGATTGAATTCGCTTGAAGACTCGCTCACTGACAACCCCGCCAACCACCAAACGCTGCTGGACGCCGCCAAGGCCCTGGGCCGCGCCAGCGCGCCCACTTTCTCGGCCAAGGGCGTGGAGTTGGAGCAGGCCCTGACGGCGCAGGACTTGGCTGGAGTTTTTGGCGCGCTGCTGACCAAGGAAGGAAGGCCCCGAAAATTCGGCGAAAAAATCGTCGGCATTGCGTATGTGCGGCAGGCGCAAGAGTTGGTGTTGCGTGTGGCCGCGGCCCGTCAGCAGCACGAAGCTTGGGGTTATCAGCAGCGCATGGCCCGCTTGACGCGCGTGCTGATTGCGCAGTTCACGCAACTCAAGCGCGAGCGCGGCTGGGTCGACATGAACGACGTGGAGCGGGCGGCGCTGGTCATGCTCGGTGATGCGGTGCTGTCGGGCTGGGTCCAGGAGCGGCTCGATGCGCGCATCAAGCACTTGATGATTGACGAGTTCCAGGATACCAATCCGCTGCAGTGGCAGGCGCTTTCATCGTGGCTGACGGGATATTCCGGCGCCGGTTCGGCGCCCAGCGTGTTTCTGGTGGGCGACCCCAAGCAAAGCATTTATCGCTTTCGGCGCGCCGAGCCGCAGGTGTTCAAGGCGGCGCAGCGCTTTGTAGTGGATGGGCTGGGTGGCGACTTGCTCAGTTGTGACCACACCCGGCGCAATGCCCTGGCCGTGATTCAAACGGTCAATGCCGCCATGGGCCAAGCCCGCGACGTTGACGGCTATGACGGCTTTCGCGAGCACACCACCGACTCGATCAAAGCAGGTGAAACCGGCCGATTGCCGCCCATCGCGCGCGGCAAAGAGGCGGATGATACTGCGCTCGTCACCGGCTGGCGCGACAGCCTCACCACCCCGCGCGAGCTTCCTGAAGAAACCCTGCGCAAGCTAGAAGCGCGCCAGGCTGCCGCGTGGATAGCGGAACAGGTCGCTGGCGGCCTCAAGCCGCAAGAGGTGATGGTGTTGTCGCGCAAGCGGGCCGGTTTGCTGCCCTTGCAAGATGAACTTCGGGCGCTGCACATTGCGGCGCAGATTGGCGAAAAAACCGACCTGATCGACTGCTGCGAAGTGCTCGACATGGTGGCGCTGCTCGATGTGCTGGTGTCGCCGCAGCACGACTTGTCGCTGGCTAGAGCACTGCGCTCGCCGCTGTTTGGCTTGGGGGATGACAGCCTGGTTCAATTGGCGCTGCTGCAACGCGAGTTACGAGTTCCATGGTATCAACTGCTGCAAAAAACAGCGTTGCTCACGCCCGACTTGCAAGGGCTGGGAGCCATTTTGACCCGCTGGAAAGGCTGGCTGGACCGGCTGCCGCCGCACGATGCGCTTCAAGGCATTTACGACGACGGCGATGTGCTGGCCCGCTTTGTCGCCGCAGCACCCGCCGCCCAGCGCAGCAGCGTGCTGGCCAATTTGCGCGCGCTGTTGGGTGTTTCGCTGTCGCTCGATGGCGGGCGCTACGCCACGCCCT
>MERZ01000210.1:0-1711 GCA_001770785.1 Burkholderiales bacterium RIFCSPHIGHO2_12_FULL_61_11
ACGTCGCCGGATCCAAACGCCACGGCTCCATGGGGCGAACACTGGCATCATTTACCAGCGAGGCCGACGCCAATGCATTTGCCGCCAAGGAAGGCGGCAAAGTCTATCGGTTCGAGCAGATCACCCCTGACATGGTCGTCCTCGACGGCGGGGTTCTCAAAGATCAAAAAATGTAAGAGGAATTTCGTGAGCAATTTTTTCGAAAAACTACCGTTTGAGGCGGCGCAGCAGCTCGAACAGTTGAGCCGCTTCGCCTTCGAACTGCGCGAGAACCGCAAGCGCTTGCTGCAACAATACGGCGTTGATAGCGAAGATGCTTTGCTGGAGCTTGTCGGCAGCGGCGACGTCGCCGAGCACCCTGGTTACGATCACTACCTCGGAGCCCGCATTCTTTCGGCGACGCGGGAGGCTGTGCGCAGCCAGTTGCAAGCGGTCATGGTGGAACTGGGAGGCTGATGATGCTGCACGACGCCCTCAAGGAAGCCATTGACGTTCAATTCGCCGAAAGCATGATGGAACCGGCCGAGCTCTGCCAGGATGCGTTGCTGGTGCGCCTGGACAACGGCGTCGTGATCGAACTTCGCGTTGCCAGTGCCGAGGAATATTCCATTGGCTGGCGTTGGGGTGACACGGAACTGCGCATCGACACGGCTCCCCTGCATCCACAACTCGCCACCTTCCCAAACCACTTGCACAACGGCGATGATCAGCTGTTGCCCGATCCGCTCACCCACCCCGGCCGCGATCCTTGGGACAATGTTCGCACCGTGATGACGGCGCTCATCGATGATCCAATGTTGCAGTCACAACGCAAGTAGGTTTAGCTGCGCTATGGGAAGCGCCACGCGGCTTTCAAGTGACCAGCGGCTCGCTTGGCAGGCTGCCTTGCAGGCGGGGGCGCAGAACGTCGGCCTGCTGCGCGGTGAACGGACCTGCCTGCAGTCATTCGGTGGCGGACGTTAGCGCGGCGGCAGGCGGTTTGCCTTCAAGCTGCCGTGCTTCGCCTGGCGTCAGCAACTGCATGGCTTCGGGCCGGATTTGCTGCGACAGGCGCTGCGGCTCCGACTGGGAGGCAGGGGCAAAACCGTAGGCGGCCAGCAGGCCCTGCGTCCAGGCGAAGTAGCCCAGGTTGGCCAGCAGCAGCGCCAGCACCAAGGCTCTCAGCATGGGCGCGCGCCTTTCGTGGGATTTGCCGCTGAAACGGGCCGCACGCTGACTTCGGAACTGGTGATTTCTTTCATGCCAGCGGCCATATGCACCAGCAGCCCGCCGTTTTCGCTCACGCCGTGCGCCGTTCCCTGGCTGCCGTCGGACAGCTGCACAGCCCGGCCAGAGAGCACGTCGCGCGCGGCAAAACGCGCCTGAAACGGCGCAAAGCCGAAGTGTTCAAACGCCTGCACCGCCTGCACCAGCGGCGGCACCACGCGCAGCAGTGTTGCCGCTGCATCGAGGTCGGGCTGCAGGTCCTGCAGGCAGGCCGGCGCAACGCTGGACAAGCCTGGCATGGCTTCGGCAAGGGCCGCGTCGGCGGGAAGCTGAACCGCCTGGATGTTGATGCCGACGCCGATCACCACATACCGAAGCCCTTCCCAACTGGCCGTTTCCACCAGAATGCCGCCCAGCTTGCGCTCGCTTCTGTCAGCACCTTGCGGCCCGCAAAGCCATAGGTCGTTGGGCCATTTCAGGCCAATCCTGCTCAGGCCGGTGCTGC
>MERZ01000210.1:1733-5702 GCA_001770785.1 Burkholderiales bacterium RIFCSPHIGHO2_12_FULL_61_11
TTCCGCCAGGCTGATGCCGACCACCAGCGACAAGCCTGACCAGTCGGCGGGCTGCAAAGGCAAGCCGAGTGAAAATGTCAGGCTGGCGCCGCGCCGGCTGTGCCAGCTGCGGCCCAGCCGCCCGCGCCCGGCGCTTTGTTGCTCGGCCACCAGCAGCACCGCCTCGGGCCGGGGCGACGTGCTGGCGCTGCCCCTGAAGCGCCGCATCAGTTCGGTGTTGCTCGAATCGATCTCTGGCAGTACCTCGACCGTAAAACCCGGCAAGGCGGGCACCACGGCCTGCCAGACGGCCTCGGCAGGCCAGCGCAAGGGGGAAGGCAGGCGAGCAGTCACGGTCAATTGGGGCCTCAACCCTTCCTGCTCTTTTTCTTGCCGGACATCTTGATGGCTTTGTCCTTGGGCGCGAGCAGGGTGCCGCGGCAGCTTTTGGCGCCACACCAGCAGGGGTATTCGGCCAGCAGCTTCCTGGTGTACCTGGCGTCAATGATCAGGCCATAGTCATAAAACAGCTCTTCGCCCGCCAAAATGTTGCGCAGCGCCTTGATGAACACCCGCCCGCCGTCTTCGTCAGCCTCGCAGTTGGGCTGGCAGCTGTGGTTGATCCAGCGCGAGGAGTTGCCGCCGTGCTTGGCATCAATCACATGCTTTTCGTCAATGTGAAAGTAAAACGTGTGGTTGGGGTCCGACGGGTCGTGCGGGTGGCGGCGCAGCGCTTCCTTCCAGCTGATGACCTCGCCGACGTATTCAATCAGCGTCTCGCCCTCGGCCAGATCCTGCAGCGCGTACACGCCCTTGCCGTGCACACCCGAGAGGCGGGTTTGAAGGCGCCGGCCATCGCTGCCGGGCTCGCGCTGAGTGGGCGGGGAAGGAGGTGCGGAGGCCTGGTTTTTTGACACGGCGTATTTTTTGGTATGGTTAATTCATGCAGGAGCGCGCGGGCCTGCGCGCCCACGCGAGAAGCCATGATTGTAGTGACGCCTGACGGTGGCTGCGGCGCTTGTGTTGTACTAGTGGGCTGGCGGAGGCTCTTTTTTTTGGGCACGGCGTAAACACGCGACTCCCAGCTATTGCAGGTTTGTCGAACGTTTGAAGAAATAATTATGAAAACTCTGGTCATTGCAGAAAAGCCCTCGGTGGCACAAGACATTGTGCGTGCCATCACGCCCACGGCAGGCAAGTTTGAAAAGCACGATGAGTACTTTGAAAGCGACGACTGGCTGGTCACCTCGGCGGTTGGCCACCTGCTGGAGATTCAGGCGCCCGAGGAATTTGACGTGAAACGCGGCAAGTGGAGCTTTGCCCACCTGCCGGTGATTCCGCCTTACTTTGACCTCAAACCCATCGACAAGACCAAGACCCGGCTCAACGCCATCGTCAAGCTGGCCAAACGCAAGGACGTGGGCACCATCGTCAACGCCTGCGATGCGGGCCGCGAGGGCGAGCTGATCTTTCGGCTGATCCAGCAGTATGCCAAGAGCACCCACCCGGTCAAACGGCTGTGGCTGCAGTCGATGACGCCGGCCGCGATTCGCGACGGTTTTGCATCGCTGCGCAGCGATGCGCAGATGCAGCCGCTGGCCGACGCAGCGCGCTGCCGCTCCGAGGCCGACTGGCTGGTCGGCATCAACGGCACCCGGGCCATGACGGCTTTCAACTCGCGCGACGGCGGTTTCTTCTTAACCACCGTGGGCCGGGTGCAGACGCCGACGCTGTCGGTGGTGGTTGAGCGTGAAGAAAAAATCCGCAAGTTCGTCAGCCGCAACTACTGGGAAATCCACGCGAGTTTCCGGGCCGAGGCCGGTGACTATCCCGCCAAGTGGTTTGACCCGAAGTGGAAAAAATCCACGGCCAATGCCGACCATGCCGAGCCCGATGCCGAGCTGAGGGCCGACCGCCTCTGGTCCGAGCGCGAGGCACAAGCCATTGCCGACGCAGTGCGCGGCCAGACCGCCACGGTCACCGAGGAAAGCAAGCCGACCACGCAGGCGGCCGGGCTGCTGTTCGACCTGACCTCCTTGCAGCGCGAGGCCAACGGCAAGTTCGGTTTTTCCGCGAAGACCACGCTGTCGATTGCGCAAAGCCTATATGAGCGCCACAAGGCACTGACCTATCCGCGTACCGATTCACGCGCGCTGCCCGAAGACTACGTTCCGGTGGTCAGGCAGACCTTCGAGATGCTCGCCAACAGCGGCATGAAGCATTTGGCGCCGCACGCGGCCACCGCGCTCAAGGGCAACTACATCAAGCCGAGCAAACGCATCTTCGACAACGCCAAGGTGAGTGATCACTTCGCCATCATCCCCACGCTGCTGGCGCCCAGCGGGCTGTCCGAGGCCGAGCAAAAGATTTATGACCTGGTGGTGCGCCGCTTCATGGCGGTGTTTTTCCCGAGCGCCGAGTTCCTGGTGACCACGCGCATTTCGGAATCAGCCGGCCACAGCTTCAAGACCGAAGGCAAGGTGCTGGTCAAGCCCGGCTGGCTGGCCATTTACGGCAAGGAAGCGGCCGAAGAAGTGCCTGACGCCAAGGAAGGCGACAAGGGGCAGAGCCTGGTGCCGGTCAAGCCCGGCGAGCGGGTGCTGGCCGAAGCGGTGGACGTCAAGGGACTGAAAACCCGGCCGCCCGCGCGCTACACCGAGGCCACCTTGCTGGGCGCCATGGAGGGCGCCGGCAAAACCATTGACGACGACGAGCTGCGTGAGGCCATGCAGGAAAAAGGCCTGGGCACGCCAGCCACCCGCGCCAGCATCATCGAGGGCCTGATCGCCGAGAAGTACATGCTGCGCGAAGGCCGCGAGCTGATTCCGACAGCCAAGGCGTTTCAGCTCATGACGCTGCTGCGTGGCCTGGATGTGCAAGAGCTTTCCAAAGCCGAGCTGACCGGCGAGTGGGAGCACAAGCTGGCACAAATGGAGCGCGGCCAGCTGAGCCGCGCCGCCTTCATGGCCGACATTGCGAGCATGACCGAGCGCCTCGTCAACAAGGCCAAGGGCTACGACAAGGACACCATTCCCGGTGACTACGCCACGCTGCAAACGCCCTGCCCCAACTGCGGCGGCGTGGTGAAGGAAAACTACCGCCGCTACACCTGCACCGGCAAAAATGGCGAGAACGCCGAGAGCGGCTGCGGCTTCAGTTTTGGCAAAACCCCGGCCGGCCGAACCTTTGAAACGGCCGAAGTGGAACAGTTTTTGCGCGACAAGAAAATCGGTCCGCTGGAGGGTTTTCGCTCCAAGGCGGGCTGGCCCTTTACTGCAGAGATGGTGCTCAAGTTTGACGAGGAAACGAAAAACTACAAGCTTGAATTTGATTTTGGCGACGACAAAAACGCCGAGTCCGGCGAGATCGTTGATTTCAGCGGCCAGCAATCGCTCGGCGCCTGCCCCAAGTGCGGCGGCGCCGTGTTTGAACTCGGCAAAAACTACGTCTGCGAAAAGTCAGTGCCCACTCTCGCCCAGCCCACGCCGAGCTGCGACTTCAAGACCGGCCAGGTCATCCTGCAGCAGCCAGTCGAGCGCGAGCAGATGCACAAGCTGCTGAACACCGGCAAGACCGATCTGCTCGACAAGTTCGTCTCCATGCGCACGCGCCGCCCCTTCAAGGCGATGCTGGCCTGGGACCCCGAAGCGGGCAAGGTGAACTTCGAGTTTGCGCCGTCCAAGTTTCCGCCGCGCAAACCGGCCGCAGCCCGGACTGGCACCGTCAAGACGCCGTTTGGCAAGACCGTGGCCGTCAAAACCGCCACCGCCCCAGCCGCTAAGAAAGCCGCCGTTAAAAAGGTGGCTGCAAAAAAAGTGGCTGCCAAAACTGCCAAGCCCAGGGTCGCCCGGGTGGCCAAGCCCGGCAGCGGGCTCAAACCCAGCGACGCGTTGGCCGCCGTGATTGGCGCCGAGCCGGTCGCGCGCACCCAGGTCATCAAGAAACTCTGGGACTACATCAAGGCCGAGGGCCTGCAGGACGCCGCCAACC
>MERZ01000210.1:5724-6862 GCA_001770785.1 Burkholderiales bacterium RIFCSPHIGHO2_12_FULL_61_11
AATCGGCCGGGAACCGGGGCAAAAATTGCATCAACAACGATGTTATTGATAGCTGTTGATGTGAGACTAAGCCCTTATCCGGCCTTGGCCATCAACCCATCCACGGGGTGCCAGTACCTGTGCTGCCGCGCAAAACGGTTGCTCTCGTGCTGGCGCTGTAACTCCCGTACATCGGCCACCCCGGGCGTGTGCCGGGGGCCGGTTTTTCGTCGTGCAGTCGATGGCAGCGGGCGAATCCGGGACCAAGTGACACCTGGATTTCTAGTTATTTTATAAGATTTATCAAAATCAAATAACTTTGTTAAACTCGCTATAAATGAATCCAGTCAAAAACCCTTACACCCCTGGCGCGGGCACTCCACCCTCTGAACTCGCTGGTCGGGAGGCGCTACGCGAGAAAGTACGGATATGCATTGAGCGCTTACGCATAGGCAACACGGCAAAAAGCGTTCTTATGGTGGGCCTGCGGGGCGTGGGAAAGACGGTTTTGCTTGACCAAATGCGCACCGACGCAGAAGCGACTGGCATCCACACCATTCGGGTCGAGGCACCGGAGAATCGATCGCTGCCAGCTCTTTTAGCGCCTGCCCTGAGAGTGGCGTTGTTGCGGCTAAGCCAAATCGAGGCCGCCAAGGATCTGGCTCAAAAGTCTTTGCGCGCCCTCGCAGGCTTCGCAAAGGCCCTGAAATTTAAATTTCAGGACATTGAGGTCGGCATTGACTTTGAGCCTGAAAAAGGCCTGGCCGACAATGGTGACCTCGAGAGCGACTTGACGGCACTGTTTGTCGAGGTGGGGAATGCGGCAAAAGCCGCCAAAACCGTCTTGGTCATCTTCATTGATGAACTGCAATATGTGAAGCAAACCGAATTTGCAGCGCTCATTTCAGCCCTTCACCGGTGCGCGCAGCTGAAGTTGCCACTCACGGTTGTGGGCGCGGGCTTGCCCCAATTGCTGAGCCTGGCAGGCGAAGCGAAGTCCTATGCCGAGCGCTTGTTTGACTACCCCATCGTTGACAAGCTGGACAAAGTTGCTGCCGAGGATGCCATTCGAAAACCGGCCCGGAATTTGAACGTGGACTATGAAGACGCAGCCGTTGAAAGCATCATCTCCAACACGCAGGGTTACCCCTATTTCCTC
>MERZ01000210.1:6906-8868 GCA_001770785.1 Burkholderiales bacterium RIFCSPHIGHO2_12_FULL_61_11
AGCGCACGACGCCTTCAGAAAAACGTTACCTGCGAGCCATGGCTGAACTAGGGCCTGGTCCGCATCGCTCGGGTGATATTGCCCAGCACATGAACAAGAAAGCCAATTCATTTGGCCCGGTAAGGAGCAGCCTGATCTCCAAGGGGATCGTGTGGAGCCCAATTCATGGGGATACGGCATTTACGGTGCCGCTCTTCCACGAATACCTCTTGAGAACAGTGCCCGCAGGGACTTGATCCAACCGCCCCGCCTTTTCGGAACCGCCCATGCCCCTCGACTGGAAAGAAATCGCCAACCGCGCCCGCGCGTTCTCCAACGACTGGAAGCACGTTGAGCGCGAAGAGGCTGACGCCAAGAGTTTTTGGGATGAGTTCTTCGATGTCTTCGGCATCAAGCGCCGCAAGGTCGCCACCTTCGAGAAGCGCATCAAAAAAATCGACAACAAAGACGGCTACATCGACCTGCTGTGGAAGGGCACACTGCTGATCGAGCACAAAAGCCGCGGCAAGGATCTGGCCAAGGCGTTCAAGCAGGCCAAGGACTATTTTCCAGGACTCAAACCCGACGAAGAACCGCGCTACATCCTGCTGTGCGATTTCTGGCACTTTGAGCTGCATGATCTGGATGAAGACCAGGTTCACCGCTTCACGCTGGCCGAACTGGATCAAAACCTGCGGTTGTTCTACTTTATTGCCGGCTACCGCAAGCAGCGCATCCGCGTGGAAGAAGCCATCAACCGCGTGGCGGTGGATGCGCTGGGCGAGTTGCACGATTCGCTGAAAAATGACGGCTACTGCGGCCACCAACTCGAAGTGTTTCTGGTGCGGCTGCTGTTTTGCCTGTTTGCCGACGACACCGGCATTTTTCAGCCCAAAGACAGCTTTCACGATTTGATCGACTTCCATACAACCGAGGACGGCTCCAACGTCGGCGCGGTGCTCGACACCTTGTTTGTCACCCTGAACAAGGACACGCCGCAGCGCCAGAGCGCGCTGGCCGAGCAGTTTGCCTTGTTCCCCTATATCAATGGGCGTTTGTTCGAGGAGCGCATTGAACCGCCGTCTTTTACCGCGGCCATGCGCGGGCAACTGCTCACGCTGGCGGCGCGCAACTGGGGTAACATCTCGCCCGCCATCTTTGGTGCCATGTTCCAGCGCGTGATCGAGTTGGATGCGCAAGAGCGCCGCCGTGAACTGGGCGCGCACTACACCAGCGAAACCAACATCCTCAAACTGATCCAGCCGCTGTTTCTGGACGAGTTGCGCGCCGAGTTTGAAAAGGTCAAAGGCGACGCGGCCCGCCTGTTCGAGTTTCACAAAAAGCTGCAAACCCTCACCTTTCTTGACCCGGCCTGCGGCTGTGGCAACTTTCTGGTGGTGGCCTACCGCGAACTGCGCAAGCTGGAGCTCGATGTGATGCGCGCCGCCAGCCACTTTGGCCAGCGCATCGGTCATGTGTTTGACTTCCTCAAGGTCGATGTCGATCAGTTCTATGGCATTGAATACGAGGAATTCCCGGCGCAGGTGGCGCAGGTCGCCATGTGGCTGACCGACCACCAGATGAACGTGGAAGCCGGCACCGAATTTGGCGAGCCCATGCTGCGCGTGCCGCTCAAGCGCAGCGCCCACATCCGCCACGGCAACGCGCTTCGCATCGACTGGGCCGACTTCGTGCCGCCGACCAAGCTCAATTACATCCTGGGCAATCCGCCTTTTGTCGGCAAGCAGCACCAATCGGATGAGCAGAAGGAAGACCTGGAGACGGTTTTTCAGGGCATCAAGGGTGCCGGCGTGCTGGACTACGTGGCGGGCTGGTACATCAAGGCCGCGCGCTACATCACCACCGCGCCCGACAGCTTTGCCGGTATTGCTGCCGCTGCCAGCCGCGACCGCAAGCAGTTCAAGGACATGAAGTTTGCCGGTGCCCAAGCGGGCTTTGGCGACCTGTTCGTCGATGTGGACC
>MERZ01000210.1:8874-10237 GCA_001770785.1 Burkholderiales bacterium RIFCSPHIGHO2_12_FULL_61_11
AAACACTGGCGCGCCGCAAGGTGCGCTGCGGCTTCGTCTCCACCAACAGCATCACCCAGGGCGAGCAGGTGGCGCCGCTGTGGAGCTGGATGTTGGCCGGGGGCATGCACATCCAGTTTGCCCACCGCACCTTTCAGTGGACCAACGACGCGCAGGGCCGCGCGGCGGTGCATTGCGTGATCATCGGCTTTGGCGTGGATAAGCCCAAAAAGGTGCCGCTGGCCGATTACGAAACCGTCAAGTCCGTGCCCATCATTGCCGACGTCGGCAACATCAACCCCTACCTGGTGGATGCCGGAGACGTGGTGATTGACAAGCGGCGCGCCCCCATCTGCCCCGTTCCCGAGATTGTTTTTGGCTCCATGCCCAATGACGGTGGGCATCTTTTGCTATCAACTCAGGAGCGCGATGAATTGTTGGCTGCGGAACCGAAGGCAGCCAGGTGGATTCGCCGTTTTCTGGGTTCAGCCGAATTCATCAACAATCTGGACCGCTGGTGTCTTTGGCTCAAGGACTGCCCGGCAGTCGAGTTGAAAGCCATGCCCGAGGTCATGAAGCGGGTGAAAGCGGTGGAGAAACATCGCCAGGCCAGCCCCCGCGCCGCCACGCAGGCACTGGCCGCCACGTCGCACTTGTTTGGAGAAATCCGGCAACCGGTGGGGCGCTACATCCTTCTGCCAGCACACTCGTCGGAGCGGCGCAGCATCATCCCGATCGGCTTTATGCCACCCGACGTGATCGTGGGTAACGCCAATCTGTGCATTCCGGACGCCGACCTGTATGAGTTCGGCGTGCTGAGCTCGCGCATGCACATGGCCTGGGTCAGCCATGTGTGCGGCCGGATCAAGAGCGACTACCGTTACACCAACCAGATCGTTTACAACAACTTTCCCTGGCCCGATCTATCCCAAAGTTTCAAGCAAAATAAGGCTGTATCCACCGTGCAGCAAGCGCAAGCAGCTATCGAAATTGCAGCGCAAGCGGTGCTTGACGCGCGCGCCGTCGAAAAAGATGCCACGCTGGCCGACCTCTACAACCCGCCCATGCCGGAAAAGCTGCTCAAGGCCCATCGCGCGCTCGATGCCGCCGTGGATGCCGCCTACGCGCAGAGCGGCGGCAAAAAGAGCTGGAAGTCGGACGCCGAGCGCGTCGCGTTTCTGTTCACGCGCTATCAGGCGTTGACCTCGCTGCAGGCAGCAGCTCGCTAAAACGCTCCTGTTTTAATAGCGCAAGCCACTGGAGAGTGGCAAACCGCAGGTGACGATGTGCGAGCTGGCCGGGATTGTGGGCAAGCATTTGAGCCGACACCCCGGCGTCTGGTCAAACCCCTCCGTTCGTATCATCATGGGGCTCCATCATTTCG
>MERZ01000210.1:10264-10587 GCA_001770785.1 Burkholderiales bacterium RIFCSPHIGHO2_12_FULL_61_11
GCCGCCACCCTGATCGGCGCCGCCAGCTTGACTCAGGCTGCAGGCTTTCAGCTCACCAGCCCGCAGATCAAGGCCGGCGGCACGATTTCCCAAAGCTTCGAGTTCAACGGCTTTGGCTGCTCGGGCGAAAACAAATCGCCCGCGCTCAAATGGAGCGGCGCGCCCAAGGGCACCAGGAGTTTTGCCGTCACGGTGTACGACCCCGACGCGCCCAGCGGCTCGGGCTGGTGGCACTGGATGGTCATCAACATCCCGGCTGATGTGAACGAGCTGGCATCCGATGCCGGGGCCGTGGGCGGCGCCAACCTGCCCAGGGGCGCGAT
>MERZ01000211.1:0-1011 GCA_001770785.1 Burkholderiales bacterium RIFCSPHIGHO2_12_FULL_61_11
ATTGCCGGGCGGATTGATGGTGTTCGTCCGCAGAAGGGTCTGGGTCAACGCGACGGAATCGTTGACCGGGATACTTGATAAGTTGTCAGCCATTTTGGGTTCCATATTGCTATTGATGTGACGGGGCGATCAAGCCAGAGTCCTTCCTGCCCAGTGTGTTCGTCTGTGTCCGCCCGGTAGTTTCCGCCCTCGATGCCTGCGAACCGGTCAGCATCATTTAGTGCAGCTCCTTGTCCTGGAATAGTACGACGGTCTGCTTTCGGCACCAAAGTGGAATGGCCCTTGAGCACCGCAGCGGTGCGTCGAACCAGCGATTCGCTTGGGCTTGCTCATTGACCTAGAGCCTGTCAAATGATCAAAGTGGCCCATTGCTTCTTGCACGTTAAGTTTGGCGCACTCGGGTTTCCCCTCGTGGTGAGTAAGGGTAATGTCTGGCATAAATCATGCTTCAATATTCATGTGACTTGAACTGTATTCAAAAGAGGGCCAATCAGGATCATGTTACTTAATTTGAACTCATCAATCCACCCGAAAGGAAACGACTATGCGTAGGCGAAACACGATATTGGCAGGAACGGCGCTGTTGACAACATGTATGAGTCTGGCTCTCCTAGCCAGTCCAGTCATGGCTAAAGAAGTGGTGAAAATCGCCTTTGTCGGTCCGTTGACCGGTGGGGTCTCCAATATGGGTCTGGGGGGACGCAATTCAGCAGACTTGGCAGTGCGCCTGCGCAATCAGGACCCCAAATCCAAATACACCTATGAACTGGTGGCGCAGGACGACGAGTGCAAGCCCAATGTGGGTGTGCAGGTGGCGACCAAGGTGGCCGCAGACAAAAATATCGTGGCGGGCGTCACACACTATTGCTCGGCAGTCGCCATGGCCACGGCGGGCGTGTACAACCGTTTTGGCATGCCGGCTGTGGTGTGGGGTGCGGTTCTGCCCGAGGTCACTTACGGCAACAACTTCAAGGAAGTTCATCGTGTCAACGGCACGATGATCAATCAGAA
>MERZ01000211.1:1092-5616 GCA_001770785.1 Burkholderiales bacterium RIFCSPHIGHO2_12_FULL_61_11
ACACAACAAATACTTCGGCGAATTCCTGAAAAATGGTGGCGGTAAGGTCCTGGGCACCTTCGGGGTGACGGCTGATCAACAGGATTTCACCACCGAACTGACCAAGATTCGCGAGTTGAATCCGGACGTCATTTACTTCGGCGGACTGACGCCGCTCGGGGTACGGATTCGGACGCAGATGGAGAAGCTGGGCATCAAGGCTCAATTCCAGGGTACCTCCGGGATCAAGTCCGATGCCTATATTCAGGGTGCTGGCAAGGAGCTGGCTGAAGGCACGCTTTCGTTTATCGAAGGGGCGCCATGGGAGAAGCTGCCAGGCGGGCTTTTCTTCACCAGCAAATACGCGCAGCAAAAATACGGTGAATCGGCAGAGGCTTATGGTCCCTTTGCATTTGCCGCCGCCAATCTGATCATGGATGCCGTCGAGAAGGTCGGGCCGGATCGCAAAAAAGTGCGTGACATTCTGAACAAGACCAAGGATGCGGACACCATTGTTGGCAAGGTGACCTTTGACGACCATCGCCAGAACATCGTGCCGCTTATCACCAAGTACGTGGTGGAAAACGGCGCTTGGGTGGTTTGGGAAGACAGCAGCTACGGCAAGGGCAAGCGCAAGCTGGCCGGTTTGTAATCCCCAAGATGCCCTCCCGCACGCCACCAGCGACGCGGGAGGGTAATCCTCAACCGTTTCAGGAAACCTGATGAGTGAAGTTAGTCAATATATCTTCAACGGCCTGATGCTGGGCGTGATTTACGCTATGGTCGCTGTTGGGTTTACCCTGTTTTTCGGGGTTCTGGACGTCATCAAGTTCTCGCACGGTGACACCTTGATGGTGGGTGCCTTCGCCGGGCTCACGGCGTCCATCGTGATGATGAACATCGGGCTGACTTCTCCGGCGCTACAGTTGCTCGCGGTGGTTGTATTTGCAGTCGCCGTCACTGGTTTGCTGGGGGCGGGAATTGCCAAGTTCCTGATCCTGCCGCTGCGTCATGCGCCACCGCTCAACACGCTGCTGGCGACGCTGATGCTCGGCACCGTGATGCGCGAGGCGGTTCGTCTGTTCTATCCTGATGGCTCCAACCCAAAACCGTTTCCCGCATTGCTGCCTACCTCCATGGTGGAGCTGGGTGGGCTTTCGCTGCGAATTGACAACCTGATTTTGCTGGCCAGCGGCCTGCTCGCCATTGCCGGGGTACACCTTCTCATCACGCGAACCAAACTCGGCATGGCGATTCGTGCTGTGGCGCAAGACGGGGAGACCGCGCGATTGATGGGCATCAACTTCGAGGCGGTTGTGTTGATTACCTTTGCACTGGGTTCTGGTCTGGCTGCGCTCGCCGGTGTGATGAACGGCCTGTACTACTACGAAGTCAATTTCAATGTCGGTTTGCTGCTGGGGGTGATCGGGTTTGCCGCGGCCATCCTGGGGGGGCTGGGCAATATCTATGGCGCCATCCTTGGCGGATTTCTTTTCGCTGCTTTGCAGGTGATTGGCAGCGCCATGTTGCCAGCATTGATTCCGGGCATTCCCAGTTCTTACAAGGACGTTTTTGCCTTCGCCGTTGTCATCATTTTTATGGCCTGGAAACCGACTGGTCTGATCGCCGAAAAGTCGAGCGAACGAGTTTAGTACCATGAAACAAAAAGAAACCATGACCCTTGCGAAATCTGCCGGGATGCTCAGCATCGCGGCGCTTGTCCTGACCGTCTATGTGTGGTTTTTTCTCCATGCAGAGAGTCAAATCAGCATTGCCATTTTGCTGGTCGCCGCAATCCTTGCAGTGATTCTGAGTCGCCGATTCGGTGTTACTCTGCTGGTCGAGCAGTCGGCCGCACGGCGCCCGCACCTGTCCCGATGGTTGGCCGTTGGCTGCGGTCTGGCCTTGATCGCGGCTTTCTACAATTCACACTTCGTGTTGCTGATGTTGTGCGGCGTGTTGCTGTACTCCACGGCCTGTCTCGGTTTGACGGTGCAATTCGGATACTCGGGCGTGGCCAACTTTGCAGGGGCCGCTTTTTTCGGCATTGGCAGTTACGCCACGGCCGTTCTTGCCACCCACACTGCCATTCCCCACGTTCTTGTCGTCTTGATTTCTGGCGTGAGTGCCGCTGCCATTGGTTCGCTGCTGATCTTGCCAGTGTTGCGAACGCGTGGTCACTATGCGGCGCTGGTCACCATCGCATTCGGTATCCTGTTCAAGACCTTCATTGAGGTCAACGATGTGCTGGGTGGGCCGCAAGGCCTGCAGGTGCCCGGATTGAACTTGTTCGGCTTTTCGTTGAACGATGGCTTCAGTTTGTTCGGCCTGGAGATCTCGTTTTATGTTCCCTACGCATTGCTCAGTCTTGCCATGTTTGCAGGAGTCTATGCCCTGGTCAATGCACTGGAGCGCTCTTGGGTCGGCCTGAGCATGGACGTGGTGCGAACCGATGAAACGGCGGCATCAACCTTCGGCCTGCACATCGTTCGCTGGAAGGTCATTGCCTTCACCATGGGTAACTTTTTCGCGGGTATCGCCGGCGGTCTTTACGGGATGATCATTGCGTTCGTCGCGCCCAATAACTTCACTTTTGGTGACTCGCTGCTGATGCTCTCAATTGTCATTTTGGGTGGCCTGGGCAATATTGCCGGCTTGATTCCGGCGGCCATGATTGTGTTGATTCTTCCTGAAAAACTTCAGTTCATTCAGGAGTACCGTTTCCTGTTGTATGCAGCGCTGGTGATTGTGATTCTGCTGTTCCGGCCGCAGGGGCTGTTACCGCGCAAGACACGGATTTTTTTCGCCAGGAAGGGTTCATGATGGCCGGCCAATCCTTGATCTCGGTTGACAAGCTGACCATGCGCTTTGGTGGCCTGACGGCGCTCGATGAACTGTCCATGACTGTGCATGAGGGCGAAATACTCGGCCTGCTGGGTCCGAACGGCTCTGGCAAGACCACTTTTTTCAATGTATTGACCGGGCTGTACAAAGCCAGCAGCGGCAGCATTTCCCTGGATGGTGAAAACATTCTTGGCAAGACGCCGCAAGAGATTTACCGCAGTGGCGTGGCCCGTACGTTCCAGCGCTCCCGTCTTTCGCTGTCTCTCACGGTTTTCGACAATATTGTCATTGGCGATTACCAGCACATGCAGCACGGCCTGATCTTCAATCTGCTGCGGCGAAAGGCATTTCGGGCCGAGTACGACGCTTACGTCGAAAAAGTGAAGGCCTTGCTGGAAATCTTTAGTCCTCCGCTGGTCGGGCGGCTGTTCGAGCCGGTCGAGAGCTTCACGATGATCGACCGCCGCCGCATCGAGGTTTGTCGCGCGCTGCTGAGTCAGCCGCGCTTGTTGCTCCTGGACGAGCCGTCCGCGGGGATGACACATGATGAAACAGACGAGTTGATGCAGGATATTTTGCAAGTCCGGAGAAAGCTTGACAAGCTGTCTGTCGTCCTGATCGAGCATGAAATGAACGTGATCGAAAGAATCACTGACCGCTGCGTCGTCCTGAACTACGGCAAGAAGATCGCAGAAGGAAGCTATGTCGAGATCACAGCCGATCCGTATGTACAGACCGCTTATCTCGGAGAAGCCGCATGAGCAAACTCAGTGTCAAGAATCTCACTACCGGCTATGACAAGGTCAATGTCTTGCATGATGTTTCGATCGAGGTGGAGCCGGGCAAGATAACCTGCATCCTGGGGTCAAACGGGGCTGGCAAGAGCACGCTGATCCGTTCGATTCTCGGTCTGACGCCTCCGCGTCAGGGCGAAATCTGGTGGGATGGGCGTAACCTTGCCGGGGAAAAAACGCACAAAATCATCGCCAGCGGCATCGCCTGCATTCCCGAAGGCCGCAAAGTCTTTCCGCGCATGACAGTCGGGGAGAATCTGGCGCTCGGCGCTTTTCTGGAGACCTCCCCAGCCCGAATTCGGGAGCGGCTGGCGCGGGTCTACGAGATATTTCCCCAACTGAAGGAGCGGTCGGTGCAGCTTGCCGGCACTATGTCGGGGGGCGAGCAGGCCATGGTGTCGATTGGTCGGGGCCTGATGGCCGAACCTAAGTTGCTGCTGATTGATGAGCCCTCGCTTGGTTTGTCGCCTTTGTATGTGAAAGAAAACTTCAAGGTGATCCAGCAGATCAATGACCTCGGGGTGACGGTTCTGCTGGTGGAGCAGAACGCCCGTCAAACACTGGCGATTGCGCACTACGGATATGTACTTTCGCAGGGCAAGGTCGTCGCCTCTGGTTCGGCACAAGCGCTGTCCGAAAATGACAACGTGCGTTCGGCCTATTTCGGCTGAGTCGGTGACATGCTTAACATTCTCACACTGTCTGCACGAGAGCTGGCCGCCAGGGTTTCGCGCAGGGAATTGACGGCTGAAGCCGTGACGCGGGCCTACATCGAACAGATTCAGGCTTGCGAACCATCGGTCAAGGCATGGCAGTTCTTTGATGCAGACATGGCGCTGCAAAGCGCGCGTGCACTGGACCGCCACAGCCACAACAGCAACGCGCTGCTGCGAGGTGTCCCGGTCGG
>MERZ01000212.1:0-5529 GCA_001770785.1 Burkholderiales bacterium RIFCSPHIGHO2_12_FULL_61_11
TCGGTGGTTTTGACCAGCTTGCCGCCGGCTTTTTGCTCCTCGGCGGTGGTGAACTCCATCTGCAGCAGCTTGGAGCCCAGGTTGCGCTGAATCACAGCGCGCTTGCCGGCCTTGAGCATAGGCTTGTGCACATAGAACTCGTCGGGGTTCACCGCGCCCTGCACGACGGTTTCGCCCAAACCGTAGCTGGAGGTGATGAAGACCACGTCTTCAAAACCGCTTTCGGTGTCGATGGTGAACACCACCCCGGCCGCGCCCAGGTCGCTGCGCACCATGCGCTGCACGCCCGCCGAAAGGGCCACATCGGCATGGGCAAAACCCTTGTGGACGCGGTAGCTGATGGCGCGATCGTTGTAGAGCGAGGCAAACACCTCCTTCATCTTGTGCAGCACGTCCTCAATGCCGACCACATTCAAAAAGGTCTCCTGCTGACCCGCAAATGAGGCGTCAGGCAGGTCTTCGGCGGTGGCGGACGAGCGCACGGCGAAGCTGGCTTTGGGATTTTCTGCGCTCAGCGCGACAAAGCTGGCGCGCACAGCTTGCTCGAATTCAGGCGGAAAAGGCTGGGCCTCGACGAGTGCCCGAATCCTGGCACCGGCTTCCGCCAACGCCCGCACGTCGTCGGTGTTGAGCGCGTCCAGCACCGCGTTGATTTTGTTGTCCAGCCCGTCGTAAGCCAGGAACACGCGAAAGGCATGGGCGGTGGTGGCAAAGCCGGTGGGCACTCGCACACCTTGCGGCCCGGTGGGCAGTTGCGAGATCATCTCGCCGAGGCTGGCGTTCTTGCCACCGACGACATCGACATCGGTCATCCTCAGGTTTTCAAACGGTACAACCAGGGCGGTCGCCTCAAAAAGTTTTGACATAAAAATACTCCGGGAGGTTAAAAAACTGGCGAACTGACCGTGGGCGGCATTCAAGCTGGTGGTCGTTTTAAGGGCTTGAGGCGGGGCATGGCCAGGAAAATCTGGATAATTGTCCCGATTGTAGAGGCCGCATGCCAGACCGCGGCCCTGCGCCCTTTCATCACCCTGAACAGCATCATGTCCAATCGCACTGTATTTTTCATCTCCGACGGCACCGGCATTACCGCTGAGACTTTTGGCAACGCCATCCTGGCCCAATTCGAGATCAAACCGCGCCATGTTCGTCTGCCCTTTATCGACAGCGTGGACAAGGCGCACCAGGCCGTTCGCCAGATCAACCACACGGCGGAACTGGAAGGCAAGCGGCCCATTGTTTTCACGACGCTGGTGAACATGGAAATTCTGGAGGTCATCAAGGCGCAATGCCACGGCATGCTGCTGGACATGTTTGACATGTTCGTGGCACCCCTGGAGGCCGAACTGGGAATCAAGTCCAACCACCGGATTGGGCGCTTTTCTGATGCCTCCAAAAGCAAGTCCTACGACGCGCGGATCGAGGCGATCAACTTCTCGCTGGCCCACGACGACGGTCAAAGCAATCGCGACCTCGAAGACTCGGACGTGATTTTGGTGGGCGTGAGCCGCAGCGGCAAAACGCCAACTTCGCTTTACCTGGCCATGCAGTACGGCCTGAAGGCATCCAACTACCCGCTGATTCCCGAGGATTTTGAGCGCCGCCAGTTGCCACCGGCGCTGGTGCCGCACCGCAAGAAAATCTTTGGCCTGACGATTGCCCCCGAGCGCCTGAGCCAGATTCGCAATGAGCGCAGGCCCAACTCCACCTACGCCAGCTTGGCCAATTGCCGCCATGAAGTCCATGAGGCCGAGGCCATGATGCGGCGCGAAGGCATACGGTGGCTGTCCACCACCACCAAATCCATCGAAGAAATTGCCACCACCATCCTGCAGGAAATCAGGCCCGAGCGGCTGGAGTATTAAGCGCCAACCGGATTTTCCGGCCGGGCGATTTTCCAGCCGGTCAGGCGCCGCAATCGCTACAGTTTTCATAGCTTCTTGCGCCGGTAGCTATTGGACTGGAGCGGACGGCGGCCACGCGCAAGGCGCCTGCCATGAAACATCAACGCCTCACACTTCAATTCGCCCTCCGAACATGCGTGAAGGTTATGGTTTTTTGCTTGCCCAATGGAGTCAGGCCGCAGACAATGAGTGCCTTCAAAATCAAAAAAGGAGTCCCCATGAAAGGCGATGCCCAAGTTATCACCCACCTGCAGGCCCAGCTGAAAAACGAGCTGACTGCCATCAACCAGTATTTCCTGCACTACCGCATGTACAAGCACTGGGGCCTGGACAAGCTGGCCAAGAAGGAATACGAGGAATCCATGGGCGAGATGAAACACGCCGACAGGCTGATGGACCGCATCCTCATGCTCGACGGTCTGCCGAATCTGCAGGACCTGGGCAAGCTGATGATCGGCGAAAACGTGCCTGAGGCCCTGGGCTGCGACCTGCAGACAGAAATGGGCGCGCAGGCAACGATCAAGGATGGCATCGCGCATTGCGAGACCGTGCGCGATTACGTCTCACGCGACCTGCTGCAGGACATTCTGGACGACACCGAAGAGCACATCGACTTTCTGGAGATCCAGATCGAACTCGTCGCCAAGGTCGGTGTACAGAACTACCTGCAAAGCCAGGTGGGCGAGTTGAGCTAATCCTGTCCTGGCCTCAGCTTTCATTCAAAATGGGTTGGCCGGACGTACATGGACGCTCCCGGTTTGCCAAGCTTTCTTTTCATGATGACTCGAAGGTAAAGATTACACCCTTACATTCGGACTTTTTGTGTGACTTTGGGTCACTGTCCCTGATGGGATTCGCTGGTTGACGCCTCGATCGCTTACACGCGCTCTGGGTGCCTCGTCCGGCACGGGCTTTGCCAACCACGGTCTGACCTGTTTTGCCATCTGACACGGGCAAGACCCTCCATGGCTGCTTCATGCCACCAGCAACTGTGCGGTGCCATCGGCGTCGCGCACAGACTGCGAACAGACGTTCCACACATGGTTGACATTTGTCGTGTTCAGCACATCTGACGGCAAACCCTGGCTTTGAACCGCACCGCCCTGGAGTACGACTGCCCAGTCCGCGTAACGCAGGGCCAGGTTGAGGTCATGCAAAACGGCCACTACCCCCACACCCTGGTCCTGCGCCCAGCGACGGGCCAGACGCAACACCTCGTGCTGATGACACAGATCCAGGGCGGCGGTGGGTTCGTCCAGCAACAACCAGCGTGTTTCTGCGTTTGGCCCCGGCTCCCAGATTTGCGCCAGGACCCGTGACAGCTGCGCCCTCGCCCGCTCACCGCCACTCAGCGTGTTGATGGCGCGGCCCGCCAGCGCTGTCACACCCGTCGCCTGCATCGCGGCCTGCACGATGCCGGCCTCACCACGGCCGGGCTGTGTGCGGTGCGGAAAGCGCCCCAGCTCCACCACGTCACGCACGGTGTACTCAAACGCCACCGTCGTGTCTTGTGGCAGCAAGGCCCGGATGCGGGCCTGGGTTTGCGTGCTACATTGCCGCAGGTTGTGACCATTCATCCACACCGAGCCACTTGACGGCTGGCGTTGCCCACTGAGCAACGACAGCAAGGTTGACTTGCCCGCCCCGTTGGGTCCCACGATGGCAGTCAAGTGTCCGGCCCGAAAGCTGACTGATACGGGCTGGAGCAAGGCCGAGTGGCCCACCATGCACGTCGCTGCCCTGGCCTCCAGCGTGCGCGGGCTCACATCGTCGCTCAATCCTTCTTTGATCGCGGTCTTCACACGCGCCCCCTGAATGTGCGTAACAACAGCAAGAAAAAAGGCACCCCCACGAACGCTGTCAACACGCCCAGCGGCAATTCGGCGGGCTGTGCCACGGTGCGCGCCACGCTGTCCGCCAGCAGCACCAGCGCAGCGCCCAGCATGGCTGAGGCCGGCAACACCACGCGATGGTCCGGCCCGGCAATCAGGCGCACACAATGCGGTGCCACGAGCCCAATGAATCCGATGATGCCGGTGCAGGCCGTGACCGCACCCACGGCGAGGGCCGTTACCAGCACGGCACGGCGTTTGACACGCTCCACGTCAACCCCCAAAAGATGCGCCTGCGCCTCGCCCAGCGCAATGGCATTCAGGGGTCTGGCCATCGTCAAACCTGCGCCAACAGCCATCAAAACAATAGTGCCCACCAGTCCCACGGCGCTCCAGCGGGCGCCCCCCAAGCTGCCCAGCAGCCAGAACTGGATGTTGCGCAACTGCTCGTCGGTAGCCATGAAGCTCAAAAAACCCAGCCCCGCGCCCGCCAGTGCGTTGATGGCAATGCCGGCCAACAGCATCACGCTGATGCGCGTGCCCCCTTCAGACTGCGACAGCACATAGATCAGCGCCGTCACACCCAAACCACCCGCAAAAGCCATCAACACCAGCGTCCAGCTGCCCAGCGAGCGCGGCAGATCCGGGAACCACAAGGCGCCCATGACGATGGTGATGCCCGCTGCCAGCGCCGCGCCGCTGCTGACCCCAATCAAGCCGGGGTCTGCCAGCGGGTTGCGAAACATGCCCTGCATCAGCGCGCCGCTCATGCCCAGCCCGGCTCCGGCCACCAGCCCCAGCACGAGGCGCGGCAGCCGGATATTGAGAAAAATGAGCTGATCGGGCGAGCCGTCCAGGGTACCCGTTGCCAGCGCCCACATCGTCCTGGCAATGCTCACGATGCCAATGTCGAAGGCACCACGGGCGCTGGCGGCGACCAGACTGAGCATCACCAGTACAGCACCCAAAGCCAGCACGGTGGTGACAGGCAGGCGGTGGGATGCCCGGTTTGGCATGAGCTGCAACTGGCTCATGTCTGGCGCCATAGCCGGACCGTTGCCGAGGGCGCGGCTGGCAGCGTCGCCGCGCTGGACACCCACTGCACGAAACGCAGCACATTGCCGTTGGCGTCTCTCAACGTGAATTCCCAGGTTCCCCAGGCTTGCAGTTTGGGTGGACCACTCAGACGCTGGCGTTCAGGGGCTTGCAAGCCCATCGGCGGCAGAGGTGCCGTGAGCAAATTGTGCTTGTGGGCTCGCAATGCCGCCTGCAATGCGTCGTACACCTCAAACGGGGTATCCAGTACCACCCGATGATGGTCCGGCCTGAAAGTATTTGATCCACAGCGATCAGGCAGATCCAGATCCAGTTCCTGCTCCCACCGGCCCGGCTGAGCCCCGCGCTGCCACAGCTGCAAATGCAGTTTTCCCAGTCTGAGCAGTGCGAACACACCAGTCACCTGCTGCACCACGTCAAAGCCCATCACATCACAATAATCTGCGACAGCAGCGCTCAGCTTCGGGGTCCAGACCACGGGCAGGGTGGCCTCACAAAAGCCGCTGGCGGGCGGTAAAGGCCGGCAACTCATGCGAGCACCACCCGTGCGTGCAGTTCGCGCACAGTTTGGGGTAGCCGCGGGCCAAAACCCAGTAGTTGCAAGGCGTCCATGTGGATCAACGCACCCGGACTCGTGCGGCGCTTGAACGCGGGTGTCAACGCCAGCTCGGGTCTGGCCCACAGCTTGTCAACGCCGCCCAGCGCCTCGATACCCTGTGTGCTGGTCAGAATGACGT
>MERZ01000212.1:5639-10593 GCA_001770785.1 Burkholderiales bacterium RIFCSPHIGHO2_12_FULL_61_11
ACGCGGCTTTTTGCCCCGCAGCTTGCCCACCCCCTGCAGCACGCTGGCCCATTCGGCATCCAGCCGCGCTTGCAGTTCCCGGGCCTGCGCTTCGCGTGCAGTGGCACGCCCGACAGCAGCGACCTTGCGCCGAACTTCGGCCCAGCTGTGGTCGGCCTCCACCAACTCCACCTTGACACCGGCACTGCGAATCTGGTCGATCACCACCGGTGGCCCTGCTTCTGTGGTGGCAATCACGGCGTCGGGCTTGAGGGAGAGCAGGCCCTCGGCCGAGAGCTGGCGCATGTAACCCACTTTGGGCGTTTTTTGTGCGGCAAATGGAAACAGGCTGGTGGTGTCAGTCCCGACCAACTGCTCTTGAGCGCCAAGCAAGTACACCACCTCGGTAAGGGCGCCGCTCACCGTCACCAAGCGCGGCAGCCTGGTCTGGGCCTGGGCAGCACGCACACCAAGACCTGTAAGTGCGCCAACCGAAGACAGACGCAACACGTCGCGGCGCTGAATGAACTGGTTTGCCTGAAACTGCATTTTTCACTCCATTATTTCCTGAACCATCAAACGTTTTGAGCTCAACCGTCTCGAGTGCGCTCACGCGGCTACCGCCTCAAGGCGCGGCAGACGGCTCAGGATGTCGCGCCAAGCCTGCAGCTCGGGCTTGCCCGGCTTGCGTGCGCCAAAGAACATGGCCATGAGATCGCCGTTCACGTCGAAGGCTTCGAGCGAGGTCACGACCCCGTCATCGGTGGGTTTTTCGACCACCCAGACGTTGGCAATCAAGTCTTCGCGCAGGTGAAGGTTGAATCCCGGATCAAGAATGTTGAGCCACTGGATAACGGGCGCATGGGCGTCTTTGCCTTTGACTTCCATGGGCTCGATCCGCTTGACCGGGCCCGTGTGAATCTGGATACAGCCCGCACTGCCCACAAACACCATGATGGGCGTGCCATCCAGCGCCGCGTCATACAGCATGGCACGCAGCGCATCCGTACCCACGCGCTGGCTGAACCGGCCTTCGACCAGACGCAACCCTTGCTGGCGTTCCACACCATACTGGCGCAGCAGTCCAAAGAACTGGTGGGTATCCGTCATGTTTCCCCAGGCGTCGGTAAAACCTTGCGCATCGATCTGGGCATCCGGTTTGGGTGGAGCCAGGGGCATCGGTTTTTGAAAGACATAGCCCAATGACGGGTCACCAAAGGTATCCACCACCGCCTGCCATACGCTGCGGTTTGTGGCTTCGCGGGCGAAGATTTTGTGTACCGCCCTGCCCTGCGCGTCAAAAAACTGGAAGCTGGTTTGCCCCGGGTTGCCCGGGTTCGCTGCAGCTTCAGTCACCGCAAATCCGGCATGCCATTTATCGAAAAACAGCCGCAGGTCAATCTCTGCCCCCAGCGCCAGCCCGATATGCCCGTTGACTGAGAGCTTTTGATACACCCCGGTTTTTTCGTGCACCGTGGATTCATTGCGGGTCAGCGCCATCAGCGGGCCGCAGTGCTCCAGAGCTTTGAGCAGTTCAATCCACGGACCCCGTAGCGCAACCGCTTTCAAGGCATGGTCATGCTGTCCACCATGGGCTGCGATGGCGGCACCCTCACTCAAGCCGATGGATTCGGCCGCTTCTTTGGCACGCTTGCCTTCGCTGCGAGCCAGGCTGAACTGCTCTCTGAGCGTCATGGCATTCATCTGTTTTCCTTGATTCATAGCATTCATTTTTTCTCCTTGATTACTGGACGGCTGACGGGCTGGCGTGCCACAGGTCCGGGTCTGCTTGTGCGGTTTGCATGTCCTGCGCAGATTCAAGCTGCTCACGCCATCGCTCCCGCAGGTTCCACAACATGGTTTTGAACTGCGGTGACAGCAAGGGGTGCTCTGACAGCAGAACCAGGTTGGCCACGATTTTTTTGGCCATCAAAACACGGTGCCCGTCACAGCACGCCTGCACATGCCCTGTCATCAGCGCCAGCGTTCCCGCCAGCATGGCCTCAGCGCAGGGCATGACGTATTCCTCTTCGCCGGTCTCGCCGGTCCTGCCGGTCACTCGTATGTCGGTGTTCATGACGCACTCCTTGGGTTAGGTTCGATCTAAAAGCTGGCGACCAGGGCGATGGACGCGCTGCGTCCGGGGGCCGTGTACGAATCAAGCGCCGCAGCACCCGCAGCGACGCCGCGTACATTGGTCCACTCCCAATATTTCGTGTCCGTGACGTTGTTCAGCGCGGCGTTGAGCGAGATGCCGGGACGCAACTGCCATGAGGCCTTGAGGTCCAGCGTGGTGTAAGCCGGGGTGGCGAACTGCGCGGCGGTTGTGGTGTAGTCGATATCGGATGCCGACTTGGCCGCCACGTGGCTGAGCACGGCGCCCACCTTCCAGGCGCCCAGCCGCTGGTCCAGCCCCAACACAAATTTGGCCGGGTTCACCGAATTCAGGGGCAAGCCGGTCGACGTCACTGTGCCCTGCGTCTGACCGTAAGCCAGACGCAATGCCGTGTTGGCCGCCAACTTGTAAGCCCCCTTGATCTCAAATCCGCGCAAGCTGACCGCACTGCGATTGACCGACTGCAGAACCGCCGGGTTCGCCGAGTTTCCAAACTGCCCACTCACCAGCACCGTTTCTTCGATGAAGTCTTTGTAGCGGCCGGAAAACGCCGCTGCCTCCAGGTCAAGCGGCCCCCACTGGCCCCGCGTGCCCAACTCGAAGGTCACACTGGTTTCGGGCTTCAAATCCGGGTTGGATATGCTTTTGTAAAAGCCCCCCGCGTTGTTTTCAAAGAAGTTGTTGAGCTGGATGGGCGTTGGCGCCTTGAAGCCACCCGCCAGGTTGCTAAACACGCTCCACTGCGGCGAAACCCGATAAATCCCCCCGAGCTTGGGCGACAGGGCGCTGGCGCCAAGCGATGCAGCGGTATTTTTGTAGAGCGCGTCACTGCTCGCGTCGATACTCACACGGTCATACCGCAGCGCCGGAATAACGCTCCATGCCTCATTCGCCATTTCGCTTTGGACAAACAGCGCGCTGGTGGTGGTCAAGGTGTCAGGAAAGCGCTTGAGCGGGAAGGTCTCACCTGTCGGCGGGGTAACCCCCGTCACCAGATTCGTCATATTGGCCCGGCTGACATCAGCGCCGTAGATGAGCTTTTGGCTCCAGTCGCCGCCCATGGCCAAGGTTTTTTCGGCCTGGATCGTGGCCTGCGTCATGCGCTCGTTGTAGCTTGTGTCCCGCACCCGGTCCGCTGACGTGAACCGGTCTTCCCGCGCCACCTCTCGGGTTTCACTGCTTTGCACACCCAGCGTGGTGCGCACCCCATCAGCCCACGCTCGACCCAGCTTGTAACGGGCATCCCAACTCAGGCGGGACCGCCCGGCCTCACTGGTGGCATCCAGGTCGATCACCGACGTAGCCGCAGAAGCCGTGACCGCCCGCCCGGTATAGGCCTCCACCTCGCTGTCTTTGGTCACATGCTCCAGTGTCAGTGTGTGTTTTTGACCCACACCTGGCGTGATGACCACCTTGCCCAAAAACGCCTGCTGGCTGTCGCTTTGTGGATTGGGTACCGTGCGATTCAGGTTGAGTGATTCGTTCGCGCCTTTGTTGATCAACTCGCTGCTGCGGCCGACCTGCACGCTACCCAGCCACTGCACCGTGTCACTGGCCACGCCCGCAAGCGTCAGGCCCAGCCGTTTGCCGCCATCTTCCGATGAGTAACCCGTGACGACTTTGCCACCCAGCGTTTGCCCCGGCTTGATCAACTCGTGCGGCTCGGTGGTGAACATGGAGACCGATCCGGCCAGCCCGTCAGACCCGTACAGCGCCGAGTTGGCGCCCCGCACAATCTCAACGCGTGAAATCAAGCCCAGGTCGTAGTAGTCGCGGCCAAACGCGGCACCACCCAGCACCCCATTGGTCAGCCCCTGGGGAACACGAATACCATCGACCAGCAGCAGCACACGGTTGCCTTCGAGCCCCCGAATGTTGAAACCCGCATTGCCCTCACGCCCCACAGGCGTGCCGGTGGCAGAAAAACGCGTGGGCTGGCGGCTGACGCTGACGTTGGGGAGTTCACGCACCAGATCGCGGATGTCCTGAACACTGGCGGGGTTGAGAGCATCACCCGACAACACATCCATGGTGGCCGGCACGTCCTCTAAAGCACGCTCACTTCGCGAACCGGAGATAACCACCTCTTTGAGCCCACCTGACGCCACAAGCTGCACACCTGCGCCATCAGGTTTTGCATCGCCTGGCACCTGCTGCGCATGCAAAGACGGGACGCCCCCCCACGCGAGGGCAAGCAACAGGGAAAGTCGACGAAGACGAAATGAATGGGGGAACGCAGAATTAGCCACAGAGCAACCTTTGATAGACAGTTAAAAACAACTGCTGGCTGCGTGCACCTCATGTGACCTTTGGATTGGCTCACCGGATGCGGCGTGGCTGGCGAATACGATGGGGTGAGTATATGCGAATAATTCTCATTTGTAAATAGCCATTACAACGATAAGGAAAATCAATCGTCCGCAGGGGCCGGATCATCTACGGTTGCAGAATTATTTGCAAAGCCGGATGGGCGATGCCAGTTGAAATTGCCGGCCTTGCGTATTCCGCTGATCGTGACTGCTGCTCTGAACCGTGTCAGGCATTAAAAATCTTTTGAAAGCCCTTACCAATGCGAATAATTCTCGTTTACAATCATCACATATTCAACGCTTCCTCCCATCAGGACATTGCGCCATGATTGTTTGTGTCTGCCACCGTATTTCCGACCGCGACATCGCACGCCACGCGCGCGCCGGCTTGAGCTTTGACGACATCCAGCTGGAACTGGGCGTGGCCACCCAGTGCGGCCAATGCGAAAGCTGCGCCCGTGATGTCGTGGCGCAATGCAGCGCCAACTGCCCCACAGCCAACATCATGGTCGCTAGCCACCCTCTGGAAGGCAGCGAATGGAATCCCTCT
>MERZ01000213.1 GCA_001770785.1 Burkholderiales bacterium RIFCSPHIGHO2_12_FULL_61_11
ATCGACAACTTGTTCGCCATGACCGCGATGGTCGGCAAGTAGCGCAATCAAATCAATATGCCACGGCTAGACGCTTACACTTTGTATGCGGGCGTCACCAACAATCTGGTGCGCCGCGTGTTCGAACACAAAAGTGATTTCGTTGCGGGTTTTACCCGCCAATATGGGGTGCATACGCTGGTCTGGTTTGAGTCCACCTGCTCCATTGCGGCGGCAATTCAGCGGGAAAAACAGCTCAAAAACTGGAAACGGGAGTGGAAGGTGGCGCTGATTGAGAGTGACAATCCTGAGTGGAATGACCTCTACGACGGGTTACTCTAAGGCGCTTGGGTTGGCGCGGTTGACATGGATTGCGGGTCAAGCCCGCAATGACAACTTTGGGGCCGCAGTGACAACTTTGAGGGGCCGCAATGACAACTTTGGGGCCGCAGTGACAACCCGTAGTGACAATTGGGGGGTTGCGATGACAACTCTTTTTTTCATTCCGGCCTTTGGTTGTCATTCCGGCCTTTGGCTGTCATCCCGGACTCGATCCGGGATCCATGACTTGCGGGTGCTGAAACCCCGAACTTGATCCGGGAACGCAATGACAAAGGTGGGGTGCAATGACAAATGCCGCTGTCACCCCGAACCTGATCCGGGGTCAATCAAGCGTTGCGCAAGTTGGCCAACATGCGGCCCCCGAACCGTAACTTGGTTTTGTCCCATGGCGTAAAGCGCCGGATCTGGAACAGGTCGTCCCCCGTGCCCGAGGCTCCCCACCGGGTGCTGACGGCGGCGTCAAAGCCCAGGCTGTGCACCACTTCCACGGTTTGTGGTGTGTAGTCTTCACCCGGCTTGCCATTGGGGTAGGCGAACAAGCCTACGCGCTCACCGAGCAGCTGCTCCAAAAAAATCTTGCTTTCGCCGATTTCCTGTCGGGCCTGTTCATCGGTGAGCCGGGCCAGGATGGGATGAGAAACCGTGTGCGCACCAATCTGCATGCCCGCCTGGCGCGTGGTCTTGACCTCGTGCGAGGTCATCATCAGGTTGTGGGGCAGTTGCACTTTGGCAAGCTTGGCAATTTCTTCAGTGAGGCTGATCCGCTCTTGCACAGGGCGGTATTTGATGTGGTTGATGAGGGTGGTTATGGCTGCTTTCTTGTCATTGCGAGCGAAGCGCGGCAACCCATGCAACCCGGAAGTCATGGATTGCCGCGCTTCGCTCGCAATGACGGACAAATCTTTGCACGCCCGAACCGTTTCGATAATGGTGTCGTTCCACATGCGGCCACCATCCAGAAAACCAGTGGCGATGAAAAAGGTGGCTGTCAAACCGTGGCGCTGCAAAATGGGCATGGCCACGTAGTGGTTGTCGGCATAGCCGTCGTCAAAGGTGATACAGGCGGCGCGCGCGGGGAGCGTGCCCGTCTTAAGGCGGGCCACAGCCTGGTCCAGCGGCAACACGTTGAACCACGTTTTGAGCCAGCCACAGACCTCGGCAAACCGGCGGACATGCATTTCGTCAGGAAACAGCGGGTCGGGCTCTGGCAATACCCGGTGAAAGATCAGAACTGAAAGACGCGCGCGCTTACCGGCGGGCGACATCCAATGTAGCAATGGCTTGAGCAGCATCACGGTAGGGCGGGCTTGGCATTCCTGGCGTCCAAGGCGGCTTGCTTCAGGGCTTGTTCAGCGTCTTCCGTGATCCACTCCTTGCGGTCCATCCAGCGGCAACCCAGCACCACGAGGATGAGGATGTTGTAAGGCAGGTCGTAGTACGACAAGCTGAGAAACGCGCCCCCCACCGCATACCCGGCCAGGCTGACCTGGCACATGGCACCCAAGTGCGACAGCCACTGGGTTTGAGGTAGCGCTTGCCCCTGAATACGCAAACGCCCAGCCGAACGCCAGACAAAAAACCACAGCAGCAAAAACAGGGCGAAGCCCACAAAGCCATGTTCACCCAGCACCATGAAATAGATGCTATGAGCGGCGTGAACATCCAGTGGGTCAGGGGCATACAAGGCAAACAGGTCTGGCATGTAGATCATGAATCCACCACCAAAAAAGTTGGCCTTGGCCAGGTTCCAAGCCATCCACCAGGCGTTGATGCGACCGGTAGCGGATGCGTCTTGCTCATAGGTCCTGATCGTTTCCATGCGCGCCCACCATTGCTCTGGCATGAACGACAACAAGGCTACCCCAGCCACCACCAGCAATCCGGCGACGGCAATTTTCTTGTTACTGCGCCACCACAATACGCTCACCATTGCGGCAATAGCAAGAAAGGCTCCGCGCGACTGGCTGCCAAGTGCGGCTGCAGCACACAAGAGCATGGACAACACCAGCCCACGCTTGATCCAGACCGACTCGGTTGTCAGGTGCAAAAAGCGCATAAGGGGAATGATCATCACCAAGGCCAACGCAAGCTCGTTGTTGCCGCCAATGTAACTCCCCTCTGGCCCCCAAACCATATGACGACCCCCAGTTGCCAGAGTGAACAATCCACCTTTGACTCCAAAAAAACCGATCGATCCAGCCAATACCCATGCCAACATCGTGATGTGTTTTTTTGAATAAAGCACCACCATGGCGACGAGTACCATCAGGTCGATTTTCATGACCCGATTCCATAAGTCGAAACTTTGATCAAAATAAAACGAGAATGGCAAGGTAATGCACATCCACAGCATGAAGAGCATCAGCAGGGTGGTTTCACGGGTCAAGAAAAAGTTTCGCCGGTCTTTGGTCAACAGCAGTCCGAGCAGGATGGAGATTGCAATGGCAGCGGCCACCGGCATGCTGCTCAGATGCCAGCTGTAGGCATGGGGGTTCATGATGCTGACCCAGGTCCAGCCCAATATCCCGAGCCAGGGATGCAGCAAAGAATATGCCGCCAAAGCGACGATGATGGGACCGAGCACCAGGTCACGCATAACTTTTTTCCCCAATGTTTGAAAGCGAACCTGTCACCTTTTCTGCATGCTGTCGCCATGTAAGTTGCTTGCGTGTGATGACCGCCCGGGCAGCAGCAGCAATTCGCTCGCGTAAGTCCATATCCCTGGAAAGGATATCGAGAGCTTCTTCGATGCCATTCGGATCCTGCGGATCGTACAGCAAGGCGTCAACACCATGGGTGAGGATTTCATGATGGTTGGGCTGATCGGGCGCGATGATGGCTTTGGAAAGCGCCAGGTACTCGAACAAACAAAGCGGCGACGCGTAAGGGAGCAAAGCAGTCTGCACGGCAATATCAAAAGCCATCGACAGGGCAGGAACCTGCTCACGATTGACGACACCCGTGAACGTGAGTCGATCCGCAACGCCCAAGCGGGCCGCGCACTGCTCCACTTCGAGGCGGGCGGGGCCATCTCCGATGACAAACAGGTGAACATTTTGGTCGGCAGCCCGGAGTGCAATCCATTTCACGATTCTGTCGAGCCGGTCCCACTCGCGAACAAAACCGGTAAAACCCACGACGACACGCCCAGTCAATCCGAGTGCAGCTTTTGCTTCTTCACATGAGGGAAGATCAGCGTAGTGCTTTTCATTGACGGCGTTGGGAATAACCCGAATCCGACGGGATTCCACCCCTTTTGAAACCATATGGTTCGCAAGAACCTGCGTCACGGGCAGGATCACATCCGCATTTTTCCAGACATACAGTTCTAGCCTGTCCGCGAGCCTTGGCCACGCGAGACCACCATACTGACGCCGCTCAATCGCCATGGGTGCATTCACTTCAAGAATCAGTGGCAAACCGAACCTATTCTTCACCCAGACTCCGGCCAACAGGTACAGGTTGTACCGCTCGTAGATACAGTCCGGCTGAAATTCACGGACGTTTCGAACGAGCCGCCTGTAAGCTACCAGCGAGTAGGCCAGTTCCGCGAGTTCGTAAACCAGCTGGGGCAAAAATGCCTTGAGTCGCCCTACCCATCCAGCACTGCCGCCGGAGGGATTGTGGCCCTCCACACTCGGTGCACATTCCCTGACCGTGTGGCCATTGGCCCTGAGTCCACCAATCATTTCTTCGATGTGCGTGGACTGCCCGTCACGAGATGCGGTTCGATGGTGGTAAAGAATTTTCATGGATGCAGCACGGACTCGGCGTCATTAGACCTTGTTCATTACGTTGCGCAAAAAAGCGTCATACATCAGCAACGTCCAGATCGGCGTGCTGTGATCCCGAGCGCCTGATTCATGCTGCTCAACAAGCCGGCGGATGGTGGCGACGTTAAACCATCCTGATTCGGCCATCTGGCTACCCAGAAGAGCCTCCCGCACCCTGCCGCGCAAGGGTCCACGCAGCCAACGTGCCAACGGTACCGCAAATCCCATCTTGGGTCGATACAGTACATCTTGCGGCAGGTACGGCTCCATGGACTTCTTGAAGATGTACTTGCCTTCAGAGCCCCGCATTTTGAATACCGATGGCAGCGTTGCCAGCCACTCCACCAGTTCATGGTCCATCAGCGGCTCGCGCACCTCCAGCGAATGGGCCATGCTGGCACGATCGACCTTGGTGTTGATATCACCTACCAGATACGTTTTGAGATCAATGTACTGGATTAGCGCGAGCGGATCGGCAGTACCCGCACGGTTGGCGTGCCGGCGAAACACCTCTTGGGCACTGTACCCACCAAGCTCCATCTTGAATGAGCCGCTATATAACTGGCTGCGCATGGGCTCACGAATCAGCGACATGGTGTGAAAATACGCCTCGACCGAGTCGCGTGCCTGCGCTTCAAAAGTGGTTTTCGCACGGAACATGCGGGGAGCCCAATCGGCTTTGGGATACCAGCGCCCCAATGCCCCAAACAGGGGACGTCGCAATCCAAGGGGCAATGTCGCACGCAATTTTTCTTCCAGCAGATGCAGCCGATAACGACGGTAACCCCCAAAAGTCTCGTCGCCTCCGTCGCCCGAGAGCGCGACGGTAACGTGGTCACGCGCGAGTTGGCAGACCCGGTAAGTAGGAATGGCCGAGCTGTCGGCATAAGGCTCGTCATACAGGCGCGCCAACGTGTCGATGAGGTCGAAGTCGTCGCTCTTGACAACTTCAAGACGATGGTTGGTGTGGTAGCGGTCGGCCACCTTCTGCGCAAACGCAGACTCATTGAAGGCCGGGTCGTCAAAGCCGATGGAGCACGTGTTGACGGGCTCTGGCGACAAGCCGGCCATGACGGCGACGACGGCGCTGCTGTCCACCCCACCGGACAGAAACGCGCCAAGCGGCACTTCTGCGATCATGCGCAGGCGCACGGACTCTTGCAGTCGCGCGATCAGCTCAGCCTGGGCATCGGCCTCGGAGACCGGGTTATCCAGGCTGAACTTGACATCCCAGTAGGCCACCGGTTCGCCCAGCGGCTGGCCGCGTTTGATGGTGAGGATGTGGCCGGGTGAGAGTTTTTTGGCCTGCTTGAAGATGGTGCGCGGCTCGGCCACGTAACCCAGCGCGAAATACTCTTCCACCGCCAGGGGATCGATGTCGCGACGCAGGCCACCGTGGGCCAGAATGGACTTCAGCTCGGAGCCGAACAGCAGGGTGCCGTCATCAAGCAGCGCGTAGTGCATGGGCTTGACGCCCAGCCGGTCACG
This sequence comes from Burkholderiales bacterium RIFCSPHIGHO2_12_FULL_61_11, assembly GCA_001770785.1. Lineage (GTDB taxonomy): Bacteria > Pseudomonadota > Gammaproteobacteria > Burkholderiales > Burkholderiaceae_C > Polaromonas. Next base: position 5,583 of record MERZ01000213.1, read on the forward strand.
CGCCAGGAAAAAGGTTTGCTGGTTGCGGTCCCACAGGGCAAAGGCAAACATGCCGCGAAAGCGCTTGACGCAGTTGGCGCCCCAGGATTCCCACCCATGGACGATGACCTCGGTGTCGCTTCGGGTATGAAACACATGGCCCAGCGCCTGAAGTTCGGGGATGAGTTGCTGGTAATTGTAAATTTCGCCGTTGAAGACCACCACCACGGAGCCATCTTCGTTGAACAGCGGCTGCTGGCCGGTGGCGATGTCGATGATGGACAGACGCCGATGGCCCAAGCCCACGCCAGGCTCGATATGCAGGCTGCCCTCGTCCGGACCACGGTGCAGCTGCGAGTCGTTCATGCGCTGGAGCACGGCGCGGTTGATGTCGCTTCCGCCACGGGTGTCAAAAATGCCGGTAATGCCGCACATAATGTCTTAGGCTTTTCTATAAATCTGTCATTCTGGCGAAGGCCGGAGGAATCCAGTGCGTTGTAAGTGATTGATATTGATAGGCTAAGCGCTTGTCATGCCGGACATGATCCGGCATCCATGGATTGCGGCGTGGCAGGAACCCCCGACCTGATTCGGGGACCGAAATGACATCCTGGATTCCTGGATCCCGGCCTTCGCCGGGATGACAACAGGGGATCGGGACTGCAACTCGGACCGGGATGACACCATGGGCTGGGATGGCAACATGGGCCAGGATGACGTCATGGACCGGGATGACAAAATCAGAATTAATAGAAGTGCTCATTAGTGCCTTCCCAAACTAAAGCTTGCGCGCTGCATCTGCTGGTCGTACACCGATTGGTAGGTGGCTACCATCGCCTGCATGCTGAACGTCGCCTGCACGCGCTGACGACCCGCCTGACCCAAGCTGAGGGCTCGCTCTGGGCTGGACGCGAGTTCTACCATTCGAAGGGCCATGGCTTGCGGATGGACGGAGGAAACGATGTAGCCGGTCTGCCCATGCAGCACCAGGTCGGCATTGCCGCCGACGGCCGTGGCGACCACTGGCAACCCGCTGGCCATGGCCTCCAGAATGGTGTTCGAGATGCCCTCGGACAGTGAGGGCAAGGCAAAAGCGTGCAAGCCACGCATGATCTCTGGCACGTCGCTGCGCTCGCCGGGCAACCAGGCCAGCCGGCCCAAGCCTGCTGCGTCGAGCACCGCCTGAGCCTGGGCGCGCAACGGCCCCTCCCCCACCATGATCAGCCGCATGCGTTGCTGGAGTTCAGGGGCCAGCGCCAGGGCTTGCACGAAAGCGTGCGCCAGCGTGAGCTGGTCCTTGACGGTTTGCATGCGGCCGACGGTACCCACCAGCCAGTGCTGCGTCGGGTCGAACGGGCAACCGGCGATGGGCTGCGACCCAGCAGGTGCCGGGCAAAAGCGTTCGGTATCCACTCCGTTGTAGGCCTGCGTGATGGCGTTCGGTGAAACACGCACCTTATCGACCAGATAATCAGCCAGATCACGCGACAGCGCGGTGTAGTGGTGAACGAAAGGCTTGTAGAAACGCCGTACCCGCTGGTAGGTGACATTGTTG
>MERZ01000214.1:0-757 GCA_001770785.1 Burkholderiales bacterium RIFCSPHIGHO2_12_FULL_61_11
AGGGAATCCCATGAAAAAGAATTTCGGCATGCTTGCCATCGTCTCGGCCATCGCACTGTCTGGCTGCACCCGCATCGAAACCGGCGAGGTGGGCTTGCGCATCAACTTCGACAAGACCACGGACCCGGTTGAGCGCTTGCCGGGCTCGTTCAACCAGACGCTGGTCGGCCGCATCCTCACCTTCAAGATCCAGGACGTGGCGGTGGGCGTGGACAACATGACGCCGCTGGCCTCCGACAACTCCACGGTCAAGGACTTCGACATGACGGTGGTCTACAACGTGAACCCTTCGGCCGTGTCCGAGCTGTGGACCACCAAGAACCGGACTTTTCACGGCATGGCGGAACACAACGACGACATCCTGCTGATGCAGAACTACGTGGCGCTGAGCGCCCGCAACGCGGCCTACAAGGTGGCGCGCGCCTACGAGTCGCTCAAAATGTCGGACAACCGCCCGCTGATCGAACAGCAGATCCGCGAGAACATCATCAAGACGCTGACCGAAGAAAAGCTGGCCGACAAGATCACGGTCTCGCAGGTGCAAGTGCGTGCGATCACGCCGGCCGATGTCATCGTCAACAGCGCCAACGAACTCGTCCGCGCGCAGAACGAACTCAAGACCAAGGAAGTGGAAGTGCAGACGGCCAAGAAAGAGGCAGAACGCATCGCGGCCTTGAACGCCAACGCGGGCGCCATTGGCTACATGAACGCGATGGCCAACCTGAAGATTGCCGAAGGCGTCGCCTCCGGCAAGGTC
>MERZ01000214.1:767-1299 GCA_001770785.1 Burkholderiales bacterium RIFCSPHIGHO2_12_FULL_61_11
TCGTGCCCTACGACTTCAAGGGCATCGTCAACGCGAAGTGATCTTCAGTATCCCAGCGAAGCCAGGATGGGATTGATGAGGGTGCCCCAGAAGCCGGGGAAGGCCACCTGCTTGACCTGTGCCGCTTCAACCACGCGCAAGGGCGTGCCGGTGCCATCGAGCAGGTTGTCGATGAAGCTGCTCACGTTCTTCAGGTTCGACTCCTTGATCGCCGTGCCACCGAAGGTGACCGTGGTCAGGCAGTGCGAGTTGATGATGTCGCGAGCGTAGGGCACGTAGTAGCCCACGTTCTGGTGCGGCTGGATGGCGCCGAGCCAGTTGCCGATGTCCTGGCGCCACTTGACATTCAGCAACTGGGCCTTGGCCTCACCCGTGGCAGCAGCGATCTCGGGGTTGAACTTGGTGTACGAGAAGTCCGAGTAAACACCGTCCTGCTGGAACAGCGCGTAGCCCAGGCGGTCCTGCGGGAAGATCTTGGCCAAGCCCGTGGTCATCGAACCCAGGTTGTTGGCGTCGCCCGCGTCCGGGTACT
>MERZ01000215.1:0-1062 GCA_001770785.1 Burkholderiales bacterium RIFCSPHIGHO2_12_FULL_61_11
GCGGAGATGGATACACCACTTCGTAAGGACCACGAAACGTCATTGCGCAAGCATGACGGAACGCCCCTTCACAAAACTGACGAAACGCCCTTGCGCGGCGTGCGTCCCAATATCGTGCAATCGATACGCGCCTTCCGCGTGCAGCAGTTGCAGGATGCCGCCACGCAATTGAACCAGCATTTTCTGTATGCCAATCTGGGCAATGCCCAGAGCAAACAGGATGTGCTCGACATGATTGCGGCGCAGTACACCTTCCCGGCACATTTCGGCAAGAACTTCGATGCGCTGTATGACTGCATGACCGACCTGGTTCACAAATCAGGCCCTCAGCCCGGTTTTATCGTGGTGCTAGAACAGATTCCGGCCCACGCCAAGTTCGACAAAGAGGCCAGAGAGCAATTGCTCGACATCTTCAGGGATGCCGCGGACTACTGGGCGGATCGCAAGATACCGTTTCGATGTTTCTATTCTTTTCGGTAGCCCGCTCCCCAGACATTGGCCAAGGGGATCGGGCGAATAAGGCCCTGCAAGTAGTTTCAGAAGGCGATGAGCCCATGCCGACCGATAAACTGCTGGACGTGTCACCGCTCGCGCTGCGCATGAGCAGTCCGTTCAATGCGGCTTACTGGCTCGCGGCAGCCTGAAACTGCCGTTCCGGTTTGATCCTGAAAAGCCCGCAAACAGCGGGCTTTTTCTTGATCAAATCTGGCTTTAACTTATTTAAATGGGCGTGAATAGCGGTTTTTTTATGGCGTATCCGCTGCATCAATCGGTGCCGGGAAGGCCGCTATCTGTTTCGCCAGCGCCAAATACTCGGCCACCGGCACTTCTTCGGCCCGCCGCTGCACATCAAATGTCCCGGTAAAACAACGCGCTGTCAGCCACTGGCCCAGCGTATGGCGCAGCAGCTTGCGGCGCTGGCTGAAAGCCATCCGCACCAGTTCGCTGAGTTGCTTGACGTCAAGCGCCACTGGATCGGCGCGCGGCACCATTCGCACCACCGCACTGTTCACGCGCGGCGGGGGATCAAAGCTTTGCGGCGGCACCAGCAGGACGTTTTCC
>MERZ01000215.1:1068-1298 GCA_001770785.1 Burkholderiales bacterium RIFCSPHIGHO2_12_FULL_61_11
TAGCGCCACTGCAGCATGACGCTGAGCCGGCCATAGTCGCTGGTCGACGGGCTGGCCACCATGCGGTCGATCACTTCCTTTTGCAACATGAAATGCTGGTCTTCAATCGCATCGACGGCATCGAGCAGGTGAAACAGGATGGGCGTGGATATGTTGTAGGGCAGGTTGCCCACGACCCTGAGCTTATTTGCCCCCACGCTTGTCACTGCGTGTACTGCGCTGCCCCCCGA
>MERZ01000216.1:0-5047 GCA_001770785.1 Burkholderiales bacterium RIFCSPHIGHO2_12_FULL_61_11
CGCCGCAAAGGTCTGCGTGAAATTGTCGTTCATGGTGCCGCCAAAGTAAGCCGGGTCATCCGAATTGATGGTAGCCAGCAAGCCGGCATCAAGCAGCTGGCGCAGGTTGTGGCGGGCCAAGTCAGGGAAGACGCAAAGCTTGAGGTTGGACAGCGGGCACACCGTGAGCGCGATGCGATCCTCGGCCAGGCGCTGCATCAGAGCCGCGTCCTTGCTGGACTGCACGCCATGGTCCACGCGCTCCACCTTGAGCACGTCGAGCGCGGTCCAGACATAGGCGGGCGGACCTTCTTCGCCAGCATGCGCCACCAGGTGGAAACCCAGTTCGCGGCAGCGCGCAAAGACACGGGCAAACTTTTCGGGCGGGTCGCCGAGCTCGCCGGAATCGAGCCCGACGCCGATGAACTTGTCACGGTAAGGCAGGGCCTGCTCCAGCGTTTCAAAGGCCTCTTGTTCACTCAGATGGCGCAGAAAACAAAGGATGAGTAAAGCGCTGATTCCCAGTTCAGCGTGCGCATCGACACAGGCGCGGTGCAGGCCGTTGATGACGGTGGCCATGCTCACGCCCCGGGCGGTGTGGGTCTGGGGATCGAAAAACAGCTCGGCATGCAGCACGTTGTCCTGCGCTGCCTTCAACAGGTAGGCGCGCGCCATGTCGAAGAAATCCTGCTCTTTCAGGAGCACGCTGGCGCCGGCGTAATAAATATCGAGAAAGCTCTGCAAATTGGTGAAGGCATAGGCGCTGCGCAAGGCCTCCACGCTGGCATAGGGCAAGGCCAGGCCGTTGCGCTGCGCCAGCGCAAAAATCAGTTCGGGCTCCAGCGAGCCTTCGATGTGAATGTGCAGCTCGGCCTTTGGCATGCGCCTGAGCAGCGGGGGCAGGCGATCGGCAGCAACGGGTTTCAGCGAATTCATGCAACTCCAAAAACAAAAAAAGCAGCCCGAAGGCAGCCAGGGAAATATGATGTTCGCCTTCCCCCGCTGCGGGAAGCTTACCCTCACCCCTGCCCTTCCCAGAGGGAGAGGGAGTAAAAACCTAATTACTTCCCGGGAACCTTGCCTTCAACACCCTTGACGTAGGTTGAACATTTTTACCTTGAAGGCCAGGTCGCTTACGTGGTGCCGCAGGAGCAGAACCAATGGCTGGTCTATTCCAGCACCCAGCACCGGGCGAGGTGCAGCACTGGGTGGCGCACGCGCTGGGCATAGACCAGCACGCGGTGCGGGTGGAATGCCGGCGCATGGGCGGCGGGTTTGGCGGCAAGGAAACGCAGGCCGGCCACATGGCGGTGTGGTCAGCGATTGCGGCCAACAAACTCAATTGCCCGGTCAAGCTGCGGCTGGATCGCGATGACGACTTCATGGTGACCGGCAAGCGCCACCCGTTTGCCTACGAATACAGCGTGGGCTTTGATGACAGCGGGCGCATCACCGGACTGAAGCTGCTGATGGCGGCCAACTGCGGTTTCAGCGCCGACCTGTCGGGCCCAGTGGCCGACCGCGCGCTGTTTCACGCTGACAACGCCTACTTCTTGCAGGATGTCGAGATCGCATCGTACCGCTGCAAGACCAACACGCAGAGCAACACCGCCTTCCGCGGCTTTGGCGGACCGCAGGGCGTCATCGTGATAGAAAACATTCTCGGCGACATCGCGCGCCAGCTCGGCTTGGACCCACTGGCCGTGCGCAGGCGCAACCTGTATGGCGTGAGCGAGAGAAACGTCACCCACTACGGCATGACTGTTGAAGACAACATCCTCGAACCATTGCTATCACAACTGTAGCACACTTCGCAATACCGACGCCAGCGAGACGCCATTTCCGTATGGAATGCAAGCATCCCCGTCATCAAGCGTGGAATCGCCATCACGCCGGTGAAGTTTGGCATTTCGTTTACCGCCACCCTGTTCAACCAGGCCGGGGCGCTGGTGCATGTCTATACCGACGGCAGCGTGCAGGTGAATCGCGGCGGCACCGAAATGGGCCAGGGCCTGAACACCAAGGTGGTGCAAATCGTCGCCGACGAACTCGGCGTGGCGCTCGGCCAGGTGCTGGCGACTGCCAGCGACACCAGCAAGATCCCCAACGCATCGGCGACGGCCGCATCCGCGGGCACCGACCTGAACGCCCGGGCCGCGCAGTATGCCGCGCGCAAGGTGCGCAGCAACCTGGCGCAGTTTGTGGCCGGGCTGGACGGCTGCGGCGCCGGCGCCGTGTCTTTTGCCGACGGCGAAGTCAGCACGCCCAGCACCACCCGGGCGTTTGCCGATGTGGTGAAACAGGCCCACGCCAACCGCATCCAGCTCTGGAGCGACGGCTTTTACCGCACGCCCAAAATCCACTACGACAAAACCACCCTCACCGGCCGGTCGTTTTTCCACTTTGCCTATGGAGCGGCGTGCAGCGAAGTCGCCATCGACACGCTGACCGGCGAAAGCCGCGTGCTGAAAGTCGATATCCCGCATGACGTAGGCCGCTCCATCAACCCGGCCATCGACATCGGTCAAATCGAAGGCGGCTTCGTTCAGGGCGTGGGCTGGCTCACCACCGAGCAACTGGTGTGGTCAGGCAATGGCCAGCTCAGCACCCACGCCCCCAGCACCTACAAGATTCCCACCGCGGGTGATGTACCAGAACACTTCAAGGTGGCGCTATGGCCAGAACCGAATCGCGAAGACACCGTGTTTGGCAGCAAGGCCGTGGGCGAGCCGCCGCTGATGCTGGCGATCAGTGTGTGGGAGGCGATCCGCGATGCGGTCGCTGCGGCGCGAAACGGGAAGGCCATGCGCCTGGACGCACCCGCCACCGCGGAAAACGTGTTGCGGGCAGTTGGACCACCGAGGGGCTAAGCCATGGCCGGGCAAGCTTTCACATGGCAGATTTCCAGACCACGTCGAAAGCATCGCTAAACGCTGCCTCTATCACTGACATGGGCCGGTAGCGATTCCTGATGATGCAAACATCCAGCTTTTGCTGGCTCGAAAAAGGGCGCACAACCAATTCGGCGAAAACGCCCCCCGCTACGGCGGCAGCATCCACCACCGCCACCCCTGCACCGGCACAGGCGAACAAACAGGCAGAAAGTGAAGAGCGCGCTTCCAGTTCCAGGCGCAATGAGCCGGCGTGCGGGCCGTACGCACCCAGAAGAGCCTGCCCGTATGCTGTGCTGGCTGGCGCACTGATCACCCGATGGCCTTTCAGGTCGGCCGCACCGATGCGTTTGCGTGCCGCCAGCGGGTGCCCTTTGGGCATGACACAGGCCAATCCGCAGCGGTAACTGCGCACGACCACCAAATTGGGATGTTCGTTAGGCAGCAGTCCGATGCCGAGGTGGCTGGACTGGTCGAGAAGGGTATCGGTCATGATGGACGGCACGAGCGTCTCGACGTTCACTTGCAGGTGCGGAAGCTCGTCGTACAGCAGCGCTACGGCCTTCGGGACCAGATAAGTCGACAGGCTCGCGGAAACGGCGAGGCGCAGGGAACCCGATTGCGGACGTGCAAGCGCTTTTGAGACGCCCCTCACACGCTCCACGCCTCTCCAGAGATTTTCCACCTCTTCATATAACTGCCGCGCCTCCGGCGTCGCCACCAGCCGGCCTTTGACGTGATCGAATAAGGTCAACCCGCTATGCCGCGCGGCTTGCGCCAGCAATTTACTGACCGCCGGTTGTGAAATGTGCAGCAGCTCGGCCGCGCCGCCTACACCGCCCGTGGCCATGACGGCCCGAAAAACTTCCATGTGCCTGAGGTTCATCCGTGATCTCCTGTGCCCGCAATGGAAATGATTGTGACATGACATAACCAAAGGTTATGCATCGCGAAACTCTTTTCAATTGCTTGTCGGGTCGATGGAGAACAAGATGTCGTCCGAGACGCGTGCAAAAAAAGGATAGACAAATGACACTGAAACTGCCCGGCGAGCCGGACTTCACAAGGCGGCGCCTGCTTCTTCAAGCAGTCGCGGCATCGTTCGCCAGCGCGGCGATCAGTTATCCGGCTTGCGCTCTGGCGCAGGGCTTTGCTCCTGCCCGACCGGTCAGGCTGATTATTCCGCAGCCTCCTGGCGGCGCCGCCGACCGGCTCGCACGCCTGATCGCCGACCGCCTTGGGGCACGCTGGAAACAGCCCGTGGTGCTGGATAACAAACCCGGCGGGGGCGTAGTGGTGGGCACACTCGCGACCGTGCGCAGCGTGCCGGACGGGCTCACGCTGGCCCTGCTTGGCAGTTCGCTCAGCATCAATGCCGTGCAGCGCAAGGACCTTCCCTACAACACGTTCAAGGACCTGACGCCGCTGGTGCGTGTCGGCTATTACACGGTCGCCCTCTTTGCTGCCGCGTCTTTCCCCGCCAACGATGTCAAGGGGCTGATCGCGTTGGAAAAAGCCAATCCGGGCAAGCTATCCTACGGCTCCAACGGCATCGGCACCTCGGCGCAGCTGGCCGGTGAGATGCTGAACCACATGACCGGCGTTGAGATCCAGCACGTCCCCTACAACGGCGCGGCCAAAATGTACACCGATATGGTCGGCGGGCAAATTCCGCTCGGGTTTTCAGTGGCTTCTTCCGCCGAGAGTTTTGTCAAGGCGGGACAACTCAAGATCCTTGGCGTCACCAGCCGGCAGCGTAGCCCGCTGTACCCCACATGGCCCGCAATCGCCGAAACATTGCCCGGCTACGAGGCTGTCAACTGGGCCGGTTTCGTGGCGCCAGCCGGCCTTCCCGCTGATTTGGTGACACGCATCAGCGACGACATCCTCGCGGTCCTCCAGGCGCCCGACATGGCCAAGGCCATTGCAGCCATGGGCATTGAGCTGGCACCCCAGGGGCCGACCGAATTCGAGACATTCATCCGTGATGAAGTCACCCGCTTTTCGGCCGTGACCAAGCCACTTGGCAGCCGCATGCAATAGCCCCAGGACCCGACCGATGACCGTCACTTTGAACTCTGCCGGCGACACGTTTCAGCTCGCTCGCACCATCCCGAAAGACAAGCCCTACGACCTGGTGGTGGCGGGCGGCGGACCGGCCGGAACGGCCGCCGCCA
>MERZ01000216.1:5071-6757 GCA_001770785.1 Burkholderiales bacterium RIFCSPHIGHO2_12_FULL_61_11
AGACGCTGCTTGTTGAAGCCACCGGCTGCCTGGGAGGCATGGGCACCTCCGGGCTCGTCGCCTCTTTCGGTCCCGTCGCCAACGGCGAGCGGATGCTGGTGGGTGGCTTCATGAAAGAGCTGCTGGAGACCATGTGGCGCCAGAAAGCCTTCGGTCCGCAGGTGCCGCTGGAGTTTCTCCACACCCAGCTCAATCGCTGGGTGCCGTTCCAGCCGGAGGCGCTCAAACGCATCCTCGACGAGTTGGCCGTGCAGGCCGGCGTCGAGATCCGGTTTTTTACACGGGTCATCGATGCGGACGTAAACGGCCGCAAAATCAAGGGCGTCATTCTCAACAACATCGAAGGCTACCGCTATGTCGCAGCCAAGACATTTGTCGACGCCACCGGTGACGCGGCACTGGCCGACCTGTGCGGCGCCGAATGCAAGGTGGTGCTGCGCGATATTGACACCGTGGCACCCAGCACACTGTGTGCGCTATACACCGGCGTGGACTGGCGGCACCCAGACTATGGCAGCGACTGGCGCGGCATCGACACGGTGAAAAACCGCGTGAAGAACGAATTGCTGCCGCAGGCCATCACCGACGGTCACTTCTCGCAGGAAGACCGCTTCATGCCCGGCATGAACAAGGTCGGCGAGCACAGCGCCACGCTCAATGGCGGGCATGTCTTCAATCTCAATCCCCTGTCCAGCCGAAGCTTGTCGGATGGCATGATTTTTGGCCGCAAGCTCGCCCTCGAGTACGAATCCTTTTACCGAACATATGTGCCCGGTTGCGCGCAGGCAGAGCTGATCGCTACAGCGCCGGTGATGGGCGTGCGGGATTCACGGCGCATCGTGGGCGAGTTCGAATTGACCATCGAAGATTTCAGGGAGCGCCGCCAGTTCGCGGACCAGATCGCGGTTTACAACCGGCCGACCGACGTTCACCCGACGAACACATCCCCCGAGGAATACCAGCGTTTTCTCAAGGACTTCGACGGCAAGGACAACTTGGGCATCGGCGGCAGCGTGGGAATTCCATACAGCATTCTGGTGCCCCGTGAATGGGAAAACCTCTGGGTGGCGGGGCGCTGCCACTCAAGCGATACCAAGGTGCATGGCTCGATTCGCGCCCAGTCTGCCGCCTACATGATGGGACAGGCCGTCGGCACCGCTGCAGCCCAGTCCATCGCGACTGGCCAGCCGGCCTGCGATCTGGACACGGCCGTTCTGGTAGAACGCCTGCGATCGGCGGGTGCGTATCTGCCGCAGACTGTACTGTCGTCGCGGATGACTCGTCCCCCCGCAGGGACATCAAGTCGGGGAGCGCGATCGGCAGTCAGCGCGGCGGCATGACGGCGCAGAACGCGTCGATAGTCGCTGCGACACTGTTGGTCCCCGCTTTTCCGGGTCGGCGCTGATCGATCATCGCACCCAGCACCTACAAAATCCCGGCGACTGGCGACATTTCCGAACACTTCAAGGTGGCCCTGTGGCCAGAGGCAAATCGCGAAGACACCGTGTTTGGCAGCAAGGCCGTGGGCGAGCCGCCGCTGATGCTGGCGATCAGTGTTTATGAAGCGCTCAAGGAGGCTGTGGCGGCAGCGCGACCGGGAGTTGTTCGACTGGATGCACCGGCGACCGCCGAGGACCTGTTGAGGTCGCTGCAAGCCTGAGGCGTCAACAGCACGGGGCCATACCG
>MERZ01000217.1:0-5545 GCA_001770785.1 Burkholderiales bacterium RIFCSPHIGHO2_12_FULL_61_11
CATCAACACCGGCGACGGTTTGGGCATGGCGGCTCGCGCCGGTGTTCCGCTGCAAGACATGGAGTTCTGGCAATTTCACCCCACCGGCGTCTATGGTGCCGGCGTGTTATTGACCGAAGGCTGTCGCGGTGAAGGTGCCATTTTGCGCAACAGCAACGGCGAACGCTTCATGGAGCGCTATGCACCCGCCTACAAAGATTTGGCGACTCGGGACTTCGTGTCGCGCTGCATGGATCAGGAAATCAAGGAAGGTCGCGGCTGTGGACCCAATAAGGACTACATCAACCTCGACATGACCCACCTGGGTGCCGACACCATCATGAAGCGCCTGCCCTCGGTGTTCGAAATTGGCCATAACTTTGCCAATGTCGACATCACCAAGGAACCCATTCCTGTCATCCCAACCAACCATTACCAGATGGGCGGCATCCCAAGCAGCATCACCGGTCAGGTGGTAGCGCCTAAGGATGGGGCCAATGAGATCGTCAACGGTCTTTATGCCGTGGGCGAATGCTCCTGCGTCAGCGTGCACGGGGCCAATCGACTGGGCTGCAATTCGCTGCTCGACATTGTTGTGTTCGGACGTGCTGCAGGCAAGCACATCATTGAATTCAACAATCAGAACAAAAACCATAAGCCACTGCCAGCCAACGCTGCCGATGCCTCGCTGGAACGTCTGAACCGACTCGATACGGCCGCTTCTGGCGAATACGCACAAAAAGTGGCAGACGATATTCGTGCGACCATGCAATTGCACGCCGGTGTCTTCCGCACGCAAACCAGCATGGACGAAGGCGTGGAAAAAATCGCCAGGCTGCGCGAACGAGTGGCCCATATCACACTGACCGACAAGTCCAAGATTTTCAATACCGAACGGATCGAAGCCCTGGAAGTTGAAAACATGATTGAAGTGGCGCAAGCCACCATGGTGTCTGCCGCTGCTCGGCACGAATGCCGCGGCGCTCACAGCGTGCTCGACTACGACCGTCCTGCTGACGATGCCACCTGTCCACTGGGCCGCGATGATGTCAACTGGCTCAAGCACACCTTGTGGGACAAAACGACCAACAGCCTGAGCTACAAAGCGGTCACCCTCAAACCGTTGACCGCCGAAAGCATCCCGCTCAAAGTCCGTACATTCTGACCCGGCAAAGTCAAGGAGAAACCTAAATGGCTAAACGCACCTTCCAAATTTACCGTTACAACCCTGATACCGATGCGAAGCCTTATATGCAGACCATCGAGGTCGAACTCGACGGCAGCGAGCGCATGCTGCTCGATGCGCTGACCAAGCTCAAGGCTGTCGATCCAACCATTTCGTTCCGCCGCTCCTGCCGCGAAGGTGTCTGCGGCTCGGATGCGATGAACATCAATGGCAAGAATGGCCTGGCCTGTCTCACCAACATGCGCACGCTCAAGGGAACCATCGTCTTGAAGCCGCTGCCGGGCCTGCCCGTGGTGCGCGACCTGTTTGTCGACATGACGCAGTTCTTCAAGCAGTACAACTCGATCAAGCCCTACCTGATCAACGACACCGTGCCGCCAGAAAAAGAGCGCCTGCAAAGCCCCGAAGAGCGCGAGGAGCTCAACGGTCTGTATGAGTGCATTCTGTGCGCCTGCTGTTCCACGGCCTGCCCCAGCTTCTGGTGGAATCCCGACAAGTACGTCGGCCCGGCCGGCCTGCTGCAAGCCTACCGCTTCCTGGCCGACAGCCGCGACGAAGCCACCACCGAGCGGCTCGACAACCTGGAAGATCCTTACCGCCTGTTCCGCTGCTACACCATCATGAACTGTACCGATGTCTGCCCCAAGAATCTGAACCCGGCCAAGGCCATCGGCAAGATCAAGGAAATGATGGTTTTGCGCGCACTCTGAAAACGTATTTCACATGGCCGACATGAACACCAAGGACGCGCTGCTTGATCAGCGGGGTTTGAGCAAGCTGAGGTGGCGCTGCCGCCGCGGTTTGCTGGAAAACGACCTGCTGATCGAGAAGTTCTTTCTGCGCTACGAGGCCACCCTAACCGTCAGTCAGGCTAAAGGCCTGAATGATTTAATGAACTTGGCTGACAATGATTTGCTGGACCTGCTGCTCAGACGCAAAGAGCCCAGCCAACTCTCCGATGCCATTGCAAAGGCAAGTGCCACTACTCCGGATGCACTTGAAATTTTAAACTTGCTTCGTCCTGTGGCGACCGGCCCCGGCCCCGCGACAGTCCCAGGCAACACCAAAGAAAGAACCGACCATGAAGCTAGCTGACAACAAAGCCACACTGTCCTTCAGTAATGGCAGCCCCAGCATCGATTTACCGGTATACCAGGGCACGGTGGGCCCGGATGTGATCGACATTCGCAAGCTGTATGCCCAGACCGGCATGTTCACCTATGACCCCGGCTTCATGGCAACGGCGGCCTGCCAGTCAGCCATTACTTACATCGACGGCGACAAGGGCGAATTGCTGTACCGTGGCTACCCGATCGAACAGCTCGCGACCAATTGCGACTACATGGAAACCTGCCACTTGCTGCTGTACGGCGAGCTGCCCAACAGCACCGAGAAAAAAGCGTTTGTCAGCCGCGTGACCAACCACACCATGGTCCAGGAGCAGATGCAGTTCTTCCTGCGCGGTTTCCGCCGTGACGCGCATCCGATGGCCATCCTGACCGGCCTGGTCGGCGCGCTGTCGGCCTTCTACCATGACAGCACCGACATCACCAATCCGGAGCACCGCGAAATTGCCGCGATCCGCCTGATTGCCAAAATGCCGACGCTGGTTGCCATGGCCTACAAGTACACCATGGGCCAGCCCTACATGTACCCCATGAACAACCTGAGCTATGCCGGCAACTTCCTGCATATGATGTTTGCCACGCCGTGCGAAGAGTACAAGGTCAACCCGGTGCTCGAGCGCGCGATGGACCGCATCTTCACCCTGCATGCAGACCATGAGCAAAACGCCTCCACCTCAACGGTTCGCCTGTGCGGATCGTCTGGCACCAACCCGTTCGCGGCCATTGCAGCCGGTGTCGCCTGCCTCTGGGGCCCGGCGCACGGCGGCGCCAACGAAGCCGCGCTGAACATGCTCGGTGATATCCAGAAAAACGGCGGCATCGAAAAAGTCGGCGACTTCATCAAGCAGGTCAAGGACAAAAACTCCGGCGTCAAGCTGATGGGCTTTGGTCACCGCGTCTACAAAAACTACGACCCGCGCGCCAAGCTGATGCAGGAGACCTGCAAGGAAGTGCTCAAAGAAATGGGCCTGGAAAACGACCCTCTCTTCAAGCTGGCCATGGCGCTGGAAAAGATCGCGCTGGAAGACGACTACTTTGTTTCCCGCAAGCTCTACCCCAACGTCGACTTCTACTCCGGCATCGTGCAGCGCGCCATCGGCATTCCGGTCAACATGTTCACCGGCGTCTTTGCGCTGGCCCGCACGGTGGGCTGGATTGCCCAGCTCAACGAAATGATTGGCGACCCCGAATACAAGATTGGGCGTCCACGCCAGTTGTTCATCGGTTCGACGCCCCGTCAAGTGAAGCCCCTCGCCCAGCGCTAAGCTATCCAGGCCTTTATCGCTTTGCTCCAAGCCCGCCGATGACAACATCGGCGGGCTTTTGCTATTAATACAGTAGCATCTTGCGTCCGTCCTGTATGGTCTATAGCCATAAGATGTTGATAATTCTCCATCAGTTGGTTTGAAGCGGCAATTTTGGCAGGTCAGCCATCTCATATTGAGATGACAAGTCTTCTAATGATCAGGCAAAATGGGATACCCATCGCTAAATACGATGCCTCTACGCACATGCCTATTAAAAGCTCCGAACACAATTTTTCCCGCCGCATCGACCTGACCTCGCTTCAGCTGTTTGTCGCGGTGTGCGAGCTTGGCAGCATTGGCAAGGCGGCCGAGCGCGAATTCATCGCCGCCTCTGCCGTCAGCAAGCGCCTGAGCGACCTCGAAGCGGCACTCAACACCCCGCTGCTGCACCGCCATTCCCGGGGCGTTGCCCTGACCCCGGCGGGCGAAAGCCTGCTGCACCATGCGCGCTCGGTGCTCTTCAGTCTTGACAAAATGCAGGGTGAGCTCAGCGAATACGCCGACGGTGTGCGCGGCCATGTGCGGGTGCATGCGAGCATTTCAGCCATTGTGCAGTTTTTACCCGAAGACCTGGGCGCTTTCATCCAGCAGCATGCCGAGATCAAGATTGACCTCGAAGAGCACCTCAGCACCGAGGTCATCCGTGCCGTACAGGAAGGCGCGGCGGACCTGGGGCTGTGCAATATCGCCAATGGCGCGGGCGACCTGCAAACACAGCCCTACCGCAACGACCAACTGGTGTTGATCGTTCCCAGCGGCCACGACTTGTGCGCGCAGGGCGCGATTCATTTTGAAGCAGCGCTGGACTTCGACCAGGTCGGCCTGCACGCCAACAGTTCGATTTACCTGGCCATGCGGCAGGCCGCAGCCGCCGTGGGGCGCACCATCAAGCTGCGCATTCACGTCACGGGGCTCGACGCCATGTGCCGCATGATCGACAACGGACTCGGCGTGGGCGTGATGCCGCAGCGTGCCTTTGCGCTGATGCGCGGCGTGGGCAAGCTTGAATCGATCACGCTGCTCGACAATTGGGCAACGCGCCGGATCCAGCTCGTGGCGCGGGATTTTTCAAGCCTGCCGGTGAGCGCCCGGCTGCTGGTCGATCACCTCGCGCAGTCCGCGCCACCGGGCACGCCCGCAGCGGCCTAAAATTAACGATAGACCACCACGAAGGAAAATCCATGGGACGCATGAACACGCAAGCGCGCGGCCGCACGCTGTACGACAAGATCTGGGACGAGCACGTCATTCACACCGAGGAAGACGGCACGGCCATTCTCTATATTGACCGGCACCTGGTTCACGAGGTGACCAGCCCGCAAGCCTTTGAAGGCCTGCGCGAAACCGGCCGCAAGGTCTGGCGCATCAGCTCGATCGTGGCCACCGCCGACCACAACACGCCCACCACCGGCTGGGAGCTGGGCTACGACGGCATCACCGACCTGGTCAGCAAGGAGCAGATCACCACGCTGGATGACAACATCAAGGAATTCGGCGCTGCCGCCTTCTTTCCTTTTCTGTCGAAGCGCCAGGGCATCGTGCATGTGATCGGCCCCGAAAACGGCGCCACCCTGCCCGGCATGACCGTGGTTTGCGGCGACTCGCACACATCCACTCACGGCGCATTTGGCGCGCTGGCGCACGGCATTGGCACCAGCGAGGTCGAGCATGTGATGGCCACGCAAACCCTGCTCGCCAAGAAGGCCAAAAATCTGCTCATCAAAGTCGAAGGCACGCTGCCCAAAGGCTGCACCGCGAAGGACATCGTGCTGGCCATCATCGGCAAAATTGGCACGGCGGGCGGCACCGGCTACACGATTGAATTTGGCGGCTCGGCCATACGCGCGCTCAGCATGGAAGGCCGCATGACGGTCTGCAACATGGCGATTGAAGGCGGCGCGCGAGCCGGCCTGGTGGCTGTGGACCAGAAAACCATTGACTATGTG
>MERZ01000217.1:5558-8351 GCA_001770785.1 Burkholderiales bacterium RIFCSPHIGHO2_12_FULL_61_11
AGATCCTGCCGCAGGTGAGCTGGGGCACCTCGCCCGAAATGGTGCTGTCGATTGAAGATAAAGTGCCAGACCCCGAGAAGGAAAAAGATGCCAACAAGCGCAGCGCGATCGAGCGCGCGCTGACCTACATGGGTCTGGAGCCCGGCAAGGCCATCAATGACATTTACATCGACAAGGTATTCATCGGCTCCTGCACCAACAGCCGCATTGAAGACCTGCGCGAGGCTGCCGCGGTGGTTAAAAATCTCGGCCAGAAAGTGGCCAAAAACGTCAAGCTGGCCATGGTGGTGCCAGGCTCGGGTCTCGTCAAGGAGCAAGCCGAGCGCGAAGGCCTGCATATCATTTTCAAGGCAGCAGGCTTTGAGTGGCGCGAGCCCGGTTGCTCGATGTGCCTGGCGATGAACGCCGACCGGCTGGAACCAGGCGAGCGCTGCGCCTCCACCAGCAACCGCAACTTCGAAGGTCGCCAGGGCGCGGGTGGCCGCACCCACCTGGTGAGCCCCGCCATGGCGGCGGCGGCAGCCGTGCATGGCCACTTTGTTGATATCCGTCAATTTGTCTGAAGGCCCTGAACTTATATGCAGCAATTCACCGTACACAAGGGCTTGGTTGCCCCGATGGACCGCGAGAACGTCGACACCGACGCCATCATTCCCAAGCAGTTTCTCAAGTCCATCCGCAAGACCGGCTTTGGCCCCAACCTGTTTGACGCTTGGCGCTATCTGGACGCCGGTTATCCCGGGCAAGACCCGGCCAGCCGAAAACCCAACTCCGACTTTGTGCTGAATCAGCCGCGTTATGCGGGCGCCTCCATTTTGCTGGCACGCAAAAACTTTGGTTGCGGCTCGTCACGTGAACACGCCCCCTGGGCGCTCGACCAATATGGCTTTCGCGCCATCATTGCGCCGAGTTACGCCGACATCTTTTTCAACAACTGCTTCAAAAACGGCTTGCTTCCCATCGTGCTGCCAGAGCGCCAGGTGGCGCAACTGTTTGATGAGGTGCAGGCCTTTCCGGGCTACATGCTCACCATCGACCTGGAGCGCCAGGTCATCGTCAAGGGGCAAGGCGAAGAGCTACCGTTTGAGGTAGAGCCTTTCCGCAAATACTGCCTGCTCAATGGCCTGGACGACATTGCTTTGACCTTGCGTCACAGTGACGAAATCAAGGCGTTTGAAGCGGAGCGCCTGGCGCGCAAACCATGGCTGAACCATACCGTGGCGGTTTGAATTCTTCAAATTTATCAAGCAATCGTGCTACAGCCAAATAAGCACGGTTGCGCAAGCAACCATAAAAAAGATAGCACAAATGAAAATCGCAATTCTTCCCGGTGATGGCATCGGCACTGAAATCGTCGCCGAAGCCGTCAAGGTTTTGAAGGCTCTGGAATTGAAGTTTGAAACCGAAACCGCGCTGGTTGGCGGTGCGGCCTACGAGGCCTGCGGCCATCCGCTGCCAGAAGCGACTTTGAAGCTGGCCAAAGACGCCGACGCCGTGCTGTTTGGCGCCGTGGGTGACTGGAAATACGACTCGCTGGAGCGGCCGTTGCGCCCCGAGCAAGCGATTTTGGGCCTGCGCAAGAATCTCGGCCTGTTCGCCAATTTCCGCCCGGCCGTCTGCTACGAGCAACTGACCCACGCCTCCAGCCTCAAGCCCGAACTGGTTGCCGGGCTGGACATCCTCATCATCCGCGAGTTGACGGGTGACGTGTACTTCGGCCAGCCGCGTGGCCGCCGCACCGCCACTGATGGCCACTTTCCGGGCGCCGAGGAAGCCTTCGACACCATGCGCTATTCGCGCCCCGAGATTGAGCGCATTGCCCATGTGGCTTTTCAGGCAGCGCGCAAACGCGGCAAACGCCTGACCAGCGTCGACAAAGCCAATGTGCTGGAAACCTTCCAGTTCTGGAAAGACGTGGTCAGCGAAGTTGGCCAGCAGTACCCCGATGTAGCGCTGGACCACATGTACGTCGACAACGCCGCCATGCAGCTGGTCAAGGCCCCCAAGAAATTTGACGTGATCGTCACCGGCAACCTGTTTGGCGACATCCTGTCGGACGCCGCCGCCATGCTGACCGGCAGCATCGGCATGTTGCCTTCGGCCAGCCTGAACGAAAAAAGCCAGGGCCTGTACGAGCCCAGCCACGGCAGTGCGCCCGACATTGCCGGCAAAGGCGTGGCCAACCCGCTGGCGACCATTTTGAGCGCCGCGATGATGCTGCGCTTCAGCCTGAACCAGCCCGAAGCAGCGGCGCGCATTGAGAAAGCCGTCGATGCCGTGCTAAGTCAGGGATTGCGCACACCGGATATTTACAGCGAAGGCACCACCCGCGTCGGCACCGTGCAGATGGGCGATGCGGTGCTCAAAGCCCTCGGCTGAAGCGGGCGGCGAAAGGTGTCCGGTCAGGACCGGCCGCTTTCGCTCAAACCGGCTCGATCGTGATAGACACCGTCATGGATTCTTCGCCGCCGCCCTGCCGCACGCCCTTGATGGGTGGGCAGGCGTTGTAGTCGGTGCCCATGGCCAGCCGCACATGGCGCTCATCAGTCAGGCAGCTGTGGGTGACATCAATACTCACCCAGTATCGGCTGGCTACATCGAGGCAGACGTCGACCCAGGCATGACTGGCGAGGTCGGGCTCGTTGGCGGCGTAAAAATAGCCACTCACGTAGCGCGCTGGAATGCCCAGGCTGCGGCAGATGGCGACCATCACATGCGCCTGGTCCTGGCACACGCCCGCCCCTGCCTCAAACGCCTCCAGCGCCGTTGTGGTCACGTTGGTGCTATACTTTT
>MERZ01000217.1:8376-9712 GCA_001770785.1 Burkholderiales bacterium RIFCSPHIGHO2_12_FULL_61_11
GGAGCCTGGGGAGTCACAAAACAGCGGCCAAAATCAGCCAGTTTCGGATCCGGCTTAGCCAGCTGCGTGGCCCGCAAGAACATGCACGGGTGTGGCAAGTTATCGGCATCGGTGAATTCGGCCACGCCCAGGGTTTCCACCTTGCCAGCAGCGCTGACCAGGCTCCAGCGCACGTTGTCAGCCTCCTGGCCGACAAAGCTGTAAGAGTGAATGCTGTTGCCAAAGGCATCGCGCTGGGCAAAGAGCTTTTGCTGTGCACCGAGGCTCCAGAAATGCACCGTCTGCGCCGGGCCGGACTGCGGCGTGAGCCAGAGCGTTTGCAGCGCGTAACGCAAAGGCTCGGTGTAGCGGTAATCGGTGGTATGCCTGATGTACAGCTTCATGGACAGTGCAGTGTTCAGCTTGTACCCGGAATCAGGAACTCGCGGCTGATGTGCGCGCCCAGTTCGTTCACCCGGTCAAGGAATTGGGTCAGGTAAGCATGCAGGCCGGTCGCCAGGATTTCGTCGATTCGGGCGTATTGCAAATCGGTCCGCAATTTGCCAGCCCGGCGCTGTGATTCGCTGAATGCATTGCTGGTCACCAGTGCGAGGTTGCTCATCACCTCGTTAAGGCAGGCCAGCAGGGAGCGCGGCATGTCGGCCCGCAAAATCAGCAACTCGGCCACGCGATCGAGCTTGATGACGTCACGGTAGACCTTGCGGTAGACCTCAAAGCCGGACACGCTGCGCAGTATCGCGCTCCAGTGGTAAAAATCGTATGCCTGATCTTGCTCGCCGGCCGCGCCCGGAAAATCACCTGGCACCGCATGAAACTTCATGTCCAGCAGCCGGGCGGTGTTGTCGGCGCGTTCCAGAAAAGTGCCCAGGCGCAGAAAGTGCAGTGCTTCGTCTTGCAGCATGGTGCCCAGCGTCACGCCGCGCGACAGGTGCGAGCGATACTTGACCCATTCCAAAAACTGGCCGGGGTCACGTTCCAGATCGCCATTGCGCAACATGCGGATGACGTCCAGGTAAGTCTGATTCTGCGTTTCCCAGACTTCGGTGGTCAGCATACCCCGCACGGCGCGGGCGTTTTCGCGGGCGTTGCACAGGCACGAGATGATGCTCGATGGATTGTTCTCGTCGCGCACCATGAAGTTCATCACATCTTGCGGATCGATGCGTTCGCCGTAGCGGGCGGCATAGGCCGGCTTGAGCTCGCTGATGCTGAGCAGGCCGCGCCAGCCCAACTGCACCACGGCAGCCGATTGCGGCAGCAGCGACGTCTGGTAGTTCGCATCGAGCATGCGGGCGGTGTTTTCGGCACGCTCGGTGTAGCGCGACATCCAGAAAAG
>MERZ01000217.1:9815-13787 GCA_001770785.1 Burkholderiales bacterium RIFCSPHIGHO2_12_FULL_61_11
TTTTGGTGATGACATCACAAGCGCTTCGCGCAGTTGATGAGTCATCCCCGCGAATGCCTGCGGCAGGTCGCCGGCTCGCTCGGTGCAGCGCGACATCCAGAAAAGGTGATCAGCGGTACGTGACAACATGCCTAGATTCCTCCAATCCGTGACAGGGATTGCGACGGCGATGGTCGGGGTACGGCGGGATCGCCCTGCAAAACCCAGGTGTCCTTGGTGCCGCCGCCCTGTGATGAATTGACCACCAGCGAGCCATCTTCCAGCGCGACCCGCGTCAGGCCGCCGGGCACCATCTGCACTTTCTTGCCGCTCAGCACGAAGGGCCGCAAGTCAATATGGCGCGGGGCGATGCCGCTTTCAACATAGGTGGGGCAGGTCGAAAGGCTCAGCGTGGGCTGGGCAATGTAGCCCGACGGGTTGGCCAGCAGCGCGCGCCGGAAGTCTTCAATTTCCGCGGTGCTTGAGGCGGGCCCCACCATCATCCCGTAACCACCCGCGCCATGCACCTCCTTGACGACCAGGTCTTTCAGGTGGGCCAGTGTGTATTGCAGGTCTTCGCTGTTGCGACACAGGTAGGTCGGCACGTTCTTGAGGATGGGCTTTTCACCGAGGTAGAACTCGATCATTTTCGGCACATAGGGATAAATTGACTTGTCGTCCGCCACGCCGGTCCCGATGGCATTGCACAAGGAGATATTGCCACTGCGATAGACATTGAGCAAGCCCGCGCAACCGAGGGTCGACGTGGGCCGAAAGGCCAGCGGATCGAGGTAGTCGTCGTCTACCCGCCGGTAAATCACATCGACGCGTTTGGCGCCGCGTGTGGTGCGCATGTAGACAAAGTTGTCCTTGACGAAGAGGTCCTGGCCCTCGACCAGCTGCACGCCCATTTGCTGCGCTAAAAAGGCGTGTTCAAAGTAGGCCGAGTTGTACGTGCCGGGCGTGAGCACCACCACGGCGGGATCTGCCGTGGCGGGCGGCGCCATGCTCAGCAGCGTCTCCAGCAGCAGATCGGGGTAGTGCGCCACCGGGGCCACCCGGTTCTCGCTGAACAGCCCGGGGAACAGCCGCATCATCATCTTGCGATCTTCGAGCATGTAGCTCACGCCGCTGGGCACGCGCAGGTTGTCTTCGAGCACATAGTACTCACCCTCGCCCTGCGCATTGGCCGCGCGTACGATGTCGATACCGCTGACGTGCGAGTAAATATTGCCCGGCACATCGACGCCCATCATCGCGGGGCGAAACTGCGCATTCTGAAAAATCTGGCCGGACGGAATCACGCCCGCCTTGATGATGTCCTGCCCGTGGTAGACGTCGTGGAGGAAGCGGTTGAGCGCCGTGACACGCTGCACCAGCCCACGCTCGATGTCGACCCATTCATGCGCGGGAATGATGCGGGGAATCAGGTCAAACGGTATCAGACGCTCGATCCCGCCATTGTCCGTGCCCTCGTCTTTGGCACCATACACGGCAAAGGTGATGCCAACCCGGCGAAAAATCATTTCAGCTTCAGCCCGACGCGCTTGCATGACCTCGGCCGATTGCCTGGCCAGCCAGCGCTGGTAAGCCTGGTAATGCGCACGGACGCTGGATGCCGTGGCATTCATTTCATCAAACATCGGGCGACTCATGGGTTTGATCTCCGGCGGGGTTGCTGTAGCGCGTGGATTAACGGTAGCTTAGCAAGTTATGCGCCATGCCGTTGATTCAGCGCTACTTGTCAAGCTCAATCACATGGTGCCAGTAGCGCTGACCCCCTTGCCGCTGGCAGGTAATGTCTGCTGGCTTGAGGCTTTGCCAGCCGGCGGCTCCGCATTGCGGCGACTTGACTAGCCTGATGCCGCGCTCCCGGTAGCGCGCAAGCACCGATTCGACCGGGTGGCCAAAGCGGTTGCGATAGCCTGCCTGGGCCAGCGCCAGCCGCGGCTGCACGGCGTCCAGAAACGGCGCGCTCGACGAGGTCTTGCTGCCGTGGTGCGGCATGAGCAAGAAGTCGGCCTTCAAGCGGGCTGAGTCGGCGCCTGAAGCCAGTCTGAGCTCTTGCGGGGATTCAATATCTCCTGCCAGCAGTGCGGTCTGGCTGCCGTTGGATACCCGAAGCACGCAGCTCATGGCATTGGATTTGTTCGCCGCGTTGTAATCCGCAGCGGCCGGCTGCAATACGTCAAAAGTAACCGAGTCCCATTCCCAGTGCTGTCCCGCCACGCAGCGGACCGACTTGCGCAGCGCCTGCAGGGCGTGATGATCTTCCATCGAGCTCATCAAACCGGCCTGCGGCTGCATGGCGAGCACGGCTGCTGCGCCCCCGGTGTGATCGGTGTCGCGGTGGCTGAGAACAACCATGTCCAGCTTCTCGCCCAGCGCGCGCAGCAGCGGCACCAGCACACGGTTCCCGGCATCGCTTTCGCGTGAAAATCGCGGGCCGGTGTCGTACAGCAGGGAGTGGCTGGCCGTTCGCACCAGCACGGCATTGCCCTGCCCGATGTCGGCGGCCAGCAACTCGAACTGCCCCGGTGCCGCGCGCGCGGGAAGCCAAAGCAACACCGGCAACATCAGCGGAATGCCCAGCACGCGCCAACGCCAGGGCAATCGCATGGCGACCAAGCCACCGCCCAGCACCCCTGCCACTGCGCACCACAACGGGGCGGCCGCCACACTGAGAGAAGCCAGCGGCCAATGGGCCAGCCACTGCAAAAATGCCGCCAGCAGCCCGACCGACCCTGCCGCAACATCCCAAATGGGTGCATACAGCACCCCCAGCATGGCCAGCGGCGTGACGAGCAAAGTCACCCAGGGAATGGCGAGCGCATTGGCCAGCAAACCGACCAATGAAACCTGGTTGAACAGCAGCAGCGACAAGGGCGTGAGCGCCAGCGTGACCACCCATTGCTCACGGGCGGCACGCCACAGGCCGGCCAAGGGCTTGACCAGCCACGGTCGCCAAAACCAGTGTTCAGCCTCATTTTGTGAGTCAAATTTGCCGCTAGCCCCTGTATCGCGGACGTCATCAGCTCCTGAATCCGTAGCAAACAATACGCCCACTGCAACAAACGACAGCCAGAAGCCGGCCTGCATCAGCGCCCAGGGATCCAGCGCCACCACCACGGCCATGGCCAGCAGCCAGATCTGCTGCCAGGGCCACTGCCTGCCGCTTTGCCGCAGCAGCACGACCGTTGCCAGCATCCAGATGGTTCGCTGGGCCGGCACGCCCCAGCCTGAAAATAGCGCATACAGGGCAGCCAGGAAAAGACCGCCCAGGGCACCCGCGCTGCTCGCTGGCAGTGCCAGGCAGAGCCGGGACGTGAGCCCGGCGGAGCGCCGCCACAGACTGCTCAGCAGCAAAGACGCAAGCCAGGCAAACATCGTGATGTGCAGGCCAGAAATGCTCATCAGGTGGGCGACTCCCGTCGCGCGGAAAACATCCCAGTCGGCGCGCTCGATGGCGTTTTGATCGCCCACCACCAGCGCAGCCAGCACACCGGCGAGCTGCCGGCTTTCAACGCGCTCATAAATGGCCTCCCGCACCGACTGGCGTGCGCGCTCCACGGGATGCGCCCAACTGCGGGTGAGTTTGACGGGCGGCGCATCATGCCGCCCGGCTCGCACATAGCCGGTGGCCTGAATGCCCTGCTCCCACAGCCAGAGCTCATAGTCAAAACCATGGGGGTTGCTGTTGCCATGAGGAGCCTTGAGCCGCACCGTCATGCGCCAGCGCTCGCCGGCACGCAGGGTTTGCGGCTGGCGCTGCAAGGCCAGTTCCATCTCGGAGGGATCAGTATCTTGCGCTGCGAGGGTTCTGCCATCCCGCACCCCAAAGCCCGCGTACCAGCCGAGCAGAAGTTGCGGCGGCAGGGTCACGGGCTGACCGTCAAGGCGGGCCGTTTCGATGCCGAGGCGAAACCGCACCGCGTCTTCGCCCGGCTGCGGCATGGCCAACACCATGCCGGTCACTGCAATATCGCGTCCTTC
>MERZ01000218.1 GCA_001770785.1 Burkholderiales bacterium RIFCSPHIGHO2_12_FULL_61_11
AATGACCGCGAGGTTTCGGACATTGTTGAAAGCATGCGCGCCACGGTGGAAAATTTCCCGGGCCCCGGCCGCAAGAGCTTCACCCAGCTCTCAGGCGGTCCGCCCGCGGGCAAGGCGATCAGCGTCAAGGTGCGCGGCGACCAGTTCGAGCAGATCCAGGCCGCTGCCGACGCCCTCAAAACCATCGTGGCGCGCATCCCCGGCGCCAAGGACGTGCAGGACGACAACCTGCCCGGGCGCGACCAGTTGCAGCTCCAGCTGGACCGCGACGCGCTGCGTGAAGCCGGCTTGGGGGCCGGGCAGGTCGCGCGGCTGGTGCGCCTGGCGGTGGACGGCGAGGTGGTGGCGTTTACCCGCGACGCCGGCGACAAGATCGAGTTGCGTGTGCGCTCCGACCAGGCTTTGCGCCCGGCCGGTCAGTTGCGGGCCGATCCGGCCAGCCTGCTGGACGAGCCCATCGCCTTGCCCAACGGGCAGACCACCCGGCTGGGCGCGCTGGTGCGGGCCGAAGCCTCGCCGGGGCGCGGCTTCATCCGCCACTACAACCTGCGTCGCACCACCACGGTCGAGGCCAATCTGGACAAGAACGTGACCGATACGCGCGAGGCCAATGACCGCATCAAGGCGGGTTGGCAACAGATCCGCGCGCAGCATCCCGGCATCGACCTGGACTTCTCGGGCGAACTCGAAGACATCGAGGAAAGCCTGGCGGCCATGCAGACGCTGTTTCTGTTTGGCCTGGGGCTGATCTACCTGATCCTGGCGGCCCAGTTCAAAAGCTACTGGCAGCCGCTCATGATCCTGGTGACGGTGCCGCTGGCTTTTTCGGGCGTTGCGTTCGGCCTTGTCCTGTCCAGCAACCCGCTGTCGCTTTACACGCTGTATGGCGTCATCGCGCTCACCGGCATTGCGGTGAACTCCGCGATCGTGCTGATTGATGCCGCCAACGACCGCATGCAGCGTGGCATGAGCACCATCCACGCCACCATGCAGGCCGCGCGCCGCCGGGTCGTTCCCATCCTCATCACGACCACGACCACCATTGGCGGCCTGTTCTCGCTGGCTTTTGGGCTGGGCGGGAAAAGCTTGCTGTGGGGGCCGGTGGCGGCCAGCATTGTGTGGGGGCTGGCTTTCTCCACCGTGCTGACCCTGTTTGTGGTGCCGCTGCTGTACCTCGCCTCGATGCGACGGCAGGCGCGCCGAATCGCCTGACTCAGCTTGCAGGCCGCCAAAAACCTCAGAGCCGCCAGAACTCGGGCCGGCCGTAGTGGTGCTTCAAAAAGTCAATCCACAGCCGCACGCGCAGCGGCAGATGCCGGGCGTGAGGAAACACCGCGTAAATGCCGTTGGGCGGCGCGGCAAATTCTTCCAGCAGCGCCACCAGTCGGCCATTGGCAAGATCCGATTCAACTTCCCAGGTGCTGCGCCAGGCAATGCCGTAGTCGGCCAGGCACCAGTCGTGCAGCACCTGCCCGTCGGAGCAGTTGAGCGGGCCGCCGGGCTTGAGGTGCACCAGCTCGCCGCCCACCTCGAAGGCCCAGCCGCGCGCTTGCGACGAATCGCTGGAAAGCGTCAGGCAGTCAAACTTGGCGAGATCGCCGGGATGGCGCGGCGTGCCGTGGGCTTTGAGGTAGCGCGGCGAGGCCACGCACAGGCGCCGGTTGTCGGCCAGACGCACGCTGACCAGCGACGAATCGGGCATTTCGCCGACCCGCACCGCGCAGTCAAAGCCTTCACCCGCCAGATCCACCACGCGGTCGTTCAGGTTCAGCGTGACCGTCACGTCGGCATGCTGCTGGCGGAATTTGGGCACCAGCGGCGCCACATGGCGCCGGCCAAAACCGGCCGGCGCGGTGATGCGCAAATGGCCGCTGGCCTTGACCCCGCCCGCCGACACGCTGGCCTCGGCATTGCCCAGGTCGGCCAACAGGCGCTGGCAGTCTTCCAGGAAAGCGCTGCCCTCGTGCGTCAGCGTGAGGCGCCGCGTCGTGATGGCCGGCGCCACGCCCTCGGCCCTGGCCGCCGCCGTCAGGCTGCCGCGCAGCACCACCGAGACAAAGGATTCCAGCTGTTTGAGTTTTCCCATGGATGCAGATTATGCAGGCGGCATCCACAGGCTGTTCTCGAAGCTGGAAACGACAGTCAGACCACCGCTGACAGCCGGGCCGGCAGTGGCCCGGGCTGCCGTGACGGGGCGCCGGTCAGGCCGCCACTTCGAGATCCAGCAAGGGCGCGTACTGCTGCGCCCCGAAAATGTCGCCATCGCCGGCGCAGCCGCTCGGCCGCAGACGGTAAATGGTGAATTTGATCGCATAGCCGGGGTCGTACTCGACGAAATCCGAGATTCGTTCCGCCGGTATCCGGTACAGCCTGGCCATGCTTTCGCGGGTCAGGGCGCCCGAGCGCTTGACGCGCTCGTAGTTCTCCCGGTCGCGAAAAATGACGTCAAACGTGATCTTGTTAACGCCGGCGTTCTTGCTCCGGATGGTCTTGGCTAATTCGCTCAGCTTCTGGGTGGTCATGTGGTGATACTCCTGGCTCAAACGCCGATGTCAATCATGTGGGTGGGGAACAGTTCCAGGCCGTCATCGACTGCGACGGTATGGTTCAGCGTCCAGCGGTAGGCAGCGCTCGCGTGCAGGACCTCGTCCAGCGGGAACGAGACCGAACCGGCGGTGCCCTTGACATCGGGCAGGCGGGCGTAAAACATCTGGCGCAGGCCGATCATGGTCAATTCCTCGGCCATCTCAACGTTCGGAGCCACTCCTTGAACCATGATGCACAGTTCGTGGCCCGGCTGGTCGCGCAGCGGTTCGAGGTCGCCCATCACGCCGTCACGCCCGAACACGTTGTAGTGAAGCTCGTAGCCGGTGTCGCCAAAGCGCTCGCGCACCTGGGTCCTGGCCCATTCGATGACACGGTCGACGTTGGCGATGGTGTAGGGATCGCGGATGCCGCAGATGCCGACGAAGCGCTCGCCGACCTTGCCGGAGCCTTCCAGCTTGACCCGCATTCTCTCGGCCGGGATAAATTTGGAGCCGGTGATGCGGGTGGTGCGCTCGCTGAACTGCTCATAGCGGCAGTTCGTCATGTCGAGCTTGCCGCCGGCAAAAAACTCCTCGAACGGGTTGGAGCGTTCGTACATGGCGTGGCCCGCCACCGACGCCACCGTGCAGCGCTGCGGCGGATGCATCGCCGTCACCTTGACGTCTTCATGCGAGATTTCGCCCATCACGGTTTCCTTGCCGCCGTAGGGTTCGGCGCAAAAGGACGCGCATTCCAGAACCTTGCGCAGGTAGTAGGCGTAGTCGTCCGAAAAGCCATGGTGGACCGCTGGCGCGGCAAAGACCGCCGCGTCGGAGCTGCGCCCGCCGATGATCACATCGGCCCCCTGCCGCAGCAATTCGACAAAGGGATGCACGCCCGCCATCGCCACGACACGTTCGGTCGCGTCGAGCTCCGACTCGGTCAGTTCCGCGTAGCCGTCCAGCCCAAGCACCGGATCGCCGGCCCGAATCTTGTCCCGCAGGAATTCCTTGTCGACTTCCGAGTAGAAATAACCCAGCCGGAATTTCGCGAGTTTGTGTTTTTTCGCCAGCTCGGAAATGATGCGCACGTACAGATCGACCCGGCTGTTGGCGCCGGTGTCGCCGGCCGAACCGATGATCATGGGCACGCCCAGCTTGCGCGAAGCCAGCAGCATTTGTTCCAGGTCGTGGCGCTGCCAGCCTTCCGGGCTGGTCGAGGTGTCCGAGCCCAGGGGCACGGGACCCACATCGTCACTGCCGGAGTCCGCCGCGATGTAGTCCGGCCCGGCATCGACGCCGATCCGGAAGCTCTCCTCGCGCAAGGGCGCAAAACCCAAATGCCCGTTGGGGCAGATTATTTTCAAAGTCTTCATTCATCTTCTCCAAGTTGTTCCGAGGACGTTGTCGGATATCCGGCCTTGCGTCTGGATGGAATGAAGCAGTTTCCGTGCCACTGCGCGCAACGAAAATTCTTCAACGATTTCAACAACTTGGAAAATATTCAAGGCAGACGGAAAATTATCGCGTAACCCCCGCGCGGACCATGCGTGGAAACCACTCATTGAAGGTGGTACCGGTAGCAGGCCCCTTTCCATGAACCGTCTGTCATTGCGAACGTAGTGTGGCAATCCATGAATTCAAACTGCATGGACTGCCGCGCTGCGCTCGCAGTGACGGGAACAGGTTGAAGGTCCGTGTGCGGTATCGGTCCGGTGCAACGGTTTTTGATGTGCTGACTCAGACAGGCCGGAAAAGGAGATCGGCGCCGTCATCGTCGCGGCTGATCATTCCCAGCTTGATCATCTGGTGGCGCAGCGCATGCCGCGTCAGGCCCAGCTGGCTGGCGGCCCGGCCCAGATGGCCCTGGGCGCCTGCCATCGCCATTTCGATCAGTTCGCGCTGAAAGCGCGTGGTGGCTTCATGGTAGTCAGCGCCAGCGGCTTCGAGGCTGAAGGCGCTTGGGCCCGCAACATTGGGCGGGGCAATTCCGACGACGCCAGACCGCGCGTCCCGCGCCTGCACTTCGCGCAGGATGCGATGGGGCAGGTGGTCCGGCCGGATGCAATCGTCATCCTCCAGGATGCAGGTGCGCTCCAGCAGGTTTTCCAGTTCGCGCACGTTGCCCGGCCAGTTGTAGGAGCGAAAGGCATGCTCGACTTCCGGATCCAGCCGGTGCACCCGGCTGCCGTAAACCGCGTTGAACTTGGCGAGGAAGTTGGCGGCCAGGATGAAGATGTCGTCGCCCCGCTCACGCAACGGCGGGATGTTGACGGCGATCACCTGGAGCCGGTAGTACAGATCGTCCCGGAACCTGCCTTCCTTGACCTCCGTCAGCAGCACCTTGTTGGTGGCGGCGATAAAGCGCACGTCCACCGACGTGGGCCGCACCGAGCCGACACGGCGAAACCGCTGGGTGTCCAGCAAGGTCAGTATCTTGGCCTGCATGACCGGGTCAAGCTCGCGGATTTCGTCGAGAAAGACGGTGCCTCCGTTGGCTGCCTCGATCAGCCCCTCCTTGTTGCCAATCGCGCCGGTGAAGGCGCCACGCTCGTGGCCGAAAAGCTCTGACTCCAGCAGGTCGCTGGGGATGGCCGCGCAGTTGATGTCGATGAACTCGCGCCCGGCGCGCGCCGATTGCTGGTGAATCATGCGCGCGACCAGGCCCTTGCCGGTTCCCGTTTCCCCGTAGATCAACACCGTGCTGGCCTTGCTGCGGCCCACGCGCGCCACCAGCTTGCGCAGGGCAGCGATGGAGGCATGCTCGCCAATCAGGTCTTGAAACGAAGGGTTCATCGGCATCACCAGGACGCCGGTGCGGGGCGGCGCCATTTCTATCCGAAAGCGTCGGACAGCGCGTAACACTGCCACGGGCCCGTGCAAGGGGGGCCATGAGAGATCACCAGAGAGGGAATTTTAGTCCGGTAAATCGCCGTGGAGAGCGTGCGCGCACTGTCGCCCACCGCGTGGCGGCACAGACCTGCCGCCCCGGCCTGGTCATGCCCGGCCATCAGGGACTGAATGGCGGGGAGGTCGATCGCCCCCTGACAGGCCTGAAGCACCCCGGACACCCGTCGCAGGCGGTCGGGCGATGACTGCGACAAGGCATCGCCGGTTGGCGCCAGCATCGTCGCTGCCGTCGCTTCGCTGGTGAAGTGGTTGGTGCGAACGGTCCAGCATGAGCCCGGCTTTTCTTGCGCGCTGGCCCGGTGACCCAGTTCGACGGCAGCCACTGCACCCGAGGCATCCCCCAGCACCAGGCTTCCGCCGCCGGCGTGCGGCAGCGCTGCCATCTGCTGCAGGGCATCGGCCACCGTGCCAAAGCTGCGCAGCAGATACGACATCAGGAAATAACGCAGCCAGCCGACGCCATGGTCGCGCGTGCCAATCTGGGTATCGACCACCGCCAGCCCGTCCGAATTGATGCCGCTGGAAAATGCGCCGGGGCTGCCGAGGCTGCCCACGCACAGCACCACGCGCCCACTCCATGCCGGGTCCTCATGGCGGAAAACCCGCTGCAGCGCGCCGTGCTCGCCGCGATAGTCGCGGTTCTTGACGACCCAGGCGCCGCCGCCGGGCGCCCGCGCGGCCCAGGCCGTGCAGCCTTCGCCGGCCGGGGCGCCGTCCGGGCGCATCTGTGCCATGTCGGCGATCACGTTCAGGTGCAGGTAGGCGAACAGCGTTTCGGCGTCGATGCCAAAACCGGCCGCGATGCCCTGTGTTTCGGCCAGGCCCGGCGCGTCGTTGGCGCGCGCGAAATCCCATTGGGCCGCCAGAAAGGCCACCACGTCAGGGGCTTGCAGCAGCCGGTCCTGACCGGCCATGCGGCTGTCAACCGCCCGGCGCACCGCCTCGACCTGATCGGGGCACAGCCGGGCTTGCTGCGCGCCCCGGGCATGGGCGTCGCCCCGCAACAGCAACGGCGCAATGAACTCATCTTTCACGGCAGGCATGTCATGCGCCCTCATAAAGGAAACAGGAAGCCTGGTGCGAGCCGTCGGCGTTCATCGCCACCGCCAATGGCACATGAGTGGCGCAGTGGGCCATGGCGCTGGGGCATCGCGTGTGAAATTTGCAGCCCGTTGGCGGGTCGATGGGTGAGGGCAGATCGCCCTTGAGCACGATGCGCTGGCGCCGCGCGAGCGCGTCCACGCGCGGCACGGCCGACATCAGGGCCTGCGTGTAGGGATGGCGCGGCGCGCGCATCACGTCGCGGGTGGGGCCGACCTCGACGATTTCGCCCAGGTACATGACGGCGATGCGGTCGGCCAGATAACCGACGACGGCAATGTCGTGCGAGATGAACAGATAGGTCAGCCCGAGCTCCTTCTTCAGCTCGGCCATCAGCTCGAGGATTTGCGCCTTGATCGACACATCGAGCGCCGACACCGGCTCGTCGCACACCACCAGTTCCGGGCGCGTGACCAGGGCGCGAGCAATGCCGATGCGCTGGCGTTGCCCGCCGGAGAACTGATGCGGATAGCGCCCGATCTGCTCCTCGCGCAGGCCCACGCGCGTCAGCATGGCGCGCACGCGCTGCTCGCGCTGCGCGGGATCGACCGTGCCTTGAAGGGCCAGCGGCAGGCCAACGATTTCACGCACCGTCTTGCGCGGGTTGAGCGAGGCATACGGATCCTGAAAGACGATCTGCATGCGGGCCCGCATTTTGGTGAGCAGGTCCGGCGCGAGCGTTGTGATGTCGGTGCCGTCGAAATGAATCGAGCCGGCGCTGGGTTCGTGCAGCCGCAGCACGGTGCGACCCAGCGTGCTTTTGCCGCAGCCGGACTCGCCGATCAGGCCCAGCGTTTCACCGCGCCCGATGGTCAGGCTGACGCTATTGACCGCATGCACCCGCGTGCGCGGCTTGCCGAGCAGGCGCTCGCTCAGGGAGCGGCTTTTTTCATAGTGCTTGACCAGTCCGGTGATGCTCAGGAGGGGAGATGGC
>MERZ01000219.1:0-554 GCA_001770785.1 Burkholderiales bacterium RIFCSPHIGHO2_12_FULL_61_11
CGTTGTATCGAAACTGCGCAACAGCTTTATGACCGCCATCTCGCTCGACTTTTCAAAGAAGACTGAACTGCGCTGGCTGGTTCCGCTGGTGTCGCAAGTCCAGGCCGCGACGCAAGGCGCGCCTTGGTTCCTGGCTGGCGCAACCGCGCGCGATCTTCTGCTTCAGCATGGTTATGGAATTCCGACGGGCCGCGAAACGCGGGATGTGGATTTTGCGGTCATGGTGGAGACATGGGAGATTTTTCAGGCAATCCGCGGGAGGCTGATCGCTGCGGGAAATTTCGCGGAGATTCAAGATACGCTTCACAGGCTTAAATCCGGTGGTGGCATCGTGGTCGACCTCGTGCCCTTCGGTGCAATAGAACGTCCGGATCGCACAATTGCTTGGCCGCCTGACCGTACTGATGTGATGGGTGTATTTGGCTTCCGTGAGGCACTCTCCGCGACCCTCATCGTGTTGCTGCCCGGGGATATCGAAGCGCCGGTGGTAAGCGGGGCGGGACTTGCTTTGCTAAAGCTCGTGGCGTGGGTTGATCGAAGGTATACGCAACCCC
>MERZ01000219.1:570-773 GCA_001770785.1 Burkholderiales bacterium RIFCSPHIGHO2_12_FULL_61_11
TCTTGCGTTAATCCTGCGCCATTATCTCGATGTGGGTGGCGCGGAGCGTCTTTACTCCGTTGCGTCGCATCTGTTGGATGAAGTCGATTTCGATTACGAAATGGCCGGCGCGTGGCTCCTGGGGTGGGACATGGCGAAGCTACTTCCGCCGGAGGGGTGGCAACGAATCGCCGGGCTGTTGGAAGAAGAGGCCAACCCGAAAG
>MERZ01000219.1:781-1280 GCA_001770785.1 Burkholderiales bacterium RIFCSPHIGHO2_12_FULL_61_11
GGGCTGGTGGGCGACATGCCGGTACAATCGGATGTTGCGTTAAGGCTCATCCAGCAACTCAAACGCGGTTTCCAGGAAAATCGCAGCTGAACGCCAGCTCCATCGCCCAGAAGCTCTGGAACGACTGCCATGTCTTGCGCGGCGACGGCATGAGCTATGCGATGTACCCGCTGTTCTTCATGATTGTCGACGAGCGCACGAAGGCGCCGTACAACCGGAAGAACGCATTCCTTGCGTCAGCGACGCTCAAAAAAATTTTTCGTGTGGCACTTTTGTGCCACTTCAAACGGCTCAAATGGGCATTTTGCTGCTTTTGTGTGCAACGGGCGCTCCGTAACTTGTTGAATTGATTACGCCCACAAAAACAGCTTCGCCTTTTAACCAGTTGGTCGGCAGTTCGAATCTGCCACGGCCCACCAATTATCAAACACTTACGACATCATCGGCAGAATCGTGTTTTGACTCTGCCAATTTTTTGCCACCAACCACCCGAAGCCTC
>MERZ01000220.1 GCA_001770785.1 Burkholderiales bacterium RIFCSPHIGHO2_12_FULL_61_11
TCGACATCAAAATCGATTCCGTGCGGCCGCCCGACTGCAAGCCAAAGTGCGTGCCGCGATCCCACACCAGGTTGAACTCGACGTAACGGCCGCGCCGGTTGAGCTGAAAGTCACGCTCCCGCTCGCCATAGGGCGTATTCTTGCGCCGCTCAACAATCGGCAGGTAAGCCGACAAAAACGAATCCGCCACGCTTTGCATCATGGCAAAACTCTGCGCCAGGCCCAGCTCCTGGAAATCGTCAAAAAAGACGCCACCTATGCCCCGCTGTTCCTGGCGGTGCTTGAGGTAAAAATACTCGTCGCACCATTGCTTGAAGCGCGGGTATTTGTCGCTGCCGAATGGCGCCAACGCATCCTTGCAGACTTGATGAAAATGCACTGCGTCCTCATGAAAACCATAGTAAGGCGTCAAGTCCATGCCACCGCCAAACCAGCAAACGGGCTCGCCCAAACCGTCCGCGGGTGTTGCGGCCAGCATGCGCACATTCATGTGCACGGTCGGCACATAGGGGTTGCGCGGGTGAAACACCAGCGAGACGCCCATGGCCTCAAAGGGCGCGCCGGCCAGCTCGGGCCTGTGCTGCGTCGCAGAGGGTGGAAGCATCGGGCCACGCACCTGCGAAAAGCCGCAACCGGCCCGCTCAAACACCTGGCCGTGCTCCAGAATCTGCGTGATGCCGTTTCCCTGCAGCGCTTCACCCGGCTCTTTTTGCCAAGGGTCGGTCAGAAAAGACTGGCCATCAAGCTCGGCGACAGCCGTGGTGATGCGCTGCTGCAGGCCCATCAAAAATGTTCGAACGCTTGAAAGATCGGTCATACCCATCAGGATTTGATGGCCAGATGCCCAATGTCCTTGCGATACTGCGCGCCGTCAAAGGAAATATCCTGGGCCACTTCATAAGCACGCTGCTGGGCCGCCTTGACGGTACTGGCCAGCGCCGTCACACAAAGCACACGTCCGCCATCGGTGACCGTGGCATTGCCCTGCTTGCGCGTTCCCGCGTGAAACACCATGACATCCTCGGCCGCTTTGGGCAAGCCATGGATGGCATCGCCCTTGCGGGGATGAAGCGGGTAACCGTGCGCGGCCATCACCACGCCCAGGGCCGGTCGGCGGTCCCACTCCAGCTCGATCTGGTCGAGCGTACCGGAGGTAGCCGCCATCATCACGTCACAAAAATCGGTTTTCAGGCGCATCAGGATGGGCTGCGCTTCAGGGTCGCCCATGCGGCAGTTGAACTCAAGCGTTTTGGGCTTGCCTTGCGCGTCGATCATGAGGCCAGCATACAGAAAACCGGTGTAGATGATGCCGTCTTTTTCCATGCCCTTGATGGTGGGCAGGATGATTTCGCGCATGGCGCGCGCATGCACCTCGGGCGTCACCACCGGGGCCGGTGAATACGCGCCCATGCCACCGGTGTTTGGACCCTGGTCGCCATCGAGCAGGCGCTTGTGGTCCTGGCTGGTCGCCATGGCGGTCACGCTTTTGCCGTCGCACAGCACGATAAAACTGGCTTCTTCGCCCTGCAGGAATTCCTCAATGACCACCCGCGGCAAAGCCTTGCCATCCTCGCCTTCGTTGTGCGTCACGCCCAGGATGTTGTCCACCAGCATGAAGTCAATGGCCTCATGGGCCTCTTGCAACGTCATTGCCACCACCACGCCTTTGCCCGCCGCCAGGCCATCGGCTTTCACCACGATGGGGGCGCCTTTTTCATCGACATAGGCGTGCGCGGCCACGGCATCGGTAAAGGTTTCG
The DNA here is from genome assembly GCA_001770785.1 of Burkholderiales bacterium RIFCSPHIGHO2_12_FULL_61_11. Taxonomy (GTDB): domain Bacteria; phylum Pseudomonadota; class Gammaproteobacteria; order Burkholderiales; family Burkholderiaceae_C; genus Polaromonas. Next base: position 1,760 of record MERZ01000220.1, read on the forward strand.
TATTCGGCGGTCGGAATGTGATGGCGCGTCATGAAGGCCTTGGAAAAGGCCTTGGAGCTTTCCAGCTGGGCCGCCACTTTGGTCGGGCCAAACACCCGCAGGTCATGGGCCCGGAACTCATCAACAATGCCAGCGGCCAGCGGCTGCTCGGGGCCCACCACGGTCAGGGCTATTTTTTCTGTGAGGGCCCAGGCACGCAGCGCCTGAATGTCGGTGATATCAATGTTCTCCAGTCGCGCATCCAGCGCCGTGCCGCCGTTGCCCGGCGCCACATAAACCACGCGCACTTTGGGCGATTGCGCCAGCTTCCAGGCCAGGGCGTGTTCACGCCCACCGCTGCCCACTACTAATACTTTCATGCCACCGCTTTCGTTGTTGTGTTTTGTTCTGCTTGAGTCACGGTTTACTCGGAAAGCTCAGCGTTGTGAAAGATTTCCTGCGTGTCGTCCAGATCCTCCAGCACATCCAGCAGCTTTTGCATCTTTTGGGCATCTTCACCCGTAAGTTCAAGCTCGTTGTCGGCACGCATGGTCACTTCGGCCAGCTCGGGCTTGAGTCCGGCCGCCTCCAGCGCCTTTTTGACGGCTTCAAAACTGGTGTAAGGCGTCAGCACTTCTATGGCGCCGTCGTCATCGGTGATCACGTCGTCGGCGCCGGCCTCCAGCGCCACTTCCATGACCTTGTCTTCATCGGTGCCGGGCGCAAAAATCAGCTGGCCGCAGTGCTTGAACTGAAAAGCCACGGAACCTTCGGCGCCCATGTTGCCGCCGTGCTTGGCAAACGCATGGCGAACTTCAGCCACCGTGCGCACTTTGTTGTCGGTCATGCAGTCAACCAGTATGGCGGCGCCGCCAATGCCATAGCCTTCATAGCGGACTTCCTCGTAGTGAGTGCCTTCCAGGCTGCCCGTGGCCTTGTCAATATTTCGCTTGATGGTGTCGGCCGGCATGTTGGCCGCCTTGGCCTTGTCCACGGCCAGGCGCAGGCGCGGATTGGTGTCCAGATCACCGCCACCCAGGCGGGCAGCCACCATGATTTCACGGATGACCCGCGTCCAGACCTTGCCACGTTTGTCGTCCTGGCGACCCTTGCGGTGTTGAATATTCGCCCATTTGCTATGACCAGCCACGACAGAACCCCTTGGTTGATGGATTATTGATGTTTCCCTAACTCATGACACCCTTGCGGTCATCGCCAAGCCCACGCAGAGCCTCGTCATCGCGAGGCCGAAGGCCGTGGCGATCCATCGTCGATAAAGCGCAGCCATGGATTGCCGCGCTTCGCTCGCAATGACGCCGATGCGGTCACAAATTGTGGAAAGCTCAATAATTGATTTAATCTACAGGCTGCATTTTACTTTTTCATTGATTGGACATTCCAATGCCTGAATCCTCGATATCTCCCCTGCTGATCGCCAGGAACTCTTCAACCCAGTGCGAGCTGCTGCCCGGCCTGGCCAATCGACATGGCTTGGTCACCGGCGCCACGGGGACCGGCAAAACCGTCACGCTGCAGACGCTGGCCGAAAATTTCTCGAAAATCGGTGTTCCCGTTTTCATGGCCGACGTCAAGGGCGACCTGAGCGGCATCAGCCAGGCGGGCCATATCGGCGACAAAATGGCCGCTATTCTGAAGGAACGCGGGATTGAAAAGCCAGAGCCTCTGGCCTGCCCGGTCACGCTGTGGGACGTGTTTGGCGAGCAAGGCCACCCGGTGCGCGCCACCGTCTCCGACATGGGCCCGCTGCTGCTGGGCCGCATGCTCAACCTTAACGAAACCCAGGCGGGCGTGCTCAATCTGGTGTTCAAGATTGCCGATGACAACGGCATGCTGCTGCTCGACCTGAAAGACCTGCGCGCCATGCTGCAGTATGTGGGCGACAACAGCAGCCAGTTCACCACCGAGTACGGCAACGTCAGCGCTGCCAGCGTGGGGGCCATCCAGCGCGGGCTGATGCAGATCGAAAGCCAGGGCGGCAGCCAATTCTTTGGCGAGCCCATGCTCAACATCAGCGACTTCATGCAGACCGACAGCGCCGGGCATGGCGTTGTCAACATCCTGGCCGCCGACAGGCTGATGAATTCGCCGCGTCTGTATGCGACCTTTTTGCTGTGGATGCTGTCCGAGCTGTTCGAGCAATTGCCCGAGATCGGCGACCCCGAAAAACCAAAATTGGTGTTCTTCTTCGACGAAGCCCATTTTCTGTTTAGCGAGGCACCCAAGGTGCTGATTGAACGCATTGAGCTGGTGGTGCGCCTGGTGCGTTCCAAAGGCGTCGGGGTCTATTTTGTGACGCAAAACCCGCTGGATATTCCCGATTCGGTGTTGGCGCAGCTGGGCAACCGGGTGCAGCACGCCCTGCGCGCCTACACTCCGCGCGACCAGAAAGCCGTCAAGGCAACGGCACAAACCATGCGGCAAAAGCCGGGGCTGGACATAGAAACCGCCATCACCGAGCTGGCCGTCGGCGAGGCGCTGGTGAGCCTGCTGGATGCCAAGGGCCGACCCAGTGTCACCGAGCGCGTCTATGTGCTGCCGCCTGGTAGCCAGCTTGGCCCCATCACGCCCCAGCAACGCCAGCAGCTGCTGCAAAACTCACTGGTGGCCGGTGTCTACGAAAAGGACATCGACCGCGAATCGGCTTATGAAAAGCTCAAGGAGCGTGCGGAGGCAGCGGCCCCGCAGCCAGCAGCGGCGGGCCAGGCCGCTTCCGGCGGCATTCTGGGTGGGCTGAATGACATGCTGTTTGGCAGCACCGGCCCACGCGGCGGCAAGTACGAAGGTCTGGCGCAAAGCATGGCCAAGTCCGCCGTGCGCACCATGGGCTCCGCGGTGGGGCGCGAGATCATTCGCGGCGTGCTGGGCAGCCTCCTGGGCAGCAAGAAGCGCTGAACAGGCAAATCAAGAATCCACAACAAGAAAGCTACAAATTCATGGGCAACGTTCACCTGATTGATCACCCGCTGGTTCAGCACAAGCTGACCCTGATGCGCCGCAAGGACGCCTCCACCAGCACCTTTCGCACCCTGCTCAATGAACTGAGCACCCTGATGGCCTATGAAGTGACCCGCGACATGCCGCTTCAGGATGTTGAAGTCGAGACGCCGCTGGAAACCATGACCGGCAAAATGATTGACGGCAAAAAGCTGGTGTTTGTGTCCATCCTGCGCGCTGGCAACGGCATTCTGGAAGGCATGCTCAACGTGGTTCCGGGTGCCCGTGTCGGCCATGTGGGGCTGTACCGCGACCCCGAAACACTGGAGGCCGTCGAGTATTACTTCAAGATGCCGCAGGATATGCAAGAGCGCGATATTGTGGTCGTTGACCCCATGCTGGCCACCGGCAACTCGGCCATCGCCGCCGTGAACCGGCTCAAAAAGCTCAAACCCAAGTCCATCAAGTTCGTCTGCCTGCTGACCTGCCCCGAAGGCATTGCCGCCTTGCAAAAAGCCCATCCGGATGTGGCGATTTACACCGCGGCCATTGACAGGCAGCTCAACGAGCACGGCTACATCCTGCCAGGGCTGGGTGATGCTGGCGACCGGATTTTTGGAACGAAATAGGGGCATTTAGCCCAATAGGCACGGGCGCGACAAGCTATTTATTTCGTAGCGCCCTCCTCCGCAGCCAAAGGCGACTGCAAGGGTGAGCGTTAAACCGGCGCCAGGCTTGGGCATTCAGGCAAAAGAGGTTGTC
>MERZ01000221.1:0-2637 GCA_001770785.1 Burkholderiales bacterium RIFCSPHIGHO2_12_FULL_61_11
TGCTCGAACGCCAGTCGACCCAGCCGATTTCGTTGTTCTGGCAATAAGCGTTGTTGTTGCCATCTTGCGAATTGCTGATCTCGTCGCCGGCCAGCAGCATCGGCACACCCTGAGACAGCAGCAGCGTGGCCAGAAAATTACGCTTTTGCTGTTCGCGAATCTGCTTTATCGCGGGATCGTCGGTCGGGCCCTCGACGCCGAAGTTCCATGACAGGTTATTGTTATTGCCGTCGCGGTTGCCTTCGCCGTTGGCATCATTGTGCTTGTCGTTATAGGAGACCAGATCGTTCAGGGTGAAGCCGTCATGCGCGGTGACAAAGTTGATGCTGGCGCTGGGGCGCTTGCCGGAATGCGCGTAGAGATCGCTCGACCCCGTCAGACGGCGCGCCAGTTCGCCAATGGTGTCGCGGTCACCCTTCCAGTAGGCGCGCACGCCGTCGCGATAGCGGTCATTCCATTCGGCCCAACCCAGGGGAAAATGACCGACCTGATAGCCACCATGCCCGAGATCCCACGGCTCGGCGATCAGCTTGACCCGATTGAGCGTGGGATCCTGCCGGATCGCGTCGAAAAATCCGCCCAGATGCTCAACCGCGCCGCTTTCGCGGGCCAGTGCGGTCGCCAGATCGAAACGGAAGCCGTCAACGTGCATTTCTTCCACCCAATAGCGCAGGGAATCCATCACCAGTTGCAGGGCACGCGGGTGCTCGAGATTGATCGTGTTGCCGCAGCCGGTGAAGTCATCATAAAACCGGCGGCCCTCGGGTTTGAGGATGTAGTAGGAGGCATTGTCGATACCGCGCAAGGACAGGGTCGGGCCCTGGTGATTGCCCTCGCAGGTATGGTTATAGACCACGTCAAGCAAGACCTCGATTCCCGCCGTATGCAGGATCTTCACCATGGTCTTGAACTCCTTGACCTTGCCGGAAGCGGAGTAGCGCGGTTCCGGCGCGAAGAAGCCCAGCGTGTTGTAGCCCCAGTAATTCTCCAGGCCTTTCTCAACCAGAATGCGGTCGTTGATAAAGCTGTGCACCGGCATGAGCTCGACGGTGGTGACGCCGAGCCGTTTCAGGTAGTCGACCACCGTCGCGCAGGCCAGACCCGCATAGGTTCCGCGAAAAGGCGCGGGCACCTCGGGATGCTGCATGGTGAAGCCGCGCACATGCAGCTCGTAAATCACCATGTCCTGCCACGGCACTGCGGGGCGGCGGTCTTCGCCCCAAGTGAACGCAGGCTCCATGACGCGGCACTTGGGCATGAAGGCGGCGCTGTCGCGGCGGTCGAAGGACAGATCCTCCTTGCGGTGGCCGACGCTATAGCCGTAGAGCGCATCACTCCAGCGCAAGGTGCCGATCAGATCCTTGGCATACGGGTCAATAACCAGCTTGTGCGGATTGAAACGATGACCGTTCTCGGGCTGGTAGGGGCCGTGCACGCGGTAACCGTAAGCCATGCCAGGCCGTGCCTCGGGCAGGTAGCAGTGCCAGATGTAGTCGGTGCGCTCACGCATGGTGATGCGCTGGCGCTCGAAACGTCCGTTGTCATCGAAAATGCACAGTTCGACCTTTTCGGCGTTTTCGGAGAACACGGCGAAGTTCACGCCCTCCCCATCCCAGGTGGCACCGCGCGGATAGGCGCTACCCGGCCAAATGGCTGTGATCCGGGAATGGGCTTTCATGAGCCGCTACCCGTCAGAGCAAAGGGACCAGCAAGGAGCGGATGAAATCGAATGGCGAAAAATTGAGAGGGCATCGTCGGACCTGAATGGCGGTGAAGGCGGTATAAAAGCCCCATGAAAAAGGGTTGGCGTCAGTGGCTTTGGTGGCGCTAGCGTGCCGAGTCGTCATTTGGATCGTCCTTTTTTCTGGGCCACCAACGCTCAAGGGTTGCTGCCGCCCAGTCCCTGCCGCCTAGGCCAAAGGCGAGCGCCAGGGCGAGCATGATGCCGCCAAGAATGATCAGGAAACTCTGGCGAATGATGCTGCCGCCGATATTGATCTGGTCCAGCGCGATGAGCACGACGAAAACCATGATCGCGTACTTCGCGATCTTGCCGAGAAGGTCGGCATCCTGAAGCTCGATATTGCGGCAGTAGGTCAGCACGGCATCGCCAACAAAGCGCGCGAAGTAGCCACCAAAAGCCAGAATGACCAGCGCGACGATGACGTGGGGCACAAACAAGACCACTCGCCCCAGAAGATCAGTGATGTAGGTCAGCCCCAAACCATTGAAGGCGATGATCAGCGCCGCAAGAATCACCAGCCAATAGATCAGCACGCCGACCAGGCCGGTCGTGTCAGTCTCCACGCCACCCTGACGCAAAAAACCGTCCATGCCCGAGCGTTCGGTCACGATGTTGAAATTGATCGCACGCAAGGCCTTCTCGATGGCAAAGCGCACAACCTTCGCCAGCAGCCAGCCAGCGATGAGCACGATAATGCCCAGCGCAAGCCGAGGCAGGAACGTGCCAATCTGTACGAGAAACGCTCGTACAGGCTCAAACAGCATGTCTACACTTTCCATGATGCCTCCGTTTTTTTGATTGTGTTTAAAAGTCTAGCGCGTTTTGGGTCAGGCCGAGGAGACCGTGCAGCGGAATGCGCACCCAGTCGGGTCGATTGCCTATCTCGTAGCGCA
>MERZ01000221.1:2677-8090 GCA_001770785.1 Burkholderiales bacterium RIFCSPHIGHO2_12_FULL_61_11
CACCTGGTCGTAGGCCTGCAGAAATGTCCGCCGCACCTCGGTTTCCCAGGCACGGGCCAGCAGCGCCAGCTTGTCGAGCGCCTGCGCATCCTGGGCAACGTGCCTGAGCGCGCTCCACTGTGCGTAGCTGAAGGAACGCAACATGCCGGCAACGTCGCGCAGGGGTGACTGCTTGGCGCGTCGTTCTTCGATGCTTCGCGCCGGTTCGCCCTCGAAGTCGATAATGACGAAATCATTCTTGACCAGCAGCACCTGGCCCAGATGAAAGTCCCCGTGGTAACGCGTCTTGAGCGCCGCTGGCGTCTCGGCCGTACAGGACTCGATGCGCGATAAAACCAGATCGCGCTGCGCCAGCAGCGCTTGCGCGTCGCTGCGCGCATCATCCGGCAAGCGGCTGAGGCCCGCTTCAAGCAGGTCAAAGGTCGCGCGTGCCTCGTCAGTGGCCTGCGCGCGGTAGCGCGCCACATCCACCGATTCGAGCGTTTCGGGCGCGAAAGCGGGATCGTCGCTGCGCTGGGCCAAGGCGAGATGCAATTGCGCGGTGCGTTCGCCAAGCTTGGCGATCAACGCCAGGTAAGCGCCGTGCACATCCTGCGGCATCTCTTCGATGCTGGACAGACTCTGCTCAAGGTAGCGTTCGAGGTAGTCGAGCGTGTAGACCCAGCCGTCGCCCTGGTTCGCCACATAGCCCTGCACCAGCGCCAGCGTCATCACAGCGCCGTTCGAGGCGACATATTCCAGCGCACCGGCCACGGGGGCGCAATAAGGATAATTGGCGACTTCCGTGAGAAAGCGACCGAGCTCGAGTTCCGGGTTCACGCCTTCCCGCAAGCGCCGATAGCCCTTGAGGAACAGGCGTTCGCCCAGGCTGACGATGGTGTTGCTGCTTTGCGCCTGCGGGCGGCCGACCGGCAGTTGCGCAAAGTCGGCGCCAACGATCCGCTCGAAGGCGGCGGTGGGGCTGAAATGCAGCTTGCCGTGTGCCGTGGCGAATGACTTGTTGGCTCCAATCGCCTGAATCATTGCGCGGCAAAATGCCTCGTCTGAAAACGCGTCGCCCATCACGCCGACTTCGCCCTGCTGGCGGACTTTTGCGACGGCTGTTGGCGTCAGGTTGCGCAGGCGCGCCTCATCGCGATCCTCCCAGGCGAGCGCCAGCGGCATGAAATAGGTCGGGTGCTCCGCCGCCCCGTCGAGTTCAATCAACGACAACAGCCAGCTCAGCTTGCCTTCGTCCCACAGCGCATGATCCACCAGCTTGGCGCGTTTGATACTGCTGATCTTGCTGGCGTACCAGCGCTGCACTTCGATGTAGCGCGGCAAGGTATCGGTTTCAAACTGCGTGCGCGTCTTTTCGGCCATGCCGATGCGCCAGGGCACCACCCGGTCGCGAAACAGGCTGGTCCAGCCGTCAAACAGAACCAGCACGGGCCGGTCCTCCAGGTCAAAGCGCTCGTCGTGCCAGTGCGGCACGGCGACATCGCTCGCCAGGCGAAACCAGTAAAAGCCGTAAGCGGGCAAGGTCAGCAAGTAAGGTAGTTCACCGATCGGCGGGAAGGCGGCTCGGCCGAGCATCTCAACCGGCACGCGTCCCTTGAAGCGCGCCAGATCGAGTTCGACCGGTTGCGCTGCCCGTCCGAGGTTTGCCACGCACAAAATAGCGTCCTCGTCGTACTCGCTGAGGTAGGCCAGTATCTTGCGGTTGCCCGGTTTCAGGAAGGTGCGCTTGCCGCGGCCAAAAGCGCGGCTGGTTTTGCGCACCGCCAGCAGGCGCCGCATCCAGTTCAGCAGCGAGCTCGCATCGCGCGACTGCGCCTCGACGTTGATCGCTTCATAGCCATAGACCGCGTCCATGATCGGCTGCAGGTAAAGGCGCTGCGGATCGGCGCGCGAAAAACCGGCATTGCGGTCCGGGCTCCATTGCATGGGGGTGCGCACGCCATTTCTGTCGCCGACGAAAACATTGTCGCCCATGCCGATCTCGTCGCCGTAGTAGATGATGGGCGAACCGGGCATGGACAGCAGCAGGCTGTTCATCAGCTTGATGCGGTCCGCATCGTTTTCCATCAAGGGCGCGAGCCGGCGGCGAATGCCCAGATTGATGCGCGCGCGGGGGTCGGCGGCGTAGGTGCTGTACATGTAGTCGCGCTCCTTGCTCGTCACCATCTCCAGCGTCAGCTCGTCGTGGTTTCGCAGGAAGATGGCCCACTGGCAGCTCTCGGGAATGGTTGGCGTCTGCTGCATGATTTCGACGATCGGGTGGCGGTCTTCCTGGGCGATGGCCATGTAGATGCGTGGCATCAGGGGAAAGTGATAAGCCATGTGGCATTCGTCGCCATCTCCGAAATATTCGCGCACGTCCTCCGGCCACTGGTTGGCTTCGGCCAGCAGGAAGCGGTTCTTGTAGCGCGCGTCGATCGCCGCGCGCAGCTGCCTGATGACGGCGTGGGTCTCGGGAAGGTTTTCGTTGCTGGTGCCGTCGCGCTCGATCAGGTAGGGAATCGCGTCGAGCCGGAAGCCATCCACGCCCATGTCGAACCAGAACCGCATGGTGCGGAAAATTGCTTTGAGGACATGCGGGTTGTCGAAGTTGAGGTCAGGCTGGTGGCTGAAGAAGCGATGCCAGTAATAGGCCTTTGCCACCGGGTCCCAGGTCCAGTTCGACGTCTCGGTGTCGTTGAAGATGATGCGCGTTCCCTGATATTTCCGGTTGGTATCGCTCCAGACGTAGTAGTTGCGCTTGTTCGATCCGGCCGGCGCACGGCGCGCGGCCTGGAACCACGCATGCGCATCCGACGTGTGGTTGATGACGAGCTCCGTGATCACCTTCAATCCGCGCCGGTGCGCCTCGCGCAGCATGGTGCGAAAGTCATTGCGTGTGCCGTATTGCGGATGCACGTTGTTGTATTCTGAGATGTCGTAGCCATCGTCCTTGAGCGGCGATGGATAAAAAGGCATCAGCCAGAGCGTGTTGACGCCCAGGTCCTTGACGTAGTCGAGCTTCGAGGTGAGGCCCTTGAGGTCGCCCATGCCGTCGTCATTGGAATCGAAGAACGCCTTGATGTTGAGCTGATAGATGACCGCGTCCTTGAACCAGAGAGGATCGTCTTCGATCGGGATGGCAGGCGGTTCAGGTGCTTCGACGGCAGACGGGAGGATCGCATTCATGCTCGGTCAAACCTTATAAAAAATAGTCGAAATCCTGCTCGCTGCGCACATGTCGGCGCAGGCGGAAGATGTGGGCTGGCGCATTGCGCGGATCGAGCATGATGAAATTGCGCGTGCCCTGCCACAGAAAGCGCTGATCACTCAGCAGATCATGCATCTGGAAGGATTGCCCGTGCTCTATGCCCAGCGCGCTGGCGTCCAGTTCCAGCCAGCCGGACTGCGTGTTGTGCGGGTCGAGATTGACGACGCTGACAATCACGTTGTCGCTTGCCGGCTCGGTCTTTGCATAGGCGATCAGTTGATCGTTGTCCACGGAAATGAAGCGCAGGCTCGCGTCGGCCTGCAGCGCGGGGTTGTCGCGCCGGATGCGATTGACGCGTGCGATGAAGCGGCGCAGGCTATCGGGATGCGCCAGATCCCAGGCACGCAGCTGATACTTTTCCGAGTCAAGGTATTCCTCGACGCCCGCTTCGCGCGGCGCTCGCTCCAGCAGTTCATAGGCCGGCCCGTAAATGCCATAGCTTGCCGCCAGCGTCGCCGCGAGCACCAGGCGCGCCATGAAAGTGGCGCGCGGCGCGTCATGCAAGGCTTCGCTCAGAATATCGGGCGTATTCGGCCAGGCATTCGGGCGATAGTAGTCGCGGCCAGGGCCGTGCGCCAGCTCGGTGAAGTACTCGGCCAGTTCGTGCTTGGTGTTGCGCCAGGTGAAGTAGGTGTAGGACTGCGAAAAGCCCAGCTTGGCCAGGCGATGCATGACCTTGGGGCGGGTGAAGGCCTCGGCGAGAAAAATAACGTCGGGATGCGCGCGCTTGACCTCGCCGATTGCCCACTCCCAGAACGCGAAGGACTTGGTGTGCGGATTGTCGACGCGGAAAATCTTCACGCCCTCGGCGATCCAGAAATCGATCACCCCTTTTAGTTCTCGCCACAGACCGCGCCAGTCTTCGCTTTCAAAATTGAAAGGGTAGATGTCCTGATATTTCTTGGGCGGGTTCTCGGCGTATTGCACGCTGCCGTCGGGCCGCCAGCGAAACCAGCTCGGGTGTTCCTTGATGTAAGGATGATCGGGCGCGCACTGGAAGGCGATGTCGAGCGCCAGTTCGATGCCAAACTCCTTCGCCTTGGCCACCAGATGGCGGAAATCCTCGAAGCTGCCCAGCTCTGTCAGGATGGCCTTGTGCCCCCCTTCGGCGGCACCGATCGCCCAGGGACTGCCAACGTCGTCGGCATTGGCAACGAGCGCGTTGTTCCTGCCCTTGCGTTTTTCACGCCCGATGGGATGAATCGGCGGAAAGTACAACACGTCAAAGCCGAGTTCGGCGACATAAGGCAGACGCGCCTCGACGTCGCGAAAAGTGCCGTGGCGACCGGGTTCGTGCGAGGTCGAGCGCGGAAACAGCTCGTACCAGGTGCTGTAGCGTGCCCGTTCGCGATCAACCACCAGCGGCAAGGCCATCCGATATGTGGCTTCGAACGCGCGATCAGGGTTGCGGGCAGCGACTTCGGCGAGCGCCTGATCCAGCGCCAGCGCTTTGAGCGACGCCAATTGTCCGGTCTTTGATCCGGCCTGCTGGCGCAGCCGCGCGGCCCAGTCGCCAAGCGCCTTGCGATCCTTGGCCTTTGCGCGCCCGGCACAAGCCTCGATCAGGGCCGCGCCAAGCTGCACGGCAATGCGGATATCGTCGGCATCGATGCGGCGTTCGAGTTCACGGCGCCAGGATTCAAAGTGGTCCACCCAGGCAGCCACGGTGTAGAGGTAGCGGCCCGGCGTGGGTGGGGTAAAGCTGGCGCTCCAGACATCGTTGCCCAGCGCCACCAGTTCAACCTCGTGCCACGCTTTCTCGGCCTCGCCGCGCCATTGCAGCGCCGCGCGCAGGACGTCATGGCCGTCGGTGAAGCAGTCCGCCTGCACCTCGAAGCGCTCGCCAACGACCCGTTTGACCGCAAATAAACCCCCATCGACCGACGGGCGAACCGCGTCAATCACGGCGCGCACGCGGCCTTCAGGCAGCGTGATTTTGCTTGGCAATACGGCTCGCCTATGAGGCAGGTCAGGCATGGGGCTCGGGTTTCAAAATGACGGTTGAAAGAGGCGGCAGCGTCAGGCTGAGGGAATTCAGGCGTCCGTGGCTGGCGACGGGCGAGGCCTCGACTCCTCCAAGATTGCCCCATCCGGCGCCACCATATTCACGCGCATCGCTGTTGAGCAACTCACGCCAGAAGCCGCCCAGCGGGACACCGACCC
>MERZ01000221.1:8137-9874 GCA_001770785.1 Burkholderiales bacterium RIFCSPHIGHO2_12_FULL_61_11
TGAGCGCCTTGACGAAGTGCTGCAAGCCGCCGTGCTCCGGCAGTTCCGTGACCCACCATTCGAGCTCGCCCTCATGCGTCCACTCGCGCCGTTGCCCGAACTCGCAACCCATGAAGAGAAGTTTTTTGCCCGGATGCGCCCACATGAAACCGTAGTATGCCCGCAGATTGGCAAACTGCTGCCAGCTGTCGCCCGGCATCTTGCCCAGCAAGGAGCCCTTGCCGTACACCACTTCATCGTGGGAAAGCGGCAGCACGAAATTCTCGTTGAATGCATAAACGAGGGAAAACGTAAGCTGCCCGTGATGGTGCTTGCGGTGGACGGGTTCTTCCTGCATGTAGGCCAGCGTGTCGTGCATCCAGCCCATGTTCCATTTCATGCCGAAGCCCAGACCACCCAGATAGGTCGGGCGCGATACCATGGGCCACGCGGTGGACTCCTCGGCAATGACCACGGTGTCGGGAAAGTCGTGATAGACCGTCTCGTTCAACTTGCGCAGGAAATCGATGGCTTCGAGGTTCTCCCGGCCACCGTGGCGGTTGGGAATCCACTCGCCCTCCTTGCGCGCGTAGTCGAGGTAAAGCATCGAGGCAACCGCGTCGACCCGCAGACCGTCGATGTGGTATTTTTCCAGCCAGAAATGCGCCGACGACAGCAGGAAACTTCGCACCTCGTTGCGGCCATAGTTGAAGATGCTGGAACCCCACTCAGTGTGAAAACCCTGGCGCGGATCAGCATGTTCGTACAGGTGCGTTCCGTCGAAATAGCCAAGACCGTGTTCGTCGGTCGGAAAATGCGAAGGCACCCAGTCAAGAATCACGCCTATCCCTCTTTGGTGCAGATGATCGACGAAATACATGAAGTCCTGCGGTGTGCCGAAGCGCGAAGTTGGCGCAAAATAACCGGTGGTCTGATAGCCCCATGAGCCGTAAAAAGGATGCTCGGTGATCGGCATCAGCTCGACATGGGTGAACCCCATCTCGACCATGTAATCGGCCAGCGCATGGGCCAGCTCGCGATAATCGAGAAAACGTTCCTCCTTGCGCCGCCATGAACCGGCGTGCAGCTCGTAGATCGCCATGGACGCATCAGGCGCATTGCTGGCGGCGCGCTTGCGCATCCAGTCGGCATCCTGCCATTCGTGGTCCAGCGCCCAGACGCGCGAGCCGCTTGCCGGTGAGAGTTCGGCGTAAAGCGCGAAGGGATCGGCCTTGTCAACAACGTAGCCACTGACGCTGGACGTGATGCGGTATTTGTACGATTGACCGCGCTCGGCATTGGCCACATAGCCTTCCCAGATGCCGGAATCGTCGGACCTGAGCTGCAAACCCTGCTCCTCCGGTTGCCAGCCGTTCCACTCGCCAATCACGCAAACGGCTGCGGCATTCGGTGCCCATACGGAAAAATGCGCACCCTTGCCGGAGGTCGCCAGCCTGCAGCCGAGCCGCTCATAAAGCCGCGCGTGCGAGCCTTCGCGGAAAAGATAAATATCGTGATCAGTCAACGCGCTTGAAATTACTCCGCAGTTGCTGGCTAGGTAATCGACCAGGAGACCTTTTGGCTTCTTCATTAATTTATTATCTGCCAAGACATTGTGGGCAGCAACCGTGCCACGCTGGCAAGGCGCCGAGTCAGTCATTGCGAGCGTAGCGCGGCAATCCATGCCCCCGCCTTCTCGACGATGGATCGCCGCGCTGCGCTCTCCATGAACCGTCTGTCATTGCGAACGTAGTGTGG
>MERZ01000222.1:0-129 GCA_001770785.1 Burkholderiales bacterium RIFCSPHIGHO2_12_FULL_61_11
CGAATTCGTATTCCGCCGCAGCTACACCGGGCCCTGGCGTTGGAAGCGGCGGAACAGGGCGTTAGCTTGAACCGGCTGGCAAGCGCCAAACTTGCAGCTTGAGATCTCACACAACTCTGTCGCGCTAAA
>MERZ01000222.1:195-1191 GCA_001770785.1 Burkholderiales bacterium RIFCSPHIGHO2_12_FULL_61_11
CGATACTTTGCGGAAGGCGATGATGGCGGCGGCGATATGGTTCAGCGCGACGAAACTGCGTTCGAGCTTCTCGTATCGCACGAGCAGCTTGCGAAAGCGATTGAACCAGCTGTGGCAGACCTCGACGACCCAGCGTCGAGCTTTCTTGGTCGGGTCGCGCCGCTTGGCATCGGCCTCTTTGCTGCGATCAACGACGTGAGGGATGTAGCCATGTGCCTCGATGATCTTCAACGCAGGCCGCCCTCGGTAACCTGCATCGGCGCACAGGTGCTTGCTGCGCCGCGTGCTTGGCATCTTGCGCTTGACCATGATGGCCTGCAGCACGGCATCGAGTTGCGTGACGTCATGCGCATTGGCCCCGGTCACGACGAGCGACAACGGGACGCCACGCCCGTCCACCAGCAAGTGGCGCTTGCTCCCCTTTTTTTCCCCGATCGGTCGGATTGCGTCCGACCGCCTCTTGCGCCAATGGGGCCTTGAACATGGCCCCGTCGATGCTCTGCCATCGCCAAGCGATCCCTTCCATCTGGTCGTACTCGGCAAGCCCGGCTTTCCAGATGGCCTCGAACACGCCCGCGGCCTCCCACTCCAGGAATCGCTTGTGCACCGCGCTGGCACTGCCAAAGCGCTCCTTGGGCAGCGCCTTCCATTGGCAGCCCGTGCGCAAAACATATACGACTGCCTCGAACACTTGCCGTGCCGGCTTGGGTGGCCGCCCCGCTCCCGCCTTGCGCAGGTACGCCTTGTCCGCGCTGCGCTCGCGCACCGGAATCAACGGCTCAACACGCTGCCAGAATTCATCAGTCACCACCCACGATTCGACTCGCTTGCGTGTCGCCATACATTCGCCCCGACGCCGTGTGAAGTACGGCTCAGGACAAGAGTGTACTATTTACGGATAACTTCTAAGTGCTCTGGAAGATCATATGAACAGGGATGGCGAAGAAAAAGTTGAGGCGTCTTTCGGTCCTTCAATCATGGGCTTTTATGAGCTGT
>MERZ01000223.1 GCA_001770785.1 Burkholderiales bacterium RIFCSPHIGHO2_12_FULL_61_11
CGCCATGACCGCGATGGTCGGCAAGTAGCGCAATCAAATCAATATGCCACGGCTAGACGCTTACGTTGTTGAATCATGGCGGGTAGAAGAAGGCGCCGCGCAGCTGCTGGGGCAGATAGATGATGTCCCAGCAGTAAATTTGATCGGCCTGCCTGGCCACCAGGGCGCGCGGCTTGCTGCGCTTGCCCCTTCACCTCCCTGAGCGTGGCCCGAAAGGGCTGGAACCGGCCTTACCCGCCGGGTTTTTTTTGGCTGGTGGTGATGCCTACACGGTACAAAACCCGGTACTGGCGGTACATGGTGGCTACATGAGCCATAAAAACAAAAAAGCCTGCTATCTTTTGAATAGCAGACTTTCCATACCTATCTTGGTAGGGCGTCACAGACTTGAACTGTGGACCAAAGGATTATGAGTCCTCTGCTCTAACCAACTGAGCTAACGCCCCCCGTCGACAGCTTGATTGTAAGGGTCTACCTGCTGTAGCTAAGCGCGGAGCTGACCAGCTTTGACGTGATATCGACAATCTGGATCATTTTTTCGTAGGGCATGCGCATGGGACCAATCACCCCCAGCGTTCCCACAACCTGACCATCGACCTCGTAAGGCGCTGTGACCACCGACAGCTCGTGGTAGGGGATGACCTGGCTTTCGCCGCCTATGTAAATTCGCACGCCCTCGGCGCGGCTGGCCACATCGAGCAGGCGTATCAGCTGCGCCTTCTGCTCGAACAGGTCAAACAGCTTGCGCAAATTGCCCATGTCGCTCGAAAAATCACTGACGGCCAGCAGGTTGCGCTCACCGGAGATAACCACTTCGTCACGCGACTCGATGGCCTCGGAACTGACCTGGACGGCAGCCTGCATGAAGGTGGCGATTTCACCCCTTAGCGTTTCCACCTCATTTTTCAGGCGCTCACGCACTTCTTCAATCGCCATGCCCGTGTAGTGCGAGTTGAGAAAGTTGGACGCTTCAACCAGCTGGGACTGGGTGTAGTCGGCTTCGGTAAAGATGACACGATTTTGAACATCGCCGTCGGGCGAGACGATGATCACGAGAAAACGTTTCTCGGACAGGCGTAAAAACTCTATATGCCGGAACACCGACGTTCGGCGCGGCGCCATGACCACCCCCACAAACTGTGACAGGCTGGACAGGATGTGGGCCGCGTTGCTGATCACGTTCTGCGGCTGATCGGGTGCCAGCCTGGGCGCTGTGATGTGACCACCTGTCGACAGCGCGTCGCGCTGCGTGGTCAGCATGGTATCGACAAAGAGGCGGTAACCCCGCGCCGTGGGAATGCGGCCGGCCGAGGTGTGCGGGCTGACAATCAGGCCACGATCCTCCAGGTCGCTCATGACATTGCGTATGGTGGCGGGAGACAGCTCCAGCCCTGAGGCCCTGGACAGTGTGCGCGAGCCCACCGGCTGACCATCAGCAATGTAACGCTCAACCAGCGCTTTCAACAACAACCGGGCACGATCATCAAGCATGATGACATTCTACGAAGCTTCTGCCACCATGTTGTGATGTAATCCTGGAAACGGCAGTTGACCGCTTGATTACCTTGGCAAAGCCGCGTGAAATCTAACATTTACGTCTTCGATCATGTTCACCTTTCAGGTGAGAGCGCTACGCACCCTCAGGTGCGTCCAACTGCCGTTTCCAGGGTAATCTGCCGATGAAATCGCAATTCCGCCATGTCGCACTGATCGGCAAGTACCAGGCTCAAGGATCCCGGTCCGCGCTGGAAGACATTGTGCACTTTCTCTGCACGCAGGGCTGCGAGGTCACGCTTGAGCAGGACACCGCCAGCAATACCGGCCTGACCCGGTTTCCAACGCTTGACGTTGCCGGCATTGGGGCAAAATGCGATCTCGCCCTGGTGGTGGGTGGCGACGGCACCATGCTGGGCATAGGGCGGCAGCTGGCCCAGTTTGGCATTCCACTGGTCGGCATCAACCAGGGGCGGCTCGGTTTCATCACTGATATTGCTTTCGAGGATTACCAGGACACGCTCAAACCCATGCTGCGTGGAAAATTTGAGGAAGACCGGCGCTGGATGATGCAGGCCAAGGTGTGGCGCGACGGCCAGTGCGTTTTCAGCGCTACCGCCATGAACGACGTGGTGGTCAACCGAGGTGCAACTTCCGGGATGGTTGAACTGCGTGTGGAAGTCGATGGCCGCTTCGTCGCCAACCAGCGCGCGGATGGACTGATCATTGCCTCGCCGACCGGCTCCACGGCCTATGCCCTTTCCGCGGGGGGGCCTTTGGTACACCCCTCCATTGAGGGCTGGATCCTGGTCCCGATTGCCCCGCACACTTTATCAAACAGGCCCATTGTGCTTTCAGACACTGGGGAGGTTGCTATTGAAATAGTAGCTGGTCGGGATGCAAGCGCCAATTTTGACATGCAGTCACTGGCCAGCTTGCAGCATGGCGACCGGATCACGGTCAGACGTTCAGAGCATCAGATGCGCTTTCTGCATCCCAAGGGATGGAGCTACTTTGACACCTTGCGCAAGAAACTTCACTGGAATGTAGGCGTGGCCTGAGCCAGCCTCTGAAGCTGGCTGTGACTTAACTTATGAGCCTCAAAAGCATCTCGCTTCGTGATTTCGTCATCGTCCACGAAATGGACCTGGATCTGTCGGACGGATTCACGGTTCTCACCGGTGAAACCGGGGCTGGCAAATCCATCTTGATCGATGCGCTGCAACTGGCCCTGGGCGCACGGGCCGACGCCGGCGTGGTTCGCGAAGGTGCTCCGCGCTGCGAGGTCAGCGCCGAATTCGACAGCCCCGCCAGCCTGACGGAGTGGCTGGCGCAAGCCGGCTTCGAAGCGGGCGACAGCTTGCTGCTGCGACGCACGGTTGATTTGCAAGGCAAAAGCCGGGCCTGGATCAATGGCAGCGCCGCCACCGCGACCCAGCTCAAGGAAATTGCCGATCAGCTGGTGGATATTCATGGCCAGCATGCCTGGCAAAGCCTGACGCGACCGGACGCCGTGCGGGGCTTGCTGGACTCCTACGCGGGGCTGTCCACCGACGCACTGTCGCTGCGCTGGCAGCAGTGGCGCCTGGCACAAAAAACATTGACGCAAGCGCAGGGCGCGCAAGACAGCCTGCAGCGCGAGCGCGAACGTCTGGCGTGGCAAATCGGCGAGATGGACAAGCTGGCGCCTGGCGCGCAGGAATGGGCCGAGCTCAATGCCCAACATGCGCGTTTGTCGAATGCGCAAGCCTTGCGCGACGCGGTGCAAAGCGCTGTCGATGCGCTGCAGGAGTCCGACAACAACGCGGCGACTCTGCTCGGCCGCGCCATTGCGTCGTTGCAAAATCAGGCGCATATTGAGCCCGAATTTGCGGGGCTCATTGAGGTTTTAGGCGCTGCGCTGGCGCAGACGGAAGATGCCGTGCATTCGCTGCACGGCTATGCCAGACACGCCGAGCTGGAACCGCAGCGGCTGGCCGAGCTTGACCAGCGCCTCTCCCTTTGGGTCAGCCTGGCGCGACGCTACAAGCGCCCCCCGGCCGAGCTGCCTGAACTGCTGGCGTGCTGGCAGTCCGAGCTGCAAAAGCTCGATGAGGCGGCCGACCTGGTTCAGCTTGAAAAAAGCGAGAGCGATGCCCGGTCGGCCTATCTGGAAGAGGCGCGCCAGATTTCCAGATCCCGCGGCAAGGCCGCCCCCCAGCTGGCTAAAGCCATCACCCAGGCCATGCAGGGCCTGGGCATGCAGGGTGGCAAGTTCGAGGTGGCGCTGGCCCGGCTGGAGCAGCCGGCCCAGCACGGGCTTGAGCAGGCCGAATTCCTGGTGGCCGGCCACGGCGGCAGCACGCCAAGGCCCGTTGGCAAGGTCGCGTCAGGGGGCGAGTTGTCCCGCATTGCCCTGGCCATAGCCGTCACCACCAGCCAACTGGGGCAGGCGCAAACCCTGATATTCGATGAGGTTGATTCGGGCATTGGCGGCGCCGTGGCGCAAACCGTTGGCCGCCTGCTGAAACAGCTGGGCCAGGACCGGCAGGTGATGGCGGTGACGCATTTGCCTCAGGTCGCAGCTTGCGCCGACCAGCATCTGGTGGTGGCCAAGCGCACGGAAAGAGGCGCCACCCTCAGCACCGTGAGCCATGTGCACACCGAGCAGCGCATCGCCGAAGTTGCCCGCATGCTGGGAGGCGAACGCCTGTCTGGCACCACGCTTGCGCATGCCAGGGAAATGCTGGGACAGTGATGAAAAATTTGGCCATTGTTCTTATCACCGGCATGTCAGGGTCGGGGAAATCCGTTGCCCTGCATGCGCTGGAAGATGCCGGCTACTACTGCGTGGATAACTTGCCGCCGGAGCTGCTGACCGCTTTTGTCGCACTGGAGCAGCGCCATGATGTGCAAAGAGTAGCCATCGCGATGGATGTGCGAAGCGCCACCTCACTGCCTCTTGTTCCGCAGCAGCTGCGGCAATTTCGGGCGCAAGGCGTGGCCGTGCAGTCGCTGTTTCTTGACGCCAATACCGAAACACTGGTGCGGCGCTTTTCTGAAACCCGCCGGCTTCATCCCCTATCCCGTACCGATGCTTCCGACCAGCACCGGGCGCTGGTGGATGCCATCGAACTGGAGCGCGAGTTGCTTGGCGAGTTGCGCGAGCAGGCTCATGTGCTCGACACCAGCATGATCCGTTCTTCCCAGTTGCAGGGCTACGTGAAGTCGTTGATTGAAGCCCCGGCGACCCAGCTGACGCTGGTGTTCGAGTCGTTTGCATTCAAGCGTGGCGTGCCTCTGGATGCCGACTTTGTGTTTGACGTACGGATGCTTGCCAATCCGCACTACGAGTCGGAGTTGCGCGATCTGACCGGGCTCGACAAACCCGTGGCGGACTTTCTGAAGGCGCAATCAGAGGTGGCGGACATGTTCAGCCACATCGAACAATTTCTCAGCCATTGGCTGCAGGCGATGGTGCGGGATCACCGCAGCTATGTCACGGTGGCGATTGGCTGCACCGGGGGCCAGCACCGGTCGGTCTATCTCGCGGAAGCGCTGGCAGAGGAATTCGGCAAGCAGTGGCACACCCTGAAGCGGCATCGCGAACTCGCTGCCACCCGATCAAGCGACGGCTAAGTCGCCAAAAAAACAGCGTTCATGCAGCAGCCTTGCGCGCCAGCAGCTGGCGGATGGGCGCAGGCAGGCCCAAAGCCGGCCATTGAGCCGGACTGAACCATGCGCCGTCGTCGGCTTGCGATGTCAAGCCTTTCGGCATGGCCTGATTGGCCCGAAAGCCTGCGAACCATGGAGACAGCCGCAGATCCTTGTGCGTCAATACATGGCGGAAATGCGGCAGTGGCTCAAGTCGCGCCTGCATGCCTTGAGGCAAGAAAGTTCGCAAGGCGGCGTCGCTTTCAAACACCGGCAGGCAATAAAGCCCGCCCCAAATGCCAGGCACGGGACGCTTTTCAAGCCAGACCGAGCCGTCTGGCCGCTGCGCCCACAGCAGGCTGAGCGCCTGTGCGCTGCGTTTGAGTTTGCGTGTCTTCACGGGGTAGTTTTCGGGTTCACCACCGGCAAGGCCGCGGCACAGGCGCTGCACCGGGCAGAGCAGGCACTGCGGCTGTCGGGTGGTGCAAATCGTTGCACCGAGGTCCATCAGCCCCTGGGTGTAACGTGGCATCGATTCCGCCAAGTCCCCGGTTGGCAGCAGGTCTGTCGCCTTGGCCCAAAGCGCGCGTTCATTGGCGCTTTGCGCCAGGTCAGCGGAAAAACCAAGCACCCGGGTCAGCACCCGTTTGACATTGCCGTCCAGAATGGCGACGCGTTCGCCAAAGCAAAACGACGCAATGGCAGCCGCCGTGGAGCGGCCTATGCCGGGCAAGGTCTCAAGCTGCGCGGCCGTCCCCGGAAACTGCCCCGCGTGCAGCGCCAGCACATCCAGCGCGCAACGATGAAGATGGCGTGCGCGGCTGTAGTAACCCAAGCCGCTCCACAAAGCCAGTACCTCATCCTGCCCCGCAGCGGCCAGATCGCCGACCGTGGGAAAGCGCTGCAAAAATCGGGCGTAGTAGTCAATGACGGTGGCGACCTGGGTCTGCTGAAGCATGATTTCGGACAGCCAGACACGGTAGGGGTCGCGCGTGTTTTGCCAGGGCAGGCTGTTGCGCCCATGGCTTTTTTGCCAACGCACAATTTCCTCGGAAAAAGCAGGAATTTTGATTCTTGTTGGCTTCAAGACGGGCTTGTCGCCTTTGCTGGATGGCGTCTGGCCAGCGGCGTCAGGCTGGCGTCGGGTCGCCGTAAAAACCGTCAACGCTCAGGCCGCCGCGGTCAGTGCAGGATTTGCTTTGACAGCAGTAGCCTGTTGCCATGCATCGGGAAACGATGGCGCGCCCAGCAGGTGCAAGGTCAGCTCGGTCAGTTTGGCGTCGAGTTCATTGAGAACATTCTCCTGCTCGTCAATTTCGGCAATCCGTTCATCCAGCCCGGTAGCGGCCTGCTGGATGCGTTCGATCGCCTCGATCCGACGCCCGAAGTTGCGGCGGCGTTCGCGCAGTTGCGCGTCCAGCTGTGACGCCGCGGACTTGTTCCAGAGTTCCACCTCGCCCAGTGCAGACTCGTAAACCGTCCGCAAACGGGTCGCCAGTGCGCGAATCAGTCGCTCGCAAAATTCCGGCCGGGACAGTTTGAGCATGTTGCCCACGCCCAGGTACTGCAGGTGGCTGCGTTGTATCAGTTCGAGATCATGCCCATAACGGGTCAGCTCAGGCTGTTGCGGAGCCTGTAGCGAAAAGCTGAATTCAGTATTGAGCTGCCGGAAAGATGCAGTCAGCATGGCCTGGATTTCATCACCGAGGAGTTGGGACTTTTTCAGGCCTTCGCGCAAGCGCGAAAAGGTTTGGCCATAGGCTTTGTTGATGCCCAGCTTGATCCCCGGCTGTTTCAGTGCATGCGTCAGCTCGGCCAGTTCGGCCCTGAGCGTGGGCGTGCTGAGCAGATTGAAGACATCCCGGAGCAATTTCAGATGCACCGATCGCACTGCGTATATCTTTTCACCACTGCGATCAAATTCGGCCTGCTCCTGCTCGATGCGGTCACGCATATGCTTGATCGCCGACACATTCTTGCCCCTCAGACTGCGCAGTTCAATCTTCTGCTCGGCCAGATCACGCCGGCGGATGTGCATGGCCCGCCCAGCCTCGGCTCTAAGTTCACCAATGCCGACGGCGACCGCCGTACGCAGGATTTTCTGGCGCTGCCCCATCACGCCCTGCCCCAGCGCCAGTTCAAACGCTGGCAACTGGCTGGCCTGCAAAAGCGCGGCGTCCCCGGTGACTTTGGCGACCAATCCTTTTTGCGCGGAAACCGGAATGACCTGCGATCTGGGCAAGCCCAGAATATCGGCGGAAGTCGCAATCTGCTTGTCAATTTGCGCTTGCACCTGCGCGGTTGTGCTCAAGGCATCCCACAGCGTGTCAATTTTGTTCAGCACCACCAGGCGGGTATCGGTGCCTTCGCCTTCGGTGATCAGATGTTCGCGCCAGATCGACAGGTCGGATTTGGTGACGCCCGCGTCAGCCGCCAAAATAAAGACCACCGCATGCGCTTGCGGAATCAGGCTCACCGTCAGTTCAGGTTCGGCCCCAATGGCGTTCAGGCCTGGGGTATCGAGAATAACCAGCCCCTGCTTGAGCAAGGGGTGCGCGATGTTGATCAGCGCATGACGCCATTTCGGCACTTCGATCAGGCCGTCAGCCTTGACCGGCGGGTTGTCTTCAGGATTGCTTTCATGCCAGAAGCCGAGGGCCCGGGCCTCATCCTTGGTGACATGCCGGACTTCCGCCACCTTGGCGAGGGCGCGCGCCAGTTGCACCGGATCATTCACGTCCAGGTCAATGCGTGTCCACTTCTCGGGCACCATGCGCCACTCCATCAGCGCCTGCGTCTGCAAGCGCGTTTCGATGGGCAGCAGGCGCAGGCAGGGCGGCACATCCGCGTCATAAGCCAGTTCAGTCGGACACATGGTGGTGCGGCCAGCACCCGCCGGCATGATGCGACGGCCATAACCGGCGAAAAAGATCGCATTGATCAACTCGGATTTGCCGCGCGAAACTTCCGCCACAAAAGCCACCATGACCTTGTCGGAACGCACCCGCGACTCCAGCCGATGCAGACGCTCCTCGACTGCCGCGTCGAGCAGGTCGTGATCCTTCATCCACTCGGCAAGCCGTTTCAGACGCAGTGCAAATTCGCGTCGCCAGACACCATGCTGATCAAATTTTTCGTTAAAAGACATCGGCTTCCGTAAGAGTATGCAAAGGCAATATAGCATCGGCGCCCCAAAAGAGCCACCGACACCGCTACGGAGCGATCACGGTTTCTGGCAACGGACGCAATAAAAAGTTGAACGCTGGCCCTGCCGCAGGCATTTAATCGGA
>MERZ01000224.1:0-406 GCA_001770785.1 Burkholderiales bacterium RIFCSPHIGHO2_12_FULL_61_11
CACCCCGGTCAGCACGACACAAGGAAAATGAGCCAATAGGGTTTCCAAATGTGCTTGCAGGTGTCGGGGCAACATAAATGTAATTTCTAAACTCTGAGTTTATAAATTACATAATTCTAACGACTCAATGGTCCTCGTGCGTCGATAAGCTTTGCCGTCCAAAGCTTGAGTCCCCGCGTGCCAAACGGGGAGGACATTGAGCGCTCTGGCAATGTCCGACGCGATGGCCCATCCAGGACGCTTCAAAATTTCCTGACCTCAATCCCGTTTTTTTGCAGCGCGTAGCCCATCTGGCGCGGCGATATCTTCAGCAGGCGCGCGGCCTTGGCCTGGACCCAGCCGCAGCGCTCCATGGCCCAGATCAGGCGTTCACGTTCGCCCTCGGGTTTGCCGTCGTCGGCCACCC
>MERZ01000224.1:581-910 GCA_001770785.1 Burkholderiales bacterium RIFCSPHIGHO2_12_FULL_61_11
GTCTTCCCGGTCGATGTGGTGCAGCACCTGCGTCAGGCAGCGGTTTTCCCGACACGGAAAGGCCAGGTCGGTGATGATGTCATCGTGCGCCATGGTGGCGGTGCGCTCGACGCAGTTCTCCAGCTCCCGCACGTTGCCGGGCCAGTAGCAACTGGTCAGCACGCGCAGGGCGGCGGCGTTGAAATGGGTGCTGCGCAGGTTCTCCTGGTTGAAACGCGCCAGAAAATGCTGCGCCATGGCCGGGATGTCTTCGCGCCGTTCGCGCAACGGCGGCAGCTGGATGCTGACCACGTTGATGCGGTAGTAGAGATCGGCGCGGAACTCGCCCG
>MERZ01000224.1:980-1134 GCA_001770785.1 Burkholderiales bacterium RIFCSPHIGHO2_12_FULL_61_11
ACCGCCGACGCGCTCGAATTCACGTTCCTGCAGCACGCGCAACAGCTTGGCCTGGAATGAGGCCGAGATGTCGCCGATTTCGTCGAGGAACAGCGTGCCGCCGTGCGACAGCTCGAAGCGGCCCTTGCGTTGGCCTTGGGCGCCGGTGTACGCG
>MERZ01000225.1 GCA_001770785.1 Burkholderiales bacterium RIFCSPHIGHO2_12_FULL_61_11
ATGCGCAAGGTGCTGGGCTTCGCCGGTTTCGTCGCGCGAGTTGCGGCGAACCGCGAACAGATCGTCGCGGCTCTTCGCCAGCCGCCGCTGCCGGATCTGGTGCTCCTCGACGTGATGCTGCCGGATACCGACGGGTTCAACGTCCTCGCCAGGATGCGCCAGCACCCGTTGCTAGGGAAGGTTCCCGTCATCATGGTCACCGGCACAGCGACCCGGGAGGCGGTTCTCAAGGGATTGCTGGGCGGGGCCAATGGCTACATCACCAAGCCGTTCCAGATTGACGTACTGCTCAAGGCGGTGAAGACGGTTCTTGGCATTGAGGCCAGCGACCAAGAGGCTGTCCCCGGAAGCATTCTCAATGCCGCAGAGTCTGCGCTCCCCGGCGCAGAGGCCATCCCCGCAGCGCATCCGGCGGCTACGCCCGTCGCGCCAGCCTCGCCGTCCACACCTCAGGGCAGCAGCCGTCTGGCTCAACTCAAGCAACTTGCGCAGGCAAAACAGACGCAGCAACAGAAGCCGGACGCGCAGCCGGAGATCGATGCCCGTGTCAGCCGGGCGGTGGAGAAGGCTTATCGGTACCTGAAGGAGTTCACCGACCAGCTCAATATCCTGAAGCCGGCCTATCCGAAGGAATACGCCATCGTTGGCATGCCGAATTTCGATGGTCTGATTTGGGACCAAGGCAAGATTGATCTTCTTACGCGGGAAAGCACGCCAACGACGAAGCTTTTCGATCGGTTCACGCTGGAATTCCGGTTGTCCGCCGGCAGGCAGCTGCGCGTGGTCCGCGACAGCCCGGAGCATGAAAAGCTGAAACAGATGCTGCTCGACAACAATATCGCGTACAGTTCCAACGAGGAACGC
The DNA here is from genome assembly GCA_001770785.1 of Burkholderiales bacterium RIFCSPHIGHO2_12_FULL_61_11. Classification (GTDB taxonomy): domain Bacteria; phylum Pseudomonadota; class Gammaproteobacteria; order Burkholderiales; family Burkholderiaceae_C; genus Polaromonas. The sequence goes on from MERZ01000225.1 coordinate 865, forward strand.
AACGAGCGGGGCAAAGTTGCGCGGGCGTCGTTCGTGATTCCGTGCGAAGTCAAGGCGGTCCTGCAGCTGGCCGGCAATTTCAAGACCGGCAAACTGCTGCTCAGAACTCGCAATGTTGAGCGCTTCGGCCTGATGGAGTACGTGGTGGCGCCCGAGGCGATCACCGATGAATCGCTTGATGAGCTCACCGGCTTTATCCTTGGTGAATCCACTCGCATCGGCCCACTGCTCGTAATAAACGCTTGAGGTGGGCCTGACTGGCGGCCGATCGTAGGCGCCAGCTCCGCAGCATAGTCGGGTGTAGTCCGCGCCAACGATGGAGACGTCCGCATCCCGACTCGCCCGCACAGCACATTCACTTGCTCGCCGCGCGGGCGAGTCGGGATGCAAGTGAATGTGCTGTGCGG
>MERZ01000226.1 GCA_001770785.1 Burkholderiales bacterium RIFCSPHIGHO2_12_FULL_61_11
CTGAGTACAGACCCTTGCAAGGCCCTTTCGGTTCCAACCCACTTTGGGCGTGGGTCTGCGTTGGATGTCCACTTTCACGAACAGTGCGCTTCAATTTCGTTCCAAGGCACTGCCCACCAGTACTGGACGGCCAGTTGTGAGCCGAAAGCGCTATGAACCGGCTTTATCATGCGCGCGAAGGCGGTTTTCGCGATCAATCTCCCTGAAGACTGTTTGTCATCACTTGCCCTTTGTGAAATCGCAAGGGCGTCCCGGTCATTTGGCACGCGCATGTGTGGATCATTTGGGAGGTGACGAGCGGTTCTTGAATTTGTTTGTGCCGAGCTTAGCCAGACTGGATCTCTCGTGGCAGATCGATGCTTTGGGTGCCAATGCCCTGCCCTGCTTCCGCAATTAAACTTCGGAACGGCGGCGCCCCTGTTTCCTCTCACTCATACTTCAATGATGAATAGCCGCAGGTAAATCTGCGTCTGCGGTGTTTTGGGTCGCAGTGAAGGGTGTTGTTCCAAACAACACCCTTCACTATTTCAAGATATTAACGCTTTGATCGCCTTTTCAACAGTCTTCATTTGGCTTGCGTCCAGCCCGGCCAAGCTGATTTCGAAGGTCTTTTTCTTTGAGTTGAAGCCAATTTCCCCAGTCCTTCCACCTGCCCCTTTGACCACCACTGGCACTGGGATTGATGTGTTGTTTGAAACAACACCCTCCCCGATCAGCTCTTTGAAGATGAGTCTCGCGGAAGGCTTTGGGTCCATCTTTGCAAGCGCCGCTGCTCGGCTAAGAACAACATCTGGATCCTTCTGAAGCGCGGCGGAAAGATTGGTTGACCATGCCTGCTGAAGGTCCAACGGAGATGAAAATGCGGACAAAACCTGACCCGGCAACCGGGCCAAGGTCAGGGCCTTACTCGCATTCCCGACATCGACTCCTAGCGCCTCTGCCATCTTACGTAGAGACGAAAATAAGCCCTCGTCCAGCGCACGGGCGTACATAACGCCTTGCTCAAAGGGACGAAGATCCGCACGTTGCCGATTCTCCCGGTCCATCTGCGCAAATAACTCGATGTCAGTCAGTTCTTCAATGACAGCGAGCACGGGAAG
>MERZ01000227.1:0-5418 GCA_001770785.1 Burkholderiales bacterium RIFCSPHIGHO2_12_FULL_61_11
CTGCGCTTTCACCGGTCGGGCCGGTGCGCCATGTTGTACCAGCGCCTGGTCCAGCGCCTTGCCGGCTTCGTCAGACAGGGCCGCAGCACGCGCCGCGGAAATTGCCTGCGCGCGTGCCGCATCAGAGCCGAAGGTGGCGGCTTTGGCCAGGTGGTTAATCACGTGCAGCAGGTTTTCCTTGCCACGCTGGTTGGTGGAGCCATACCCCTTGATCAGTCTGCCGCACGACGCGATCTCATGGCCCAGCTGCCAGTAGGCTTGTGTGCCCGCAATCACGGCATCAAGCCACTGGTCAATCATGACCTGCTCCGTGGCAAAACGGCTGCCGCGTACCCGCAGCCATTTCAGGTTGGAGAGCACGCGCAGCGATAGCATTCCCAGCACCGAGTGCGTGCCGATCTTCAACGGCACGGCCCAGGGTTCCTTGCCTCGTGTGACTCTCCGCTTGTCCCAGTTCAGCAGCCTGGTGGCCAAGCCCGTGGGCAGGAGCGCGGCCAATTCGGGCGCGCCGGGTTTGAAGTGGTCGTACACCAACAGCAAGTCATCGGGCCTTGACTTGACTTCGCCCTTCACACGTTCCCAGCGGCTGGCACGGCTCTTGAGGTCAGCCACCCGGACGATGTCGTCAAACGCCATCCACAGGGCCAGCCAGCGAACCATCTCGCGCGTGGTCGCGAAGCCGTTGGCGCCGGCCGGGTCAATGTGGCGCTCGGCGACCAGCACGCGCTTGAGCCGCTCTATATAGCGCTCGGCATAGGCTGCGTCCTGGTAGTCCAGCATGCGCGCATGGCCCAAGGTGAGCAGGTCATGCAAACTCTGGGGGAATGCTGATGCCAAATCGTCCGGTAGCCCCTCAGCGGTATGCGTAGGAGGCTCTGAATTTGATAGCGAATCCTCGATCTGGCGGATTTGCGCGCGCTGCTGGCTGATTGCGTCAAACCCCATTGCGAAGCCACGCAGGCTGGCGCCCGAGTGGCTTCCGCCCTCGGCGATGACGGCATCAAAGGCAGCACGGGGAAAGGGCAGTAGGCCGCTGCCGGCAATGCAGCCCAGCATGGTCGCGCTCACCATGGTGCCCGCCTCACGCGTGAGTGCCGCCATGTCAAGCACATGGTGAGCCCGGCTGTTTTCCCGCACCAGTTGCAGCAGGCCGGCCTCCTGCCGGCGTCCATCGCCGATCTCCATCTTTTCCATGGTCGTCAGGGCTCGCGCCGAGGAAGTGATGACCAGTGTGTGCTGGCTGGAAGCCAGTCCATTGCCTATTTGACGCGCCGTTTCCAGCAACTCCGAGGACACCAGGGCGTCGAGCCTTCCGGGAAGCGGGTTCAGGCCGAACACGGGGCGCCGGCCCTGGAGCTCGGCCAAGGGCACCGGAAACACTTCAATGTAATAGGTCGTGGCTCCGGTGCGTTGTGCGACGCCGGGAATGGACGTGGCCTGCGCGGCAAAACCTGCGTGGCGGGCGACGTCGATCAGCCATTCGCTAAGGACACCGCCGCCTTCGCCGCCCAAGGCGCACAGCAGGAGGGAGATAGGTTGGGTCATATCAGTCGGTTGATTAATCAGTTGAAGACAGGGAGAAATTGCTCCGCGATGTTTGGTCTGTCCCGCAAAGTCTCACGCAGGTTGCAAAGCCCGCACCACAACGCTGCGCCACCTTGCCAGCAGCCGCTCATGCCAGCGCGGATTCTGAATGACCTCCGCCCGGTAAAACGAGGGACAAAGCGTGGCCGCGTGCGCATTTGAGCCACACAGGCCACATCCCACACATCCATCAATCACCGTCGCCACAGGATCGACCTTCAGCGGGTCCGGGTTGTCCTTGAGCGTGAGCGTGGGACAGCCGGATAGGCGAATGCAGGCGTGGTCGCCATTGCACACGTCTTCATCTACTCCGTACTTGACGCGCACCACGCGCTGGCCCTTTTTGAGCAGGCCAGCCAGCCAGGGTTTGATGCGGCGCTGGCGCTCCAGCTGGCATTCGCCTTCGGCCACGATGACTTTCAAACCACTGAAGCCGGTGGTGAAGGCTTCGGTCAGTGTGGTGCGCATTTTTTCCACCTCGTAGGTATTCACGGTGCGCATCCACTTCACGCCCAAGCCGGTGAGCGTGTTCTCAATGGTCTGGTTCAAGTGCACCAGGCTTTGCTGTTTATCGCTGCTGTTGACCTTGCTTTCTTCATCGGGCGAAGAGATGATTTCCTGCGTACCCGTGGCTGCGCTGTAGCCGTTCTTGAAAATCAGCAACACGGCATCGTCATTGTTGAACAGGGCGCTCTGCACCCCGGTGAGCAAGCCGTTGTGCCAGAAACCGCCGTCGCCCATGATTGAGAGCACGCGACGGTTCATCATGGGTGATACGCCGGCCCGGCTGGCCAGGCTCATGCCATAGCCCAAAATGGAATGGCCGAACGAAAACGGCTCAAACGTGGCCAGCGCATGGCAGCCAATGTCGCCTGAAATGTGGACGTCACCAACGTCTTGTTGCGCCAGTTTGAGCGCTGAAAAAACAGGCCGCTCCGGGCACCCGATGCACATGCTGGGCGGACGGGCGGGCAGGGGAATGGCCAGCGACCTAGCCACCGCCTCGCGGCGCTCGCGATTGCCAGCGAGCCATTGCAGGGTTGACTCTGGCGTGTGCTGCGGCAGGCAACGCTGCAGGAATTTGGCCAAGCCGGCAACCATCACCTCTGTGGTGTATTCGCCCGCCTGCGGCAGCAGGTCCTTGCCGTGCAGGGGCGTCTGGATATCGGCGCGGCGCAGCATCAATGCCAGTTCCTGCTCGATGTACTCGGGCTGGCCTTCTTCCATCATCAGCACCGCACGTTTGCCCAGGCAAAACGCGCTGAGTTGCCCGGGTATCAACGGGTAGGTGACGTTGAGCACCAGCAGCGGGATGTCGGTCTGGCCGAACGCATCGGCCAGGCCGAACTGCTGCAAGGCGCGGATCAGCGTGTTGTAGAGGCCGCCCTGCACGATGATGCCGACATCCGCGTGCTTGCCCGGGAACAACTCGTTGAGTTGGTTGTCCAGAATGTACTGTCGCGCCGCGGGAATGCGGTCTTCACCCTTGAGCTTTTCATGGCGGAAGGTGACCGGCGGGTGGGCCAGGCGCATGTAGTCAAACCCCGCTGGCTCATCGATCAGGTGTTTGGTGGAGAACGCCGGTGCCACGTTGTCTTTGCACGCGAAGCTGCCGCGCACATGGCAGGCGCGAATGCGCAGCTCCAGGATGGCCGGCATGCTGGACGCCTCCGACAGCCGAAAGCCATGCTCCACCATCTCGACCATGCGCCCCAGCTCAGGCCGCGGGTCCAGCAGGCACATGGTGGACTTGAGCGCGAAGGCGTGCGTGCGCTCCTGGATGACACTGGCGCCTTCGCCGTAATCCTCGCCCACGACGATCAGCACACCGCCCTTCACGCCGGGGCTTGACAGGTTGCTCAGGGCGTCGGCTGCCACGTTGGTGCCGACAATCGATTTCCACGTCACAGCGCCGCGCAACGGGTAATGGATGGAGGCGCCGAGCATGGCCGCCGCCGAGGCTTCGTTGGAACAGGCCTCAACATGCACGCCGAGTTCATCCATGTAGGGTTTGGCCTGCACCATCACATCCAGCAGGTGCGAGACGGGCGCCCCCTGGTATCCGCCCACATAGGCCACGCCCGATTGCAGCAAGGCTTTGGTGATGGCCAAAATGCCCTCGCCATGGAACGTGTCACCAGCGCCCAAGGCCAAAGACTTGATTTCCTTGGTGAATGAAACTTCCACGCGCCGCCTCTGTATTGTTTATATTTTCGCAGTATCGTTGCTATAGAGTCATCAATCAATAAAATAACTGAACTATTGAATATTAGAATAATGCATATCAAAGATATCGACCTCAATCTGCTGCGCTTGTTTGATGCGGTCTATCGCACGCGCAATGTCAGCCGGGCTGCCGAGTCGCTCGATCTGACCCAACCCGCGGTCAGCCAGGGCCTGAGGCGTTTGCGCCTCCTCATCAAGGACCCGCTGTTCATGCGGGCGCCCGGTGGCGTTCAGCCCAGCCCCAAAGCAGATCGGCTGGCGGATGCGGTGCGCAGTGCGTTGGGCACGATAGAGCGGGCATTCAATGAGTCGGTTCAGTTTGAGCCACTTCAGTCGCGCAGGACCTTTCGCATCCACATGAGCGATATTGGCGAGAGCCGCTTTTTACCGAAGTTGATGATGGACTTGCGCGAACGCGCACCCAGTGTTCGGGTGGAGACTTCAGCGCTGACGGCCAGCACGATTGGCGGCGCGCTGGACAGCGGCCGCATGGACTTTGCCATTGGCTTCCTGCCCACGGTCAAAGACACGCAGCACATTCAGCTGCTCAACGACCGCTATGTGGTGCTGCTGCGCGCTGGACACCCCTTTGTGTTGAAGTTCAATCGACGCAGAAAAAGCGGCACCGCTCTGCTGGCGGACTTGCGGCAACTCGAATTTGTCGCGGTCAGAACGCATTCAGATACGCTGCGCATTCTGCAACTGCTGCAACTGGAAGATCGCATGCGCCTCACCACCGAACACTTCATGGTGCTGCCTGCAATTGTTCACGCCACGGATCTGGGGGTGGTGATGCCGCGTAACATCGCGTGCGGATTTGCCGAAGGAGGCGGCTACGCCATCATCGAGCCCCGGTTTCCGCTGCGCGACTTTACCGTGTCACTGCACTGGAGCAAGCGGTTTGAATCAGACTCTGGCAATCAGTGGTTGCGCGAGATGATGGTGGAAATGTTTGCCGCATAGACAATTGCGCTGCACGCGATAAGGCGTTGTGGTTGCACCGTCGTCATGCGCATCCCGTCTGGCCCAGTTGGAAGCCACCATCAAGCGGCTTGATGACTTAAAATTGGCCGCGGGGCCTGGATGCCGGGCCGTCGTCATGCTTTATCGACTTCGATCCAGCACAAGAATTATTCAACCATTTCACATCTTGCCATGAATTCACCTGCCACCCCTGTCACCGTCGCCGACATCCGCAAGATATTTCTCGACTTCTTTGCCTCCAAGGGCCACACCGTGGTGCCGTCGAGCTCGCTGGTGCCGGCCAATGACCCGACGCTGATGTTCACCAATTCGGGCATGGTGCAGTTCAAGGATGTGTTTCTTGGCGTCGACAAGCGCCCGTATGTGCGAGCGGCGTCGGTGCAGGCTTGCCTGCGTGCGGGCGGCAAGCACAACGACCTGGAGAACGTGGGCTATACGGCGCGTCACCACACGTTTTTCGAGATGCTCGGCAACTGGAGCTTTGGCGACTATTTCAAGCGTGAGTCGCTCAAGTGGGGCTGGGAGCTGCTGACCGAGGTCTATCTGCTGCCCGCCGACAAGCTGTGGGCCACGGTGTATATCGATGACGACGAGGCCTACGACATCTGGACCAAAGAGATCGGC
>MERZ01000227.1:5437-6370 GCA_001770785.1 Burkholderiales bacterium RIFCSPHIGHO2_12_FULL_61_11
CCCGCCCGGCTCGCCCGATCAGGACGGTGACCGTTTCATTGAAATCTGGAACCATGTGTTCATGCAGTTCGACATGCAACCCGACGGCTCGGTCAGGCCGTTGCCCGCGCCCTGCGTCGATACCGGCATGGGGCTGGAGCGGCTGGCCGCCATCCTGCAGCATGTTCACAGCAATTACGAGATCGACATTTTTGCCGCGCTGGTCAAGGCTGCGTGGCGCGAAACCGGTGAACCCGACCTGGCCAGCAAATCGCTGCGCGTGATTGCCGACCACATCCGCGCCACCGCGTTTTTGGTCAGCGATGGCGTGATTCCGGGCAACGAGGGCCGCGGCTACGTGCAGCGCCGCATCATCCGCCGCGCCATCCGCCATGGCTACCAGTTGGGCAAGAAAACGCCATTCTTCCACAAGCTGGTGCCTGATTTGGTCAAGCAGATGGGCGATACCTATCCCAAGCTGAGGGCTGACGAAGTGCGCATCACCGCCGTGCTCAAGGCCGAGGAAGAGCGCTTCTTTGAGACGCTGGAAAACGGCATGCAAATACTCGATGCCGCACTGGCTGGCAACGTAAAAGTCCTGCCTGGCGAGGTTGCCTTCAAGCTGCATGACACCTATGGTTTCCCGCTGGATTTGTCAGCCGACGTCTGCCGCGAGCGTGGCGTTGCGGTTGACGAAGCAGGCTTTGACGCCGCCATGGAAAGGCAAAGGGCCCAGGCCCGCGCCGCCGGTAAATTCAAGATGGATCGCGCGCTGGAATACACCGGCAGCGGCAATATCTTCACCGGTTATGAACGTCTTGAAGAAACCGCAAAAATCGTCGCGCTTTACGTTGAGGGCACCCCGGTTGCAGCGCTAAAAGCTGGTCAACACGGCGTCGTGGTGCTGCACGCCACCCCCTTCTACGCCGAGAGCGGCGGCCAGGTTGGGGACGA
>MERZ01000228.1:0-581 GCA_001770785.1 Burkholderiales bacterium RIFCSPHIGHO2_12_FULL_61_11
CTTGAGCATCTTGTCCATGCGGCGCACTTCATCCTGCAAGGTGTTGTGCGCGGCGCTGACGCTGCGGTGCAACAGCAGCGCCTGCCCCATGAGCGTGGCCACCATCTTGAGCAATTGCAAGTCGTCGGCGAAGCCGCGGCGCTCGCCGGGGTTGAGGCAGTCAATGGCCAGCACCCCGACAGTGCGGCGGTCGGCGCGAATGGGTGTGACCAGCATGGCCACGGGAATGCCCGGGCTCTGGTCGGCGCCGCCGGTACGATTGAGAAACAGCGGTTCGGCGTGCACGTCGGGCACGATGACCTGAATGCCGTTGGCATAGACGCGCCCGACAATGCCTTCACCTGACTGGAACTGCAGACGTTGCTGTTCCTCGCGTGTGAGGCCGACGGCACACAGACCTCGCAATTGCTGGCCGCCGGGCTCGCTGAGCACCACGAATGCGCGCCGCCAGTCGAAGGCGTGCAGCAGGTAGTTCAAGGCCTCGCGGAAGGTTTTGGCGACGTCCAGCGAAGTGGCCAGCGTCTTGCTGACTTCGTAAATCGCGTTGAGCTCGCGCCGAGCTTCAGTCACTTGTGTGTTCA
>MERZ01000228.1:634-1111 GCA_001770785.1 Burkholderiales bacterium RIFCSPHIGHO2_12_FULL_61_11
CGGGCGGAACTGAAACATGCAGTTACCGACAAACATGACAAGGTACTTGTGGCATGCGACGCCGGTCGCGCACAAAAATAACAATTAGTGCGACGAGGGCCTTGATTGATGCGACAAAACGCATGGCATTGAAATTGCGGTGGGAAGAGTGACCCACCTCTTTTCTCAGGAGCCTGCCATGACGGACCCTAGCCACGACAAAGCCAACTTCCGCGCCGCCCCCCCTGTGTACCTTGACTACGCGGCAACGACACCGGTGGATCGGCGCGTGGCGAGCAAGATGATTCCTTATTTGACCGAGATCTATGGCAACCCCGCCAGCCGTTCCCATGCTTACGGCTGGGCGGCGGACGAGGCGGTGGAGCTGGCCCGCGAACAGGTTTGCTCGCTGATCAACGCCGACCCGCGCGAGATTGCCTGGACCTCGGGCGCCACCGAATCCAATAACCTCGCCATCAAGGGTGCGGCTCATTTCCA
>MERZ01000228.1:1139-1727 GCA_001770785.1 Burkholderiales bacterium RIFCSPHIGHO2_12_FULL_61_11
GTGGCGACCGAGCACAAGGCGGTGCTCGACAGCATGCGCGAGCTGGAGCGTGAAGGCTATGAAGTGACTGTGCTGCCAGTGCTGCCCAGCGGGCTGCTGGACCTGGCGGTGTTTGAGGCCGCACTGCGTCCCGACACCGTGCTGGCCTCGGTCATGTTTGTCAACAATGAAACCGGTGTCGTGCAGGACGTCGCCGCCCTGGGCGCGCTGTGCCGTGCCAAGGGTGTGCTGTTCCATGTGGATGCCGCGCAGGCCGCGGGCAAGGTGGCCATCGACCTGGAGCAACTACCGATTGATTTGATGTCGCTGTCGGCGCACAAGATTTACGGCCCCAAAGGCATCGGTGCCCTCTACGTGCGGCGCAAACCCCGCGTGCGCATCGAAGCCCAGATGCACGGCGGCGGCCACGAGCGCGGCATGCGCTCGGGCACCTTGCCCACGCACCAGATCGTCGGCATGGGAGAAGCGTTCTGGCTGGCGCGCGAAAACATGGTGGCCGACAACGCACGCATCAGCGCCCTGCGCGAGCGGCTCTGGGCCGGCTTCCTGAAAATGGATGCGGTCGTGCTCAATGGCGATGAGCAACAC
>MERZ01000229.1 GCA_001770785.1 Burkholderiales bacterium RIFCSPHIGHO2_12_FULL_61_11
CTGACTTGGTTGCTCGCCGGCTGACGGGCCCTCGTAGCCCAGGTCAATCTGCTTTTCCAGCGCGCGCGGCACCGAGTCGGCCATGACTTCCGAGACGATGTTCACCAGGTCGACCGGCTGCTTGGCCAGGCTGCGGCCGGTGGTTTCGGCGCGCGCCAGCGCCAGCAACTGGTTGACGGTGTGCGTCGCGCGTATGCTGGCCTGGCCAATGTGCTTGAGCGACTTCTTGAGTTCGTCGGCGTCGGTTTCCCGCTGCGCCAGGTCGGCCTGCATGCGCAGCCCTGCCAGTGGCGTCTTGAGCTGGTGCGCGGCATCGGCCAGAAAGCGTTTTTGCGTGGTCAGCGACACCTTCAGGCGGCTCAGCAAATCGTTGATGGAAGACACCAGCGGTGCCACCTCTTCGGGCACTTGGGCGTCATCCAGCGGACTCATGTCGTCGGGATTTCGTGCCCGTATGCGTTGCTCGAGTTGCGCCAATGGCTTGATGCCGCGCAGCAACGCCAGCCACACCAGCAGCACGGCGATCGGCAGCGTCACGAACTGCGGCACCATCGTGCCCTTGACGATTTCAGTGGCCAGTGTCTTGCGCTTTCCCAGCGTTTCGGCCACTTGCACCAGCACCGGCGCGGCGTCCTTCACGCCCACGTCGATCCAGGTGTAGGCGACGCGAACTTCTTCGCCCTGAATCAGGTCCTCGCGCAGCCGCACCTCGCCGTTGGGGGCGCCATCGCATCGTGATAGCCTACACGGAAAGTTTGCGCTTGTGTGCGTTTGCCGGCTGCCGGAGCAGGCCGTATTGCCATGCCGCCGCATTGCGCGTCGGACGGGCTTTCCGGCGCAATCCGCGCAAGCCGTGCTCACGCCTTTGAAACCGGAACCCGCGCGGCTCACTGATTTTTTCGTCATGCGTTGAACTTTACCGAACGGCTCGTGTCCATACGACGTGTATTACACTACCTGCCAACAACCCGGCAACATTCCGTCCTGTCGCCTCGCCATTTAACTTGCCCCATGACCTGGAATCGCCGCAATCGCTTCACCACAGTGCTCCTGACGCTGCTGAGCCTGCTGTTCATGCAATTGGCAATGGCTGGGTATTCCTGCTCCGGCGGTAATGCCAGCAAGGCGGTTGATGCGCCCGCCATGGCGCAGGCCGACATACCGTGTAGCGGGTCCATGAACCTTGCCGTGGACGATGCGCAACCCAGTCTGTGCGCCGCGCACTGCAAGTCTGACCCGCAGACGGCTGATAACTACCAGGTTCATAGCCTACCAACCCTGGCGGTTCCTGGCGCCGACTTCCCGCTTCCAGAGATTGCGCCAGCAGCGCCTCCAGGCGCCGCCTGGCAAGCGCCGCTTCTCAGGCGCAGCACGGCCGCCTCGCTGGCCGTGCGCAACTGCTGTTTCCGCCTTTAACTCCTCCGGCTTTTTGGTTGCTGCCTGAGCACGCGCTGTGCTCAGGCAGTGTGTCATCTTGTCTGGAGGTTTCATGTTTTTTCTGTCTGTCGTTCATCCTGTTCGTCTGATTCGGCGCGTTGCAACTGCTGCGCTGCTGCTCCACACCGCAGTGCCACTGTGGGCCGCCGAGTCCGCGTCCTTGCCCCTGTCGTTACCCGAAGCGCAGCGGCTTGCTGCCGACCGGTCACCGCAACTGGTCGCCCAGGATGCGGTCACCCGGGCAGCGCGGGAAATGGCGGTGTCGGCTGGCCAACTGCCGGATCCCGTGCTCAAGCTCGGGATCGACAACCTGCCCGTCACGGGGTCCGACTCACTGAGTTTGACGCGTGACTTCATGACCCAGCGCCGCATCGGGTTCGCGCAGGAGCTTCCCCGCGAGAAAAAGCGCAAGCTCAAAACCGAGCGCTATGAGCGCGACGCGCAGCGTGCCCAGGCGCAGCGGCAACTGGCGCTGGCTGGCATTCAGCGGGACAGCGCATTGGCCTGGCTGGAGCGCTACTATGCGCAAGCCATGCGAACGCTGTTGCAGCAGCAGCTGGAGGAAACACGGCTGCAGGCGCATGACGCCGACATCGCCTTCGGGGCGGGCCGGGGCGCTCAGGCCAATGTGTTCGCCGCCCGCGCCGCATTGATCGAGCTGGAAGACCGGCTGAGCCAGATTGAGCGTCAGGCCCGAAGCGCCGGCTTGCAGCTTGTGCGCTGGATCGGCGCTGATGCCGACCGTCCGCTGGCGGGCCAGGCCGCGTGGCAAAGCAGCACCCTGGATTTGCCGCTTTCCACCGGACAACTCAGGCAGTATCCGCAGCTTGCCGTGCTGGCCGCGCAGGTGGATGCCGCGGAAACAGAGGCGCGGCTGGCCCAGGCCAACACCAGCGCCGACTGGACCGTCGAGGCCGCCTACCAGCAGCGTGGCCCGGCCTTCTCAAACATGGTCTCGATTGGTGTTTCCATCCCCTTGCAGTGGGATCAAAAAAACCGCCAGAACCGCGAAATCGCCGCCAAACTGGCTTTGGTGGAGGAGGCTCGCGCCAACTATGAAGACACACTGCGCACCTACGAGGCCGAGGTGCGCAGTCTCGTCAACGACTGGCAAACCGGCAAGGAGCGGGCGGCCCGCTACACCACCCAACTGATACCGGTAGCCGGCCAACGCTCGGAGGCGGCGCTGACGGCCTACCGCATCGGCAAGAGCGATCTGGCCAGCGCGCTGGCGGCCCGGCGCGACGAGATCAACACGCGTATCCAGGCGCTGACGCTGGAACTGGAGACGGCGCGTCTGTGGGCGCAGCTCAACTATTTGACGCCCGACAAAGCGCCTGCCAACGCCACCGAGACCGCCACCACCCGTCCAATCTTCCTGAAAAATCACCCATGAACTCCAAAAAAACTTTCGTTGCCGTTCTTCTGACCCTCGGACTCATCCTTTTAATCGGCATGGGCGGCTATGGCCTTTACGCACTTGGCATGAAACGCGCAATGAGTTCGACCGGGCTGCCCGCTGCGTCATCCGTGGCCCCGGGGACTGCGCAGGCACCCGCCGCCGCTGGCCCGCAAAGCGTCGCGCAGGGTGAAGAGGCCACGCGCCGCCACATCAGCGCGGGCATCAAGGCGGGCGATACCGATCCGGCCAACGACCGCAAGATTCTGTTCTACCAGGACCCGATGGTGCCGGGCAACAAGTTCGACAAGCCGGGCAAGTCGCCCTTCATGGACATGATGCTGGTGCCGGTCTATGCCGATGGCGATAGCGACCAGGGCAAGGTGACCGTCAGTGCCCGCATTCAACAAAACCTGGGCGTGCGCACCGCCGCCGTCACCCAGGGCACGCTGTCGCCTCAACTTGCAGCGGTAGGCAGCATTGCTTTCAATGAACGCGATCAGGTCATCGTGCAAGCCCGTGCCACCGCTTACGTGGAACGCCTGCATGTGCGTGCAACGCTCGATCTTGTGGCCAAGGGTCAGCCCCTGATCGATCTGTATGTGCCCGACTGGGTGGCCGCGCAAGAGGAGTTTTTGGCGGTGCGGCGCATGCAAGGCCCGGGCCTGGACAGCCTGGTCGATGGCGCTCGCCAGCGCATGCGCCAGGCCGGCATGAGCGACGCGCAGATTCAGACGGTGGAAGCGAGCGGCCAGACACGCGCCCGCATCACACTGGCCGCCCCGATCGGCGGCGTGGTCACCGAGCTGTTGGCGCGCGAGGGCATGACGGTGATGCCGGGGGCGACCCTGTTCCGCATCAACGGCTTGTCCACGGTGTGGGCCAACGCCGAGGTACCCGAGAGCCAGGCTGCGCTGCTGCGGCCTGGCGCCAGGGTGCAAGCCAGAAGCGCCGCCGCGCCAGACACGACGTTCGGCGGCAAAGTGCAGGCCATCCTGCCCGATGTGAACCCGGCAACCCGAACCCTGAAGGCGCGCGTGGAGCTTGCCAATCCCGGCAACCGCCTGATTCCCGGCATGTTCGTGCAGATGCAGTTCATGGACAAGCGCGTTGACAACGTGTTGTTGATCCCCACCGAAGCCGTGATCCAGACCGGCAAGCGCAGCGTGGTCATGCTGGCCGAGGACGGCGGCAAGTTCCGCCCGGTTGATGTGGAGACTGGCCTTGAAAGCGCGGGCCAGACCGAGATCAGACGCGGCCTGCAGGCCGGCCAGCGCGTGGTGGTGTCGTCGCAATTCCTGATCGATTCGGAGGCCAGCCTCAAGGGCGTTGAAGCGCGGCTGGGTGATGCGTCCAGCCCGGCAGCGGCCGATAGCGCGGCGCGGCACCAGGGCCAAGCCAGGGTCGAGGCCATCAACGCCGATGCGCTGACCCTGTCCCACGGCCCCATCCCCTCCCTGAAGTGGTCGCCAATGACGATGGATTTCAAACTGCCGCCGCCGGATGCGCTGCCGCGCAATCTGAAGGTCGGCGACCGGGTGAGTTTTGAGTTCTACACGGATGCCGGGGGACTGCCGCAACTCACCCGCGTGTCGCCGCTGGCGCTGGAAAAAGCGGCCGGAGGCAGCCAGTGATCGCCAAACTTATTCGCTGGTCCATCAGCAACCGCTTCCTGGTGCTGCTGGCCACGCTGATGCTCAGCGCCTGGGGTGTCCATTCGCTGCTCAAGACGCCGCTGGATGCCTTGCCGGACCTGTCTGACGTGCAGGTCATCATCCGCACCAGTTTCCCCGGCCAGGCGCCGCGTCTGGTCGAGGACCAGATCACCTATCCGATGACCACGACGATGCTGTCGGTGCCCGGAGCGAAGACGGTGCGCGGTTACTCATTCTTTGGTGATTCATACGTCTATGTGCTGTTCGAGGATGGCACCGACCTGTATTGGGCGCGTTCGCGCGTGCTCGAATACCTGAACCAGGTGCAGTCACGCCTGCCAGCGGGGGCCAACGCCTCGCTCGGGCCCGATGCGACGGGAGTCGGCTGGATTTACCAGTATGCGCTGGTTGACCACAGCGGCACGCAGGACGTGTCGCAGTTGCGCGCCTTGCAGGACTGGTTCCTCAAGTATGAGCTCAAAACCGTCCCCAATGTGGCCGAAGTGGCCTCGGTGGGCGGCATGGTGCGCCAGTACCAGATCGTGCTGGACCCCGACAAGCTGGCGGCTTACGGCATCCCGCACACCCGGGTGGTTGAGGCGGTTCAGAAAGCCAATCAGGAGGCCGGCGGCTCGGTGCTGGAACTGGGCGAAGCCGAGTACATGGTGCGTGCTTCGGGCTATCTGCAAAGCCTGGACGATTTCCGTGGCGTGCCGCTGATGACGACCCCCGCCGGTGTGTCGGTGCGCCTGGGCGATGTGGCGCGGATTCAGATGGGGCCTGAAATGCGGCGCGGCATTGGCGAGCTCGATGGCGCGGGCGAAGCCGTTGGCGGCGTGATCATCATGCGCTCGGGCAAGAACGCGCTGGAAACGATTTCGGCGGTCAAGGAAAAGCTCAAGTCACTGCAGGCCAGCCTGCCCAGGGGCGTGGAGGTTGTGCCGGTGTACGACCGCTCCGGTCTGATTGAGCGCGCAGTGGAAAACCTGAGCTACAAGCTGCTGGAAGAGTTTCTTGTCGTGGCGGTGGTGTGTTTTGTCTTTTTGTTTCACCTGCGCTCGGCCCTGGTCGCGATCATCTCGCTGCCGCTGGGTATTTTGGCGGCCTTCATCGTGATGCGCTACCAGGGCGTGAATGCCAACATCATGTCGCTGGGCGGCATTGCCATCGCCATTGGCGCCATGGTCGATGCGGCGGTGGTGATGATCGAGAACGCGCACAAGCACCTTGAGCGCTGGAACCACGAGTATCCGGGGCAGCAGCTAACGGGACACGCACGCTGGCGGGTGATCGGCGATGCGGCGGTCGAGGTCGGGCCAGCGCTGTTCTTTTCGCTGCTGATCATCACGCTGTCGTTCATTCCGGTGTTCACGCTGGAGGCGCAGGAGGGGCGGCTGTTCGCGCCGCTGGCCTTCACCAAGACCTACGCCATGGCGGCCGCCGCCGGTTTGTCGGTGACGCTGATTCCGGTGCTGATGGGTTACCTGATTCGTGGGCGCATCCCCGATGAAACAGCCAATCCGCTGAACCGCTGGCTGATCGCAATCTATCGCCCGCTGCTCGAAAGGGTGCTGCGCGCTCCCCGACTGACGCTGGTGCTCGCCGCCCTGGCGCTGCTGCTGAGCCTGTGGCCGCTGCAGCATATCGGCGGCGAGTTCATGCCCCAGCTGGACGAGGGCGATTTGCTTTACATGCCCTCGGCACTGCCGGGTCTTTCGGTCGGCAAGGCGGGCGAGTTGCTGCAGCAAACCGATCGCCTGATCAAGACCGTGCCCGAGGTCGCCAGCGTGTATGGCAAGGCCGGGCGCGCGGAAACCGCTACCGACCCAGCGCCACTCGAGATGTTCGAGACCACCATCCAGTTCAAGCCGAAGGACCAGTGGCGCCCCGGCATGACCACCGACAAACTGGTCGAGGAGCTGGACCGCATTGTCAGGGTGCCGGGCCTGTCCAACATCTGGGTGCCGCCGATTCGCAACCGTATCGACATGCTGGCCACCGGCATCAAGAGCCCGGTGGGGGTGAAGGTGGCGGGTGCCGATCTGGCGGAGATTGACCGCGCCACGGCGGAGATTGAGCGCGTGCTGAAAGACGTTCCCGGCGTCACCAGCGCCCTGGCCGAGCGCCTGACCGGCGGGCGCTACGTGGACGTGGCCATCCGCCGCAACGATGCCGCGCGCTTCGGGCTCAACATTGCCGACGTACAGTCGGTCATCACGCTGGCCATCGGTGGCGCCAATATCGGGGAGACGGTCGAGGGTCTGCAACGCTTTCCGATCAATCTGCGCTATCCGCGTGAAATTCGGGACTCGCTGGAAAAGCTGCGCAGCCTGCCCATCATCACCGAACGCGCCCAGCGCCTGGTGCTGTCGGATGTCGCCGACATCCGCGTCACTGACGGGCCGCCCATGCTGCGCAGCGAAAACGCGCGGCTGTCGGGTTGGGTGTATGTGGACATTCGCGGCCGCGATTTGCGCTCCGCGGTGCATGACATGCAGCAAGCGGTCGCAAGCCAGGTCAGGCTGCCACCGGGTTATTCGATCTCGTGGTCCGGACAGTTCGAGTTTCTGGAGCGGGCAACCGCCAGGCTCAAGGTGGTGGTGCCCTTCACGCTGCTCATCATCTTTGCGCTGCTCTACCTGAGCTTTGGCGCCCTCGATGAAGCGCTGCTCATCATGGTGGCCCTGCCCTTCGCGCTGATTGGCGGCATCTGGCTGCTTTACCTGCTGGGCTACAACCTGTCGGTGGCGGGCGCCGTCGGCTTCATCGCGCTGGCGGGTGTGTCGGCGGAGTTCGGCGTGATCATGCTGCTTTACCTCAAGAGCGCGTGGGACGAGCGCATCGAGCAGGGCAAGAACAGCGCCGAAGACTTGCTCGATGCCATTCGCGAAGGCGCCGTGCTGCGCGTGCGGCCCAAGGCCATGACGGTGGCGGTGATTCTGGCGGGCTTGCTTCCGATCATGTGGGGCAGCGGCACCGGCTCGGAAGTGATGCAGCGCATTGCCGCGCCCATGGTGGGCGGCATGATCACGGCACCGCTGCTGTCGATGTTCGTGATCCCGGCGGCGTATCTGCTGATGCGCAGGCCGCGCCAGGCAGCAGAAATAACAGAGACGAAGCGGCCATGGGCATTCTGGAGGAGCCGCCGTGCTGCCGCGTGAAAGACGCCGGGTTGCCGCGCGTGATCGTTGCCCGACCCATGGGGTCGGGCATTTAACCAGTTTTTAACTACCTTGAAATGGAGATGGATATGAGAAAAATCGCAATTACTGCTCTCGTGCTGGCGTCCCTGCTGCCAGCCGCCGCCAACGCCCAAACCGCCCATGCCGCGCAGGGTATCGTGAAAAAGCTCAATGCCGGAGCCGGTGTGGTCACGGTCGAGCACGGGCCCGTCAACAGCCTGAACTGGCCCCCGATGACGATGGGATTCAAGGTCAAGGACAAGGCGTTGCTGGCCAGGCTGAAAGAAGGCCAGAAGATGGCGTTCGAGTTCGTGCAGGAAGGCGGCGGCTATGTCGTCACCAAAGTCAAGTAACCGCACACAATGCGTCCGGATTGCAGGGGGCGCAAAAGATGAAATTTATTCTGGAAGATGCATGTCCAACAAAAGTGTGTCCGCGAAATTCTCCCCAAGTCCAACCCCTCAACTTCCAAAGGATTCAACCATGAAATGCGATTCAAAAATGATGCTGAAAATAGCTGTCGGCCTGGGCGTCGCCCTCGCGGTGGCGTACTTTACGTTGCCCGCGGCCCAGGCGCTCATCCTGGCCAGCGCGCCCATTCTGGTCGCGCTGATCTGTCCCGTGGCCATGCTTTTGATGATGAAAACCATGAATGGCGGCAGCAAGGATGAGGGCACGACGCCCGGTCAGACGGCAAGCAGAAAATGTACTGACGGATAAAGCGGTACCCGGTGGCGGCGGACGTGTTCGCCGCGTTTTTCAATGTCAACACAGGAGATTGAGATGAAGTCCAAAGTTATGAAAGCACTTCTTGTTGCGGTTGCGCTCTCGGGTCCGGGCGTTGCCGCAATGGCCGCTGAGACTGGTCAGGCGGCACAGCCGATGCCAAACGCGCCCGGCAAGTCAGATATGCCCATGCACGGAGGAATGATGGGCGGCGGCATGATGGACATGATGCAATCGTGCCAAAAAATGATGGGAAGTGCGCCCATGCCGGCAGGGTCGGCACTACCCCACTTGCCACCCGGCAACGAAAAAATCGAGTTCCAGATGCACGCCGAAATGATGCAGAAGATGGGCGAGATCGCCGCGCGCTACGCTGACAAGATCAAGGAACGCCAGTGAGCGGCACGGTCATCGCAAGCAACCGGCCAGCCATTGTGTTTTCCTCGCCCGGCGAAATCAGTTCATCCATCCGGCAGGAATGTCCATGAGCGACGAGATTTTCACCAACCGTTCCGAATCGCCGCGCACGGGCCGGCGGCTGGCAGCATTTGTGCCGCTGGCCGTGGTGTTGGTCGTGGGTGTTTTCCTTGCGATCGGCCTCACTCTGGATCCCCGCGAGGTGCCGTCGCCGCTGATCGGCAAACCCGTGCCGGAATTCAGCCTGCCGCCGGTCAAGGGTCGCACGCTGGGGCTTTCCAGCGCCGACCTCAAGGGCGAGGTGTCGCTGGTCAACGTCTTCGCGTCCTGGTGCGTGGCCTGCCGCGCCGAGCATCCGCTGCTGATGGCGTTAAAGCAGCAAGGCGTGGTTCCGATCCACGGCCTGAACTACAAGGACCAGCCCGAGGATGCCAAAAAATGGCTGGACGAGCTGGGCGACCCGTACACGCGGACCGGCGCCGACATCAATGGCCGGGTCGCAATTGACTGGGGGGTTTACGGCGTGCCCGAAACTTTCGTCATCGACCGCCAGGGACGCATCGCATACAAGCAAATCGGCCCGGTAACTCCCGAAGTGCTGGAAAAAACGATCCTGCCGTTAATCAGGAGATTACGTCAATGACTTCCGGTCTTCCAGAAAAAGAGTTGCCCGCGCCCGCTCCGGTCCGAAGCAGGGCGAAGGTTTTGCTGGCGATCACGGGCGTCGCCGTGCTCGCTGGTTCAATCGTGATGGCGTATCGCGCGGGTAAAAGCACGGACGCCCAGACTCCTGTCCCCGCAGGCGCGGCCGTGGCCGATTCCGGGAGCAACAAGGCTGCGTTTATCTTCAATATCCATCCGCAGCCGCGCGCTCTGCCGAATATCCGGTTCGCCGACGGAAGCGGTCGGGCCATGGCGCTGCAGGACTTTCGTGGCAAGTTCGTGTTGCTCAACATCTGGGCGACCTGGTGCCCGCCGTGCCGCCAGGAAATGCCGACGCTTGACCGTCTGCAGGCCCAACTTGGCGGACCGGACTTCGAAGTGGTGGCGCTTTCCATAGACCAGGGGCAGCAGAGTCTTTATCTTGTTCAGGAGTTCTACCGCCAGTCCGCTGTCAAATCGCTGGCAATTTATCTGGACTCGAGCGGCGGCGCGTCCCGGGATATGGGGGCCGCAGGATTGCCGACCACCCTTCTCATCGACCGGCAAGGGCGGGAGCTCGGCAGAAAAATCGGCCTCGCCGAATGGGACAGCCCGGAGGTCATCGATCTGATCCGGGGCTATCTGGCCACGCCGAAATCAAACCAGCCGGGGAAACAATGAATAAACCCAGATCCGGCAAACCAGTTGTTTCTGCAACCTAATGGGAAAGCTATTGAATGAGTGACATTTCAACAATCGGCGCCCTGACGGCCTTTGCGGCGGGAATCGTCTCCTTTCTCTCGCCCTGCGTGCTGCCGCTGGTCCCCGGCTATCTCTCCTATGTGGCGGGCCACTCGGCCAACGGCGTCGCCCAACCGGCAAGCGGGCACGCACGGCTTTCAGAGCTAACCTTAAGCGCGCTGTTCGTCCTCGGATTTTCCACCGTGTTCATTGCCCTGGGGGCCAGCGCCACGGCTCTGGGACAACTGCTCCTGGCTTACCGCTATGAGGCAAACATCATCGGCGGCGCCATCATCGTGCTGTTCGGCTTGTTCATGACAGGACTGGTGAAACTCCCCTGGCTGGAGCGGGACCTGCGCGTTCACGCACACATTCCCGGTGGCCGCCCACTGGGGGCGTACGGGCTTGGTCTCGCGTTCGGAGCCGGCTGGACACCATGCATCGGACCGGTGCTGGGGGTGATCCTCACGCTGAGCGCGGTCTCTTCAAACACCGC
>MERZ01000230.1 GCA_001770785.1 Burkholderiales bacterium RIFCSPHIGHO2_12_FULL_61_11
ACACCGCCCTGCGCAAGCTGCAGTTTGGCCAGGTTTTGCTGGCCACTGTTGGCTCCACCGCGCCTTTTGTCGGCCTGCTGGGAACGGTCTGGGGCATTTACCATGCGCTGATCGGCATGGCGACCGCCGGTCAGGTCACGATTGACAAGGTATCAGGGCCGGTTGGCGAAGCACTCATCATGACGGCCGCCGGGCTGGCGGTGGCAATTCCCGCCGTGCTGGCCTATAACGTGTTTGGCCGCACCATTGGCCGCATCGAAGCCGACCTGGAAGGCTTTGCGCTCGATTTGCGCGAGCTATTGGCCCCCACGCTTGTCGCTTCGCGTCCTTTGCTGCCCCCCGAGGGGGCTGAACTTGCTTGGGGCGGCCCGGCGCGGCGTTCGGTGGCCCCCACGCCTGTCGCTTCGCGTCCTTTGCTGCCCCCCGAGGGGGCTGATTTCCCTGGGGGCGGCCCGTCGGAAAATCTGGCGGCTCCCGCCTCCACGCGGGACGAATCGCGATGAGTTTTGGCCGACTCGAACGCACGCTGGGCGCGCAGCCCATGAGCGACATCAACGTGACGCCGCTGGTGGATGTGATGCTGGTGCTGGTGGTTATTTTCATCATCACGGCGCCCTTGCTGGCCAGCGCCATCCGGCTCGATCTTCCCAAAACCGATGCGGCCAAGTCGGTCGATGTTCCCCGGTTTGTCACACTGGTGCTTGAAAAATCGGGTCAGGCTTTTCTGAATGACAAGCCATTGAGCCGCGACGAACTGTCAAGCCAGTTAACGCAAACCGCTGGCCAGAACCCTGACACTGAAGTGCAGTTGCGCGCGGACCAGGCCGTGCCTTATGGCCAAGTGGTTGAACTGATGGGCGTGGTGCAAAAAGCTGGCTTGAACCGGATCGGCTTTGTCGCCGAATCCGCAGCGGCCGCTGCTGCGGCCCCCGCGCCTGGCCGCTAACCAGGACGGCGCGCCCAGCATCTAAAATCAAACGTTCGCAGCCGTTGGCTGCCTGGCCCGCTCTTTCGGCTGCTTTCCGTTTTTTACGGCTTTTTCATGCAAGACAAATACAACCCTACCGACGTAGAGCGCAGCGCTCAAACCCACTGGGACGCCATCGACGCCTACCGCGTGAGCGAAGACGCCAGCCGCAAGAAATATTACGCCTGCTCCATGCTGCCCTACC
>MERZ01000231.1 GCA_001770785.1 Burkholderiales bacterium RIFCSPHIGHO2_12_FULL_61_11
ATTCGACCGTGATGGAGCGTGTCAGGTCCACTTGCGTGTTGGCAGGCAGTTTGGGCTTGCCGGCGGAGAATTGCTGCTCGGACACGGCCAGCACATTGATACCGGTGATCTCGCAAATGGCCTTGTAAATGGGCACTAGCGCATAGCCGAAGGCGAACATGCCAAGCACGATCACGCCCAGCTTTCCCACCATCTTGAAATTTTCGCGCTTGAGCATCAGAGTTGTACAGTTTTGAGCTATTTGTGCTGGCTATCCGGCTCAGGGGCCCAGAAGAGCCATCTTGACCATGAAGCCGACAAAAAACACCAGCGCCACCGACGCCAGTATCAGCGCCAGCCGCAGGTTGCTCTTCTTTTGCTCAGGTGACATGGTGTACTCAGCCAATCACGCGGGTTGCCGTGGCGTCCAGCCGGGGTGGGGTTTCAAAGGTGTGGAAAGGTGCCGGTGATGGCACTTGCCATTCCAGGCCTTCGGCTCCTTCCCATGTTTTTTGCGGCGCCTTTGCGCCCTTTCGCCTCATGACCGGCAGCACGATGAAAAGGAAGAAATAGACCTGGGCCAAACCAAAGGCAAAGGCGCCCACGCTGGCAATGGCGTTGAAGTCGGCGAACTGCATCGGGTAGTCGGCATAACGACGGGGCATGCCGGCCAAACCAAGAAAGTGCATCGGGAAAAATGTCACGTTGAAAGCAATGATGCTCCACCAGAAGTGAATCTTCCCGTGCAATTCGCTGTACATCACGCCGGTCCACTTGGGCGACCAAAAGTAAAACCCGGCAAACATCGCAAACAGGGAGCCTGCCACCAGCACATAGTGGAAGTGCGCCACCACATAGTAGGTGTCCTGAACCTGCAGGTCGATCGGGGCCACGGCCAGTATCAATCCGGTGAACCCGCCCATCGTGAACACGAAGATAAACCCGACCGCAAACAGCATGGGTGTTTCAAACGTCATGGAGCCGCGCCACATGGTGGCGACCCAGTTGAAAACTTTCACGGCCGTGGGAACAGCGACCAGCATGGTCGAGTACATGAAGAACAACTGGCCGGTCACCGGCATGCCGGTGGCAAACATGTGGTGCGCCCAGACGACGAAGGACAAGATGGCAATTGACGCGGTGGCATACACCATGGAAGCGTAGCCAAACAGCTTTTTGCGCGCGAAGGTCGGCACGATCTGGCTGATGATGCCAAAAGCCGGCAGGATCATGATGTACACCTCGGGGTGGCCGAAGAACC
>MERZ01000232.1:0-5237 GCA_001770785.1 Burkholderiales bacterium RIFCSPHIGHO2_12_FULL_61_11
GTTGCGCTATCGCTATCAAAATAGGCGCCTTCGCGCCCAAGTTTGACGACCGCCAGCTTGGCGCCGCGTTGACGATAAAAGGTGGCAATGCTTTCTGGCGTGTCCTTGCCGGTCAAAAAGCGACCTTCCTCCAGACCGGGTAATACCCAGTCAGCCCGTGTGGCCAGGTCATTGATGGCGCTACGCATCAACTCCGGTGTCGCCCACAGGGTGGGCCGCAGGTTGGGATCGAATGACACGCTGCGCCCAGCCGCGCGCATCAGATCCATGGTTTTGGCGGCGGCGGGCAAGGTCGTCTCCGATACGGCGGCAAACACACCGGTGGCGTGAAGGTGTCTTGCGCCAAGCAGCCAGGCTTCATCAATGTCTGCCACACCCATATGACTTGCAGCGGACCCTTTGCGGTGATATTCGACGGGCGGGTCACTGCCGTCCGTGACGCAGCCCTTGAATTGAAAGCCAGTTGGTTGCGATGCATCACACACCACATGCGAGCAATCGATTCCTTCATGTGTCATTGCAGCGAGCAAATAGCGGCCCATGGAGTCCGTCCCCAAGCGGCTCGCCCAACCGACCTTGAGGCCCAGTCGCGCCAGACCAATAGCCACATTGGTTTCAGCCCCCGCAGTGCGCTTGTAGAAAGCCTGTGCCAGTTCCAACGGACCGGGCCGGTCGGCCACCAGCAGCATCATGGCCTCGCCAAAGGTAATAACGTCCAAAGTATTCGTCATATTGCAGCGCACTTCTGTTTAATGAATGCCTAAAGTGGGCTTTGCCAAGCTGGCGGCGACCGCGCGAAGGTGGTCGATTTCCTGTCGCGTGACGGCCACCAGGTCGTCACCTGTCAGCGGGTACTCAATGGCCCAAGGTACGCCGGTGGGCAAAGCTCGCAGGATGGCACGCCAAGGTGAGCTGGATTCAGCCAGGGGCACGGCCACCCAACGCTGTGTCTGGCGCTGAACGCCTTTGCAGTGCACATAACGCACCTGTGGCGCCAGCACAGCGGCAGCCTGCAGTGGGCACTCGCCACTCCAATGCCAGTTGCCCATGTCAAAGGTCATGCCCAGAACCAGCCCTTGGGCCGAAGCAGCGCTGAAAAAATCCTGCATGGCAGCCAGCGTGCCAGCCATCGGAGTCTGATCGTTCTCAATGACCAACTCAACTTTGCTTTCCTTTAAGCGGCCTTGCAGGGTGAGAAGCGTGCTGTGCGAGCCAGGGCCAAAACCACCGATCGACATTTTTATTTTTGGTGCAAGCAAAGTCTGGGCGGCAAGCAACGCGCGCTCCAGCGCGGGCACGTCGAGCGTGCCGTCTGGGGCCCAGAGATAGTCCGCACTGGAGTAAACCAGATCTTTACCAAGGGCACGCACCACCTGGGCAATGGCTGCGAGTTCGCTTTCGCCATCCACCAGTAGTTCGCTGCGCACTTCAACACCATCAGCGCCCGCTTGAAGCGAGAGTTGCGTGAACCACAGTTGTCCGTGGCGGCGGACCTCGGCCGCGCCAAAGGCAGACAAGGAAATCAGCACCGGTGTGACCATCTGAATGCAGTCAGGCTGTGCAGAACAGGCAGATGACGTTGTGGGTGAGAAAACGTCAGTGCGCATGCTGAGAGTTCAGAATTTGCCCCAGGAAATTGCGGGTCGTCTCATGTTGCGGGTTGCTAAAGAACTCTTGTGGTGGTGCTTGTTCAATGATTTTTCCGTCCGCCATGAAAATCACACGATCGGCCACGCTGCGGGCAAAACCCATCTCATGCGTGACACACAGCATGGTCATGCCGTCGTCTGCCAGGCTGATCATGGTGTCAAGCACCTCCTTGACCATCTCCGGATCGAGCGCCGAGGTGGGCTCGTCAAAAAGCATGATCTTTGGCGTCATGCACAGGGCGCGTGCAATGGCAACGCGTTGCTGCTGGCCACCCGAGAGCTGGCTGGGGTATTTGCTGGCCTGCTCAGGAATCCGCACGCGATTCAGGTACTTCATCGCGATGCTCTCCGCCTCGGCTTGGCTCAATCCGCGGGAGTGAATGGGTGCCAATGTGCAGTTCTGCAAAATGGTCAGGTGCGGAAACAAGTTGAATTGCTGGAACACCATACCCACTTCCTCGCGCACCGACTCCACATTGCGACCACCCGCCGTCAGGTCGATGCCATTGACCACAATACGGCCCTTTTGTACCGTCTCCAGGTGGTTGATGCAGCGAATTAGTGTCGACTTGCCTGACCCCGATGGGCCGCAGACCACAATGCGCTCGCCAGCCCGAACATTCAGATCAATGTTGGTCAGTACCTGAAATTTGCCAAACCATTTGTCCACCGCTTCGATGCGGATGATGGGCGCGCTCCCATGGGCGGATGGGTTGGGGGATTGCATTGCGTCTGTCATGAAAACACCGGTGAAAACAAGAAAGTCGGGCTTATTGCATTTTTGGCAGGTCGGTTTCCAGCCACTTGCGATAGAGCTTGTTGAGCTCGCCGTTGCTTGTGTTCCGATCCACGAAGTCGTTCACTGTTTTCAGGATTTCAGCTTGGCCGGGACGCATGACGATCCCCATGACCTGTTGGCGGAGCAGGAACTTGTTTTCAAAGGCGTTGGCAGGTGCACGTTTATCGATTTGCGCCGCCACCGTTGTCGAGCAACCAATGGCGTCCACCTGGCCCGACATCAAGGCTTGCATGGCCGAAGCGTCATCGTCAAAGCGGCGAATCTCGGTGCCTTCGGGAGCCACGGCGGTCAGTGCCACGTCTTGTGTGCTGGCACGGGCTACGCCAACGCGCTTGCCTTTGAGGTCGGCAGCTGCTTTGATGCTGGCTTTCCTGTCACCGTACAACACAATGCTGGCCGCCGCATAAGGTTTGGAGAACTGGACCTGCTTGGCACGCTCGGGCGTGATCGCCAACGAAGCGACCAACAGGTCGACCTTATTGGTTAGCAGGAAGGGTATGCGGTTGGGGCCTGTTACGGGCATCAAATTGAGCTTGACGCCGAGGTCCTTGGCCAGCAGACGCGCGACGTCGGCATCATAGCCATCAGGCTGATTGCTGCTGTTCATGGTCCCGTAGGGTGGAAAATCCACCAGCATGCCAATGGTTAGTTCACCCTTTTTCTTGATGTCGGCGACCGTCTGGGCCGTGGCGGAAGGTGCCCAGGCAGACAGGGTAGCGGCCAGGCCCAATGCCAGCGCGGTAGTTGTGAATACGCGGCGTTGCAGATGCTTGAACATAGGTAAATCTCCGTGAGTTGAAGTGAAAATTACAGGTTGAGAAAAAAGGAGGTGATCAGCGCGCCAACGCTGCCGCTTGTCGACGCTCCATACGAGCGGCCAATAAAGACAGTGGCCAGCACAGCACAAAATAAATCGCCGCCACTGCGCTGAAGACGATCAGTGGCTGGAAGGTGGCGTTGTTAATGATCTGCCCGGACCTCGTGACCTCGGCAAACCCGATGATGGCGGCCAGTGAGGTCCCTTTGATGATCTGCACCATGTAGCCGACCGTGGGTGCCAGCGCTATTTTGAAAGCCTGCGGCAAGATCACATGGCGCATACGCGCCAGGTAAGGCAGGTTGAGCGCCTGTGCGGCTTCCCACTGCCCGGCCGGTATGGCCTGGATGCAGCCGCGCCAGATTTCGCCGAGAAAAGCGCTGCTATTGAGTATCAGCGCCACGCCCGCAGCCACCCAGGGATTGATTTCAAAACCTGCCACCGGTGCACCGAAAAAAACCAAAAATAGCTGCAGCAATAACGGCGTGCCCTGGAAAATCTGAATGAAACCGCCCGAGAGGGCTTGTAGCACGGGCTTGCCGGAAGTACGGCTCAGCGCAATGATCAGTCCGCCGATCGCGCCGCCGATGAAGGCAATCATGGAGAGTGCGACGGTCCACTTGGCTGCCTCAAGTATGAACAGGAATTCGGAAAAGCCAAAAGTACGCATTAGCGGCGATCCGGGTAGTGAAGGGCAAGTCGGTAGATCACACGAAACAGCGCTGAAAATGACAAGGCCAACACCAGGTAGATCACTGCGACGACGATGTAAATCTCGAAACTTCGAAAGGTTTGCGACTGTAGGTTGGCCGCAACCGAGGTAAGGTCGTCCGCCGAAATGGCCGACACCACACTTGAGCTGAGCATGAGCAAAATGAATTGGCTGGTCAGCGCTGGATAGACAGTGCGCAGGGCTGGTTTCAAGATCACATATTGAAATATCTTGCGGCGCTTGAGATTGAGCGCCAACCCGGCTTCAATCTGACCTTTGGGAATGGACTCAATACCGGCGCGGATGATCTCGGTGGCATAGGCGCCCAGATTGACCACCATGGCCGTGAGGGCGGCGGTGTGAGCCGACCAGCGCAAGCCCAATGCGGGCAGTGCAAAAAAGAAAAAGAAAAGCTGCACCAGAAAAGGCGTGTTGCGGATCAGTTCGATGTATGCATTGATGAACCAGCGTAGCGGTCTCGGTCCGGCAGTCTTACCCCAGGCGCACCCGATGGCAACCATCAGGCCTATCAACATGGCCAGCATGGAAAGTTCGATGGTGCTGAGCGTGCCTTTGACCAGCAGTGGCCACGCCGCAAAAACATCTCCAAATTGAAATACGTAATTCATGAGTGTGCAACAACGAAATGAGGGCTATTTAGGGCTTAAAGCCTTTTGTAGTGGGGACTGAAAAGGTCGTCATTGAGATAGGAACTGAAACCGGTTTCAGCGAATTATAGAAATTGAGCGAAGGGTTGTAATCATGGAAAACCCTTGGGCCCATCAGATGACCGCGGTCTGGGATGAACCGCGCGTCACCAGACGGCCGGACAACAAGATCTGGCGCGGTGGCAATTCCAGACCCTTTAGACGCTCAATAAGGCAGCCCGCTGCGATGCGCCCCAAATCGTCGGTCGGCTGGGCGATAGTGCTCAGCCCTGGGCCAACATAGGGCGACCACTCGGTGTCATCAAAGCCGACCAGACCAACATCGGGGCCCAGACGCAAGCCAAGACGCGCCATGGATGCCACCACTCGTAAAGTCACGACAGCGTTGCTGGTGAGCACGCCGGACAGGCGCTGGCCAGCGCGCTTACGCAGGTCGCGCAAAGCGTTGTCCATCGCTTGCCCCCCGTCCCCTGTGCTTTCGAACGTACGGCCTTGCAGGCCGGCGACGCTCTGCGAGAACTCGCTGACAAATCCGCGAAAAGCAGCTTCTCTCTCTTCACGAGAACTCACGTCCGTGACCGGTTCTGACACA
>MERZ01000232.1:5266-6158 GCA_001770785.1 Burkholderiales bacterium RIFCSPHIGHO2_12_FULL_61_11
TCATGATGACGCCGGTCTACCAAAACCACTGGTTTTCCGTGGCGAGCGGCATCGGCGGCGGCACCGGCATCATGTCCAAGGGTGTTCAGAATGAAGCCTTCTACCTGGTAGGCAGTGAGCGCTTCAATGGCTTCACGTTCACGGCCGCTGTCATTACCCAGGTTAAAAAGCATGAGCAGGTAGCCGGCTTCCTGGCAAGCCTTTTCTGCACCACGCAGAACCGCCACAGAAAATGGATTGGTCACATCGGCCACCACCAGTCCAATCAGCCGTGAGCGGCCACGTTTAAGTGCCTGCGCCATGGGGCTGGGGCTGTAAGAAAGGGCAGCAATGGCTACTTCCACTCGCGTGGCAATTTCCTTGGTGAGCAGTTTGTCGCGATGGTTCAGAAATCTGGAAACCGTTGCCTTGGAGACACTTGCGGCGCGTGCGACATCCGCAATTGTGGCGCGTGCCGAAGCCGGGTTGATTGGGATGGATCGCGGAAGTTTTTTTGTGCTCATCTGAAATTTGGCACGGATTTAGGGCCGAGCTGAAACCAGTTTCAGCGAATGGTAGCATTAGTTCACCAAGCATCTTTAGTTGTGTGGCCTCCGATACGCCCCGGCCGCCCATGGCTGCGGACGATCGATCGGCGATCGGGAACGGACCTTTGAATTTGAGAGCGGCTTACCCGCAGCCATTCGCCCGGCCTGCGCGGGTTAGACTTCGACACGCTTCCAGGCCGCTGCGTCGAATGGTCCTGGTCATGAACGTTTTTTTGAAAGTGTGTCCGCTATGTTTGATCGCCTGTCGAGCTCGATTTGTCTTCCAGTTGATGCCGCCACAGCAACTCTGGTGGGCCGTGTCTGGTTAAACGATGTCGGGCCAGTGCTGGCGTGCATCAAACCCG
>MERZ01000233.1:0-642 GCA_001770785.1 Burkholderiales bacterium RIFCSPHIGHO2_12_FULL_61_11
CCAATATGGTATGAGCCTGAACGGGAGCCCGTATTTCCAACGGGGTATGAGCCTGAAGCATGAATTTTGGGTCGATCATCCACGACATGGTGATCGATATGAACGAAACTCAGCTCAAGACGGTAGCGCAATTGCGCGCTTTTTTGGAGGGGACTCTTGAAGTCAAATTCCAGCCCATCCGCAACGATGTCGAGCGCTACGGCTTCATCGCCGCAGTGCTTGGACGGTTTGCTTACCGCCGGCTTGTTCGGGCCGACAAGGGTGTT
This sequence comes from Burkholderiales bacterium RIFCSPHIGHO2_12_FULL_61_11, assembly GCA_001770785.1. Classification (GTDB taxonomy): domain Bacteria; phylum Pseudomonadota; class Gammaproteobacteria; order Burkholderiales; family Burkholderiaceae_C; genus Polaromonas. Next base: position 267 of record MERZ01000233.1, read on the forward strand.
CTGATGCGTTATCTGGCACGCATCACCGACTACTCGCGAGCGCAGCTCAAGCGGCTCTTGGGTCGGCATCTCAAGGGTGAGCCGCTGGCCAAGCGCTATCGCGCCCCGGCAGCGGGCTTTGCGCGCAAATTCACCGCCGCTGACGTGAAGCTGCTCGCGCAAACCGATGCGTTGCATAACACCCTGTCTGGCCCCGCCACCAAGTGTTTGATGCAGCGCGCCTATGCCGTTTATGGCGATGCCCGCTATGTGCGGCTCGCCACGCTCTCCGTGGCTCACCTGTATAACCTGCGTCACCAAGCCGGCTACCAGGTGACCCGAGCCCACTGGACCAAGACCCGCGGCTACGCCGTCCCCATCGGGCAGCGGCGCGCGC
>MERZ01000233.1:752-1230 GCA_001770785.1 Burkholderiales bacterium RIFCSPHIGHO2_12_FULL_61_11
TACGAGGTCGTGGCCACCTGCGAGCAGCTGTCTGAGGCCTTCCTGCTGCCCGTGCTGCGCCAGATCCTTGCAGGCTTTCCCTTCGCGGTCCTGGGCTTCCATGCCGACAACGGCTCGGAGTACATCAACTACAAAGTGGCCAAGCTACTCGATAAGCTCAGGATCGAGTTCACCAGGTCGCGCCCCAGGCATAGCAACGACAACGGTTTGGCCGAAACCAAGAACGGGGCCATCGTGCGCAAACATTTCGGCTACGAGCATATCCCGCAGCGCTTCGCCGCCCAGGTCAACACCTTCTGCCAGGACTTGCTCAACCCCTACGTGAACTTCCATCGCCCCTGTTTCTTCGCCGAAACGCTCACCGACCCCAAGGGAAAGATACGCAAACGCTATCTGCTAAAAAACATGATGACGCCCTACGAGAAACTCAAATCGCTGCCCGAGGCCAAGGACTTCCTCAAGCAGCGATTTGAGTTTC
>MERZ01000234.1 GCA_001770785.1 Burkholderiales bacterium RIFCSPHIGHO2_12_FULL_61_11
ACAGGGTGTACAGCACGGCAATGGCGGGAATCTGCGGATTGAGTGCGCCCTGCGCTTGTGCCTCTTCAATCCAGGCACCGAGTCGGTCGCTCACATCCATCAACCCGTCCATGTAGGCCTTGTGCACCATCAGTGCCGCACGCAGGCTGGAGTTTTGGCTCGGCAGCGTGGGCATGCTCCCGTCCAGCTTGAGACGCATCGTCCATTCCACCGTGGTCCGCAGTTTGTCGATGGCGCTCAGGTCCGGCGCCAGACCATCCAGAAATGCCTGCGCCTGTGCCATCAGGTGGGCCATGGCCGCGGCGGCCAGGTCTTCCTTGCTGGCGAAGTGTTTGTACAGGCTGGCCTTTGCAATGCCCACTTCTTCTGCCACCTGGTCCACGGTCATGGCCTCAAATCCTTTTTCAGCCAGCAACCGGTTGACGGTCTGGATGATGGCCTGCTCGCGGGCCAGCAGCATCTGTGAACGGAAGGAGGTCTTCGGTGTAGCGAGAGTAACCATGATTGAATTGTAGTCTTTAAAGTTCAAACGTGAACTAATCAGTCACAAATTATACAGTTAGGTAAATACAAATACCAACCAGTCAATTTCATTCATTCACCAGGAGTGCATTCCGTGTCACGTAAAGTTGCCATCATTGGCTCAGGTATCTCCGGTCTGGGTGCAGCGCATGCACTGCGCGGGCAGGCCGACATTACCCTGTTCGAAGCCGGTGCGTATTTCGGCGGCCATACCAACACCGTCGATGTGACGTTGCCCAATGCGCAGGGCACACCGATCACGCAGGGGGTCGACACCGGATTTCTGGTGTTCAACGAGCGCACCTACCCGCAGTTGATCGCGCGGCTGGCGGAACTGGACGTCCCAACTGCCAAGTCCGACATGTCGTTCTCGGTGCAGTCCGCTCAGGATGGCGAAGCGAGTCCACTCGAATGGAGCGGCGGCTCCATCTCCGGCCTGTTTGCCCAGCGCCGCAACCTGGTGAGTCCCCGGTTCTGGGGCATGCTCAAAGACATCGTGCGCTTCAATGCGCTGACCACCCGCCTGGCGCGCGAGGGCAGCGACCAGGAACTGGCGCAGACGCTGGGCGACTTCCTGCGGGAGCACCGCTTTGGGCAGGCCTTCCAGCAGTGGTACTTCATGCCGATGACGGCCTGCATCTGGAGCTGCCCCACCGCCCAGATGCTACGGTTTCCGGTGGCCACCATGGTCCGGTTCTGCCACAATGCCACAACCA
>MERZ01000235.1:0-672 GCA_001770785.1 Burkholderiales bacterium RIFCSPHIGHO2_12_FULL_61_11
TGCTCCACCAGCGCCTGCCCCACCACGTCGTTCATGCGTGCGATGCCTGCGCCGCTCAACGCCAGGGAGATCACCGAAGCGCTGCTGTTGACCTGCACGTGGCCCTTCACGCTCAGCGTGGTGTGCTCACCATTCACCCGGAAGCCCCACTGGTTGTGCGACGGGGTGGCGGCATTGGAGATCAGCCGGTGGGCCGCCAGATCCGACACCGACAGGGGCGTGCCATGCTCCCGCAAATACCCGGGTGATGCATAAAGCGCACGACCATGGCACCCCAGCGGCCGCGCCACGGAGGCCTGCGCTGGGTCTACACCAGCCCGGATTGCAATATCGATGGACTCGTCGGCCATGTCCACCACCCGGTCTTCCACCTGCAATTGAACCGTCAGCCCCGGGTGCTGGGCGCTGAGAAGGTGCAATTGGGGAATCAGCACATATTCAGCCAGCAACTGGCTGACGCTGATGCGCACCGTGCCGCCAATGTGCAGCGAGCGCCCGCCAATTCCGTCTTGCAGCTGCGCGTATTCGCCCAGGATTCGCCGCGCATGCTCCAGAAATATCTCGCCCTCTTCCGTCAGCGACAAGCTGTGCGTCGTGCGGTGGGCCAGGCGCAGGCCACAGGCGGCCTCGATCCGGGCCATGGCACGCGAGACGTGGCTCGCAGCGACATTG
>MERZ01000235.1:706-1136 GCA_001770785.1 Burkholderiales bacterium RIFCSPHIGHO2_12_FULL_61_11
CGGCAATTTGCGCAAACAAGGCGAAGTCATCCAGGTTGAGGTCTTTCATGCTTGTGCATTTTCTGCACAAGCACTGTGTCTGACAAGCAGTTTCCGAAAACCGCACGCATCGGCACAGTCCGGGTGTGCGGCTATTTCGCACGAACAAGCCCAATCCCAGGAGTAAACATGCCCTTAAACCTCATCATCACCGAAGGCGTACTGCCAAAAAACCGCCACCAAGCCACCATCGCGCGGCTGTCCGAAGCATTCCTCAAGCTTCATGGCCTTGCCGGAAACAAGTTCTTCACGCCCAATGTCATCGGGCATATCTCGGAACTCCCGGCAGGCAGTACCTATGCCGGAATGAACCCCGCGCAAGTCGCCATCGTGGAATGGCTCACACCCTCGTTCGCGTTTGCCACACGCGAGATACAGAACGCCTATGTCG
>MERZ01000236.1:0-953 GCA_001770785.1 Burkholderiales bacterium RIFCSPHIGHO2_12_FULL_61_11
AAATTTTATACAACGAATATCAGTCGGTGGCCGCGTTTGCTGTGGCCTCGCTGCTGGCCATTTTGGCGCTGGTCACACTGGCCATCAAGTCGGTGGCCGAATGGCGCCAGGAGGCTGAAATGAAAGCCGCGGCGGCCATGCCGCCTGAGGGCCCGCAGGCGCCGGTTGTCGGCGCCGCTGCCGCCCGCTAAAGGAAAACATCATGGGTATCGAAATTCGCAACGTCAGCAAACATTTTGGCAATTTCCAGGCGCTGGGTGACGTGAGCCTGGACATTGAATCGGGCGAGCTGGTTGCCTTGCTCGGGCCGTCTGGCTGCGGCAAGACCACGCTGCTGCGCATCATTGCCGGGCTGGAAACGCCGGATCATGGCAGTATCTTGTTCAGCGGTGAAGATACCACCGACGTGCATGTGCGCGAGCGGCAGGTCGGTTTTGTGTTTCAGCACTACGCGCTGTTTCGCCACATGACGGTGTTTGAAAACGTGGCCTTTGGCCTGCGCGTCAAGCCACGCGGCCAGCGCCCCAGCGATGCTCATATCAAGGAGAAAGTGCACTCGCTGCTCAACCTGGTGCAGCTCGACTGGCTGGCCGACCGTTTCCCGTCACAGCTTTCCGGCGGCCAGCGCCAGCGCATTGCGCTGGCCCGGGCGCTGGCAGTGGAGCCCAAGGTGCTTCTGCTCGATGAACCCTTTGGCGCGCTCGATGCCAAGGTGCGCAAGGAATTGCGCCGCTGGCTGCGCCGACTGCACGACGACCTGCATGTCACCAGCATTTTCGTGACGCACGACCAGGAAGAAGCGCTGGAAGTGGCCGACCGTGTGGTGCTGATGAACGCCGGCAAGATCGAGCAGATTGGCTCGCCGCAAGAGGTGTGGGACCATCCGGCCAGCCCGTTTGTTTACGGTTTCCTGGGTGATGTGAACCTGTTTCATGGCCGCGCCCATGAAGGCG
>MERZ01000236.1:1005-6218 GCA_001770785.1 Burkholderiales bacterium RIFCSPHIGHO2_12_FULL_61_11
CGGCCGCACGATCTGGGCGTGCAGCGCTATGCACCGGGTGCGCAGGTCATTGTGGCGCAGCTGACGCGGGCGCGGGTCATCGGGCCGATTGCCCGGCTGGAACTTATTCCCGTGGAAGCCCACAAACAGACGGACAATCTGTCTGCCGATTCCTTGATTGAGGTGCAAATGGCTGCGCAGCAGTTCAGGGACATGGGGCTGAGGGAGGGCGAAACGCTGGTGTTGACAGCGCGCAAAGCCCGCGTTTTTGTTGAAAATTGAACGAGCATCCTGACCGGGTGCGTCCGGTTCATTCCGTTTAAAGGTTGAAGATGTTGTTTGATTTTTTTGACGTGATGCCACGGCGCATGCTGGCGCTGGTGTCTCTGGGCTGTGTGGCCATGCTGGTTTTTGGCCTGTATTTGCAGCATGCGGTGGGGCTGGAGCCTTGCCCCATGTGCATCGTGCAACGCTATGTGCTGTCGCTGATCGCCATCGTTGCAGGCATCACGGCTGCCACGAACAAAAAAGGGCTGTTGCTCACGGGCTCTGGCTTGGTGGTGTTGCTGGCGGGATCTGGCGCGTTTGTGGCCATCCGCCAGAGCTGGCTGCAGTGGTATCCGCCTGAATTTGCGACATGCGGCCGGGACTTTTACGGAATGATAGAAACCTTTCCGCTCAGGCGCGTGATCCCCATGCTTTTCAAGGGCAGCGGTGACTGCTCCAAGGTGGACTGGACTTTTCTGGGCGGTTCGATTGCCAACTGGTCCTTTCTGAGCTTTGTCGTGATCGGTCTGATCGCGCTGACGCTGATAGCGCGGCAGGCGCGCATGCGCTGAGATGAAGCGCCGACGACCAAGGCACCGAGCTACCAAGCCTGGTGCTTTTTTCATTTTCCGCGCAGCTCGCCGGCCATCAAGCTGACCCCCAATGCGTTGTCGACCACCAGACCTTTGGCGCGATTCGGTACATTCAGGCTGCGTCGCGATGCAGAATTCGCGTTGTCGGCCTGTTCATGCCGGCTGGGCCATGGGAATGGATGGATGCAAAGCAGCATTTCAGCGCAATGCATTTCAGCGGAATTGCCGCAAGATCGCAACGAATCGTAATATTCTCGAACTATCGCGATCCATAGAATCGAAATAATGCCAATTTTCAAATTGGCGCAGGGTGTTGTGTGGGCGGCTCGGTGCTGACCGGTGGCGACGCGCTGGGGACTGTCGGCGGCGCCGCGGTCGGCGGCGTCATTGGGCATGAGGTTGCCAAACCAAAAAAATAAGCAAGTAAGCAATTCAGTGCCTGCGACCGGCTCTGGTCGCAGGCGCTGCCTGTTACCAGCTCAGGAATTATTTTGCGGATTGGGCCAGCACAGCACGCGCCGGATCGTGGTGGCCAGTTCTAGTTTTTCGGCCCGAGCCTGGAGCGCAGGTGTACTCCGATGGCTCGGGCCTACCGGTCGCTGGGTGAACTGGGCACGGTCATGCTCGGCTCCCCATGCGTCCATGACGGAGTGCGTCGGGTGGCATCGGCGGCGGTTGAAGCGGAACACGAATTCATCAAGGTAGGCATCCAAATGCCCGGGCTGGACCGAGTCATGGTGTATGCCCAGAATTCCAGGACGAACAGCTCGCGAGGCATGTTGTTTTACCGTCTACGACAGCAAGCAGTGGTCACCGCCGCCCCGGTGACCTACGGCGATGTTGTGTCCAAGAATTGAACTTTCTGGTCCCAACGACGCAATACTCATATACTGTGTTTTTAATCAGTTAATGGTAGCTGCTGGAGCTAAGTGGATACCCCTTGTTATTTGACCTGATTTGAGCTTTCCCATGCTTTCACCAACCTCCATGAAACTTGCCTTGCCGGATTTCGCCCACGTATGGCGCGCCGGTGAGCTGGGCAGCGCAAGCCTGCCTGGCGTGGATACCGGTTACGCCGCGCTCAACCAGGTGTTGCCCGGTGGCGGCTGGCCCCAGGGCGCGCTGGTTGAGCTGCTGCAGCCGCAGCCGGGCCTGCACGAATGGGGCTTGCTGGCGCCTGCGCTGGCCGGCATGCAGCTGGTTGCGCCTGGCCAGTTCATGGTGCTGGTGGGCGCGCCGTATTGGCCATTTGGCCCGGCGCTGGGGGCGCGTCAGCTCAACATGCAGCGCCTGCTGTGCGTGCAGGCAAATGAACAAGGCAGGGGGCCGGCGCTGCTCTGGGCCACGCGCGAGGCCCTGCAATGCGCCGACGTTGCCAGCGTGCTGGCCTGGCTGCCAGAGGCCCGTAGCGCCCATTTGCGCCGTCTGCAAATCGCCGCCCACGCGCACAACAAGCTGCTGTTTGTGTTTCGCCCCTTGCGGGCGCAGCACGAGTCATCGCCTGCGCCGCTACGCCTGCTGCTCGATGGCGCGATGAGTGAGCAGGGCAATCTATGGGTGCATGTGCTCAAACGCCGAGGCCCGCCGCTGGCTTCGCCGGTGCTGCTGGCGACGCGGCCCGCCCGATTGGCGCTCCTGCTGGCAGCCAGCCGGGAGCGGGCGCGCCGCCGCTGGGAAGAACTCGCGCCGGCCGTTCCTGCGCCGCATCCTTCACTGCGGAGTTCCCATGCGCTGGATCGCACTGCAAGCCCGCATCACCTGTGACGCTGCGCCTGCGCTGATCGACGAGGCGGCGGCGCAGCGGGCGTTGGGCTGCATGGCGCTGGGCTTTACCCCGCGCGTGGTGCTGGTCGACGAAACCGTGTTGATGGAAGTCTCAGGCAGCCTTCGCCTGTTTGGCGGCTTGAGCCGGCTGGCGCAGCGCCTGGCGCAACTGGCGGATCAATTTTTTGAACAAAACAAAGTGCCAGCCCATATGGAACGGGCACAAGGCGCTACATCGTTAATAGCGCTTGGGCGCTTGCGTCAGTTGCGTTGCCAACCCGGGGCCGCCTGCAAACGGGTGGCCGACTTGCCCATGGACACGCTTACGGCCGCCCGGCCGCACCTGGCCGTGCTGGAGCGGGTGGGTTGCCGCAGCTGGGACGACTTGCTGCGCCTGCCGCGAGGGGGCGTGGCCCGGCGCTTTGGCGCGCCGCTGCTGCAGGCACTTGACCGCGCCCGGGGGCACGCGCCAGACGTCTATGAATGGCTGGCGCTGCCCCAGTCTTTTGATGAAAAACTGGAACTCGATGCGCTGGTGACCCATGCGCCAGCGCTGATGGCAGGCGCCCTGCGCTTGCTGGTGCATTTGCAGGCATTGCTGCTCGGCCGCCAGAGCGGGCTTTGCGCCCTCAAACTGGTCTGGCACTTCGACCCGCGCCGCGATGTTCCGCCCACGGGCGAGCTGCTCATCCGCACGGCCCAGCCCGCGCAGGATTTGCGCCATGTCGCGCGCCTCGTTGCCGAACACCTGGCGCAGCAGCGTTTGCCAGCGCCTGTCACTGCTTTAAGCCTGCAATCGCTGGAGACTGAAAAGCTGACCGATTCGGCAGCCGCCACCGGCAGCCTGTTGATGCAGGCGCGCCAGCAAGGCGACAGCGCGCTGCAGCTGATCGAGCGCTTGAGCGCCAGGCTGGGCCCGACCCAGGTGCAAGCCTGGCAGCCATGTGCAGACCACAGGCCCGAGCAGATGCAGCGCTGGATCAGCGCCCAAAGTGCTATTAAATCAATAGCTGCTAGTGCATGTCCTGAAAGAGCTAGAGGCCTGAATGATCTAAAAAATGAGATCAAAATAGAAGCCCTGTACCCGACCTGGTTGCTGCCCGAGCCGCTCAAGCTGGCGTGCGTAGGCAACAGCCCGGTGTACCAGGGCCGGCTGGTGCGACTGGCCGGACCGCAGCGTCTGGAAGCCACCGGCTGGCTGATGCCTGGCGATGGGGCGGGTGAGGGCGAACGTGGCAAGCCCCCGGCGATCCGTGATTACTTCATTTACCGCAGCCTGCAGGCGGGCCTGCTGTGGATTTACAGCGAGCGTTTGCCCGTGGCTGCGCAGCAAGCGGTACACGGGCAGCCGCGCGCCTGGTACCTGCACGGATTTTTTGCCTGAGCAAGCGAACATGCCACGCCAGCTTCCCGACTATGCCGAGCTGCACGCGCTGAGCAACTTCAGCTTTCAGCGCGGCGCTTCGCACGCCGAAGAGCTGGTCGAGCGCGCCCATGCGCTCGGCTATAGCGCTCTGGCCATTACCGACGAATGTTCGGTTGCCGGCGTGGTGCGGGCGCATGAGGCAGCCAAAAAGCACGGGCTCAAGCTGCTGCCGGGTACCGAGTTTCTTGTGCAGGCCGCGACGCCGTTTCGCCTGGTCGTGCTGCCGCATAACGCGGCGGGCTGGGGCAACCTGTGTGAGTTCATCACTGCCGCCCGCCAGGCCGGCGACACACAAGAAAAAGGCAGTTACCGGGTGGCGCTGGATGACACTGATTTTTCCTTGTTGACCCATTGCGAAGTGCTGCTATGTCCGCTGAATGGCGCTCTGGATGCTATTGATAGTGAAGCACTTTACGCCCATGCTGATTGGGCTGTAAGCCTTTTTTGTTCGCATTGCTGGCTGGCCGTGGAATTGCTGCAGGGCCTTGATGACGCACTGCGCCTGCAGCAGTTGCAGGCGGTCGCCTTGCGAACTGGCATCGGGCTGGTGGCTGCTGGCAATGTGCTGATGCATGTGCGTTCGCGCAAGCCGCTGCACGACGTGATGACTGCCATTCAGCTTGGCAAGACCGTGCATGACTGTGGCTTTGCCTTGCAGCCCAATGCCGAGGCGCATTTGCGGCCTCGAATGCGGCTGGCCGACATTTACCCGGCTGAACTGCTGCGGGCCACGCTGGAAGTGGCGGCGCGCTGCCGTTTCAGCCTGGACGAGATTCGCGATTTATACCGCTATCCGCAGCAGGACCTGTTGCCTGCCGCCGAAACTCCCGCGCAATGCCTTGGCCGCTTGACCGCGCAAGGCGCAAGGCGGCGTTATCCGGGCGGCGTGCCTGATAAAGTCCAGGCCCAGCTCAAGCACGAACTCGCGCTGATCGAAGAGCTGCACTACGAGATGTTTTTCATCACGGTGCATGACATCGTGCGCTTTGCCAATGAGCAAGGCATCCTGTGCCAGGGCCGCGGCTCGGCGGCCAATTCAGCGGTGTGTTACTGCCTGGGCATCACGGCCGTCAATCCGGCTGAAAGCAGTGTTTTATTTGAGCGCTTCATGAGTCGCGAACGCCATGAGCCGCCCGATATCGATGTCGATTTTGAACACCAGCGGCGCGAGGAAGTCATCCAGT
>MERZ01000236.1:6244-10049 GCA_001770785.1 Burkholderiales bacterium RIFCSPHIGHO2_12_FULL_61_11
CTGCGCTGATCGAGCAGTTGGCCACGGAGCATTTCTGGTTTGACGGCAGTGATGCACTTCAACAAAAACTGGAAGAAGCCGGTTTGCAGAACGAAGTCGGCCCGGTGCTGCAATGGCTGAACCTGACGCTGCAACTGATCGGCTTTCCGCGCCATCTGGGCCAGCATGTGGGCGGCTTCGTGCTGACGCAAGGCAAGCTGACGCGGCTGGTGCCGATACAGCCGGCCACCATGGAGGCGCGTCGCATCATCCAATGGGACAAGGACGATCTGGATGCCATGGGCCTGCTCAAGGTCGATGTGCTGGCGCTGGGCATGCTGTCAGCCCTGCGGCGCTGCCTGCAACTGGTCGATGCCACGCGCGGTGGGCGGCTGCAGATGCACCAGATTGAATCGGGCGATGAGCAGACCTACGACATGATTTGCCAGGCCGACACCGTGGGCGTGTTCCAGATCGAAAGCCGGGCCCAGATGTCGATGCTGCCGCGCCTCAGACCGCGCTGCTTTTACGACCTGGTGGTGCAGGTCGCCATTGTGCGGCCGGGGCCGATTCAGGGCGGCATGGTGCATCCGTATTTGCGGCGCCGCGCGCATCCTGAAGAAGAGGTTTACCCCAACGAAGAGCTGCGCCAAGCCCTGGGGCGCACGCTGGGCGTGCCGATTTTCCAGGAGCAGGTCATGCAAATTGCCATGATTGCCGCCCAGTTTTCGGCCGACGAAGCCGACGACCTGCGCCGCTCCATGGCGGCCTGGAAACGCAAGGGCGGGGTGGCGCGTTTTCATGACCGGCTGGTGGGCACCATGGTGACAAGAGGCTATGACGCCGAATTTGCCGAAAACATTTTCAAGCAGATTCAGGGCTTCGGTGAATACGGCTTTCCGGAAAGCCACGCCGCCAGTTTTGCCAAGCTGGTGTACATCAGTTGCTGGCTCAAATGCCACGAACCCGCCTGCTTTCTGGCGGCCATGCTCAATTCCCAGCCAATGGGGTTTTATGCGCCCTCGCAACTGGTGCAGGATGCGCGCCGGCATGGCGTGCAAGTGCGCGCTGTCGATGTCACCGCCAGTTATTGGGATTGCACGCTGGAGCCTGCCTGTGAAGTCGCCCCGTTGTCGCAATACCCGGGCATCAGGCCCGCGCAACCCGGGGTGCGGCTGGGTCTGCGACTGGTGGCTGGCCTGTCGGAAAAGGGCGCCCAGCGCCTGGTGGCGGCGCGGGCCGAGGCGCCATTCGGCAGCACTGAAGACATGGCCTTGCGCGCGCAACTCGGCACGCTCGACATCAATGCCCTGGCCGCTGCCGATGCACTGCTGGCGCTGGCAGGTCACCGGCGCCAGCAGGTATGGCAAGCTGCGGCCATCAAACCGGCACCGCTGCTGCTAAAAGCTGTGCCAACGCAGGAAGCTGCGCTGGTCTTGCCCGAAACGCCCGAGGGCGAAAACATCCTGTTTGATTACCGCTCCACCGGCCTCACCCTGCGCCGCCATCCGCTGGCCTTGCTCAGGCCGCGCCTGGCCAAAAAAGGACTGCTCAGCGCCAGCGAATTGAACGCGCTGCCCCATGGCCGTCAGGTGGCCGCTTGCGGCATCGTCACGGTGCGCCAGCAGCCGCAAACCGCCAAAGGCACGGTCTTCATCACCCTTGAAGACGAAACCGGCCCGGTCAATGTGATTGTGTGGAAGTCGCTGCGTCAGACGCAGCGTGCCGAGTTGCTGCAGGCCCGGCTGCTGGCGGTTTATGGGGTCTGGCAGCGCAGCGAAGACCTTGACAACAAAGGCTTTGGCGCAGTGCGCAACCTGGTGGCGCAGCGGCTGGAAGACCTCTCGCCGCTGCTTGGGCGGCTGGACCCGGCAAGCCGCGATTTTCATTAGGGGCAGAAAGCTTATATTCCGGACGGAAAAGTCTCCGGCGCCTCGCCGGTGCTCCACACTTCGCCCTTGTCCAGCGGTTCCAGTGCGCTGGTTTCGTCGATGTGGATCACTGCGTCGAACTGCTTGGCCAGGTGAGTGTAGAAGTAGTGGCTCTGGCGCTCGGTCTCGGGCCGGTAGATGACGCCGATGGCGCGCTGTAGCCGCTGCGCTGCCACGATCGTGCGCAGCGCCGGATTGTCGCGTAAAGCCAGCACAAAGCGCTCAGTCCCGGTCTGGTGGAAGACCTCCTCCCAGCTGCCGGGCAGGCCGTCCCGCACGCGCTTGCGCTGCGGCGGATCGTCCCACTCCGAGGCTGCCGTGACCCAGCCGTGATGCGTGCTGAAGCCCACCAGCACCGCGTCGCTGGCGTAGCGGTCGCGCACCAGTTGGCCCACATTCCATTCGCCTCTTTCGCTCATTTCGGTGGCTCCGGCATCGCCCAGGTGCGAGTTGTGCGCCCATACGGCAATGCGCGGCGGCGTGCCGCCTGCGCCCAGGTGGCGGTCCAGCGCCTGCAGCGTCTCCATCATGTGGCTGTCACGCAGGTTCCATGAGGACACACGCGCATGAAACATGGTGCGGTAGTACTCCTCGGCGTTGCGCACCAGGCGCGCGTTTTGCTGGGCGTAAAAGGCCTCGTCGCGCTCCATCCCGGGGCTCGATGGCATTTTTTCGCCAGCGCGGCGCGTCATCTCGCGCAACTGCTGCACCACCTCGTCTTCGCAACTGGGTCCTAAACCAAAGCTGGCGGCGTAGCCGTAGGCCTGGCTGTCTTCGGCGGCATGGTCGAAGCAGGCATAACGCGAGCGAGCCCGGTCTGCAGCCGCGGGGTCGACCCGGTCGAGGTAGCGCAGTACCTCCTGCATGGAGGTGAACATGCTGTACAGGTCCATGCCGTAAAACCCCACTTGACTTTCAGGGCTGCGGCCAGTGTTGTAGTCGCGCAGCCATTCAACGAAGTCGCGCACCTCGGTGTTGCGCCACATCCAGGCCGGAAAGCGCATGAACCCCGACAGAGCGGCTGCCGCCTCGGCATCGCCGGACAGGCCACGCACGTAGCGATTAACGCGCCAGGCGTCGGGCCAGTCGGCTTCCACGGCAATGGCGGTAAAGCCTTTCTCAGTGATCAGGCGGCGCGTGATGGCAGCGCGTTCGCGGTAAAACTCGTGGGTACCGTGCGAGGCCTCGCCCAGCAGGGCGAAGCGAGCCGGCCCGATCAACTGGAGCAGGGCATCGTAGTCGTGCGCGCTGCCGGTCAGCGGCTGCAGATGCCGCTGCAAGCCTTCCAGCAGGGGGCTTCGGGTGCGCGAGGCTGACGCTGGTTGCGGACTCATGGGGCCATCTCCTTCTCCTTTGTCTTTTGCAGCTCTTGACTGAGCCAACAGCGCATGCTCGCGGCGGGCTTCGTCGAGCAGCGTACGCACTTCATCGTCGCTGGCCTGGGGAAATTTCTCGTACCACAGGCCGATGGCACGAAACGGCTGCGGCGATGCGGCACAGACCACTTCATCAACCTCCTCGCGCAATGTCCGGCAGCTGTCCTCGGCACCCACCGGCACCGCCACCACCAGATGCGTCGGGTGCTGCTGGCGAATGGCCAGCACTGCCGCGCGCATGCTCGCGCCGGTCGCCAGCCCGTCATCCACCACGATCACGGTGCGGCCAGCCAGGCTGATTGCCGGGCGCTGGTTGCGGTAGAGCTGCTCGCGTCGTACCAACTCGGCCTGCTCGCGTGCAACAACAGTTGCTATCTCCTCGGGCGGCACGGTCAGACCGGGCAACGGCGTCATCACGCGCACGCCGCCGCTGGCGATCGCGCCCATGGCGTATTCCTCGTGGCCGGGAAGGCCGAGCTTGCGCACCACGAAAATGTCTAGGGGTGCTTGCAGCGCGCG
>MERZ01000236.1:10094-12905 GCA_001770785.1 Burkholderiales bacterium RIFCSPHIGHO2_12_FULL_61_11
CATAGGGCAGCGTTACGTCCGTCATGATGAGCGCTCCGTGGGTTTCCTGTTTTCCCGGTGCTTCAGGTGGGTGGTGAACCAGGCGGCGGCCAGTTCGGCCACTTGTTCCAGCGTGCCGTGTTCCTCAAACAGGTGTGTGGCGCCGGGGACGATGGCGAGCTGCTTGTCGCACTGTAAATGCTCGAAGGCCTGCTGGTTGAGCTTGATCACCTCGTGGTCGGCGCCGCCCACGATGAGCAGCGTGGGCGCCGTGACGGCCGCCAGCGCTACCGGCCCGGCCAAGTCGGGGCGGCCACCGCGTGACACCACGGCAGCGACGCGATCACCCAGCCGGGCGGCGGCGATGATCGCCGCGGCGCTGCCGGTACTGGCACCGAAGTAACCGATGGCCGCATGCTGCAAGTCCGGTTGCGACATCGACCACGCGGTGGCATCTTGCATGCGGCCAGTGAGTAATGCGATATTGAAGCGGTGTTCGCGCGTGTGCAAGTCGACCTCTTCTTCCTGCGCCGTGAGCAAGTCGAACAGCAAGGTGGCTATGCCCGCCTGCTGCAGCCTTTGCGCAACCTGCCGGTTGCGGGCGCTGTGCCGACCACTGCCACTGCCGTGGGCAAAGAGCACCAGGCCGCTGAAGCCGGCAGGCAAGGTCAAGTCACCATAAAGCCAAACGTCACCGCAGGCAATGCGGACTTCACGGGTCATCGGGGCTTGCGTCGGGTGGTTCATGGAAAAGTCTCCAGCTAGTGCCCCCAGCTTAGGCAAAGCCCGCAGGGCACGCCATCAGACTTTTCCTATTTCTTCACAGAATTCCGTCGTCGGCCAAGCGGCTACTATTTCACGAAAAATTGGCCGTTAGCCAAAGCCGCACGAGCATGGTGTGCTCTCAAAAATAAAGCAATCAGCTTAGCTTTTTCACCAGCACCTGGCTTTTGCGGTCCCAGTGGTACTTGCGCTTGCGCGCTTCCGGCAGCCACTCCGGGTCAACCTGCACGAAGCCGCGCTTGATGAACCAGTGCATGGTGCGCGTGGTCAGCACAAAAATGCTTTGCAGGCCATCGGCGCGGGCGCGCTGCTCGATGCGCTTGAGGATTTTTTCACCATCACCCTGGCCCTGGCTTTGCGGCGACACGGTGAGCGCGGCCATTTCGCCGGTCTTGGCTTCGGGGTAGGGATACAGCGCGGCGCAGGCGAAGATCACGCCGTCGTGCTCGAGTATGGTGTAGTGGTCGGCGTCGCGCTCGATCTCGGTGCGGCTGCGTTTGACCAGCGTCCCATCCTTCTCAAAGGGCTCAATCAGCTGCAGGATACCGCCCACGTCGTCGGCCGTGGCTTCGCGAAGGTTTTCCAGCTTTTCGTCCACCACCATGGTGCCGATGCCGTCGTGCACGTAAATTTCCAGCAGCAGCGAGCCGTCGACCGCGAACGGAATGATGTGGCTGCGTTCCACGCCGCCCTTGCAGGCCTTGACGCAGTGCTGCAGGTAAAACGCCGTGTCGCTCGGGCGCTCGCCGGGCGCCAGGATGGCCAGCAGCTGCTCGGCGGCGGCCAGCGGCAACTCGGTATCAATCGGGTTGTCTTCTCCCTCGGCTTCGAGCGGCTTGACGCGGATTCCCGGGATTTCGGTGATGAAGATCAGCTTGTCGGCCTGCAGCGCAATGGCCACGCTGGTCGCCACTTCTTCCATGGTCAGGTTGAAGGCCTCGCCGGTCGGTGAAAAGCCAAACGGCGACAACAGCACCATGGCGCCAAAGTCCAGCACGTGGCCGATGGCACCGGTATCGACCTTGCGCACCATGCCGGAGTGCTTGAAATCCACGCCATCCAGAATGCCGACCGGGCGCGCGGTGATGAAATTGCCGGAAATCACGCGCACCGTGGAACCGGCCATGGGCGTATTGGGCAGGCCTTGGCTGAAGGCGGCCTCAATTTCGTAGCGCAACTGGCCGGCGGCTTCCTGCGCGGAATCGAGCGCCACTTCGTCGGTGATGCGCATGCCGTGCGAATATTTGGCTGGATGCCCCTTGGCCAGGAGCTGTTCGGTGACCTGTGGGCGAAAACCGTGCACCAGCACGATTTTTACGCCCATGCTCTGGATCAGCGCCAGGTCCTGCGCAATATGCGGCAGCTTGCCGGCAGCAATGGCTTCGCCGCAGACGCCCACCACGAAGGTCTGGTTGCGGAATTTGTGGATATAGGGCGCCACCGAGCGAAACCACGGGACAAAGGTGAAATTGAAGACGGCAGGCATGGCGGGCTTTCGGGTTCAGGAGGCATAGATTATCAAAAGCAAGCGGGTGAAATGGCCTTGGCATGGTCCCGCGAGCAATTCTCGGGCAACATAAAAAAATTGCTGTGAGTGTAAGGGTTATCGGACGAGCTCCAAGGGCAACAGATACTCCCTTAGCGCGACCAATTGGGCCCAGTAAAGGGGACTCCATTGACTATCGGCGAAGATTCCCGCCGCCAGGGTGGCGCCTGCGGTAACCAGGGGAGGCACCAGCAGCAGCCAGACGGTTTCGCGCCTCCCCTTGGCCGGGATGTTCTCCTCCGCCCAGGCGGAGGAGGGCTTGCGCCAGGCGCGATAGATGATGGGCAGAAAATAGGCGGCATTGAGCAGGCTGGAGGTCCATAGCACCCAAACCGCCCACTCCATGCCAGCGGCCTGCGCACCGTCGGAGAGCCAGGTCTTGCTGATGGCGCCGGCGGTGAATGGTGCGCCCATCATGCCCAGTGCGGCAACCGAGAACGCCAGCGTGGTCAGCGGCATGCGCCGGCCCACGCCGTCCATCTCGCTTACCTTGTGGATGCCCA
>MERZ01000237.1:0-1291 GCA_001770785.1 Burkholderiales bacterium RIFCSPHIGHO2_12_FULL_61_11
CGGTACCCGCCATGGCCGCCAGCGCCGCCGCCGCCTGGTACTGCGTGCCCACGTTCTGGCTGATGCCCTTGGCCATGTCCGCCATCTGGCCCGCCGTGGTGCCAGCCGCATTGCCCGTCAGGATCAAGGATTTGCGGTAGGCGCCATCCTCCTGCGCGCCCTGGTAGGCCGCATAGCCAGCAGCCGCCAGCCCAGCCGCCAGCACGCCCACACCCACCCCGGCCAGGCCCGCCGAAGCGTGCAGCGCTTCAGCGCCCCGAACCGCCTCGCCCATTGAGCCATTGAGCTTCCCCGCCGCCGTGCTGGCCCGCCCGGTGGACTGCTCAATCTTGTTCGCCGCGGCCTCGGTGTCCTTTGCCACATCGTTGATGTCGGCCTTGTACCGCGCCATCTCAGCGGCAATCCTGACCACCATGGTTCCCAACAGCGACATGATCCGTTTACCCCTTTTTTTGTACTACCTCTGCGCCCGCTCGCCATCCGCCTTCAGCACTGCCAGCTCCATCAACTGCAGGTCATCCAGCAGGGCGCTCTGGCGGGCCCGCTTCACGCCGGCCATGCGCATGGTGGCTTCCACCGCCGCGTTGTTCAGGCCGGCCCGGTCGCCCGCCATGCCCCGAAAAACCCACTGCGTCTGCACCTTCAGGAAGAACAGCCAGCTCTCCCAGCCGTCCTCGTGCACTTCAAAATCCACCTGCTCCAGAGATTCCTCTGCCTCTTCCGCTTCCTCTTGCGCCAGTGCTACCTCGATGTCCTCCTCTTTCACCCCAACACGCCGCAGCGCCTGGGCCACCTCCTCATCCACCGCCAGCGGCTTGGCCTTGGGATTGGGCTTGTCCGACCCCAGCCAATACCGGGCGGCGCCCTCTAGTTTTTTGAGCGTGCTCCGTTCACCGCTTCCCAAAACGCCTGTGCCGTCGCATACGGCGTGGGCGAAATTTGCAGCAGCGCTTCCACCTCGATCTCGTTGAACGGCACGTCCTCCTTCGTGTCTTCGTCCTTCATCTCCCAGCCCACCAGCTGCTTGCGCACCAGGTCTTCATTCGTCAGCCCGGCCTCGCGCAGCGCCTTCAGCTCATCGGTACTGGGGCGGCTGAACCTCGCCACAAACGTGCTCTTGTCAAAGCCGCCGCGCTCGTTGGGAATGCTCACCGTCACCGGGGTGGAGAAAGTTGGTTTTTGTGTTCGTTTGAAAGCCATGATGTGTCTCTTGAAAAGCAGGTTAAAAAAATCGCCATTGCGCAGCAGCAGCGCGGCAATCCATGCCGCGCCGCCACGCGGGTTAAGTAAA
>MERZ01000237.1:1316-8843 GCA_001770785.1 Burkholderiales bacterium RIFCSPHIGHO2_12_FULL_61_11
GTATCGGTGGGCATCACGGCATAGCTGGCAGTCAGCAGGGCGGTGCCGGAGTCATCGGTAATCGACGGCTCGGCGTTGATCTGCAGCTTGGGCGCGTTGAACCTGCAGATGTTGCCGGCCACGGTGCCATGCACCAGCACCAGCGGCATCTCAGAGCCCAGGCGCACCGTCTCGCCCCAGTTCTTGGTAGCCACCGACGTCAGCTCAAACACCGAACTGGCCGTGGGCTTGCGGTCCGGGCTTTGCGCGCCAGAGTCGCCAATCCAGTTCTTCCAGGCCACCTGGTTTGACAAATCCAGGCCAAACGACTTCACCACCAGGGCGATGGCGTCGAGCGTGAACGTGGGCGTGTTGACTTTGCCCACCGTGAGCGGCTTGGTGAAGCCCGTGAATGCAATCCCCGTGGGGAAGGTCACATCCGTCATGGCCTCATAGGCGCCGGTAAAGGTGTATTTCATCACCGGAATCTCTTCCGAGTTGACTGAAAAACTCACCGTGCCCCGCGCATCCGTCACCTTGAACAGCAGGCCGTCCAGGTAGGCGTACAGGGTCAAATACACCGCCTCACCATCAATCGGCTGGTAGACCGCGCTCACGCTCACCGTGAGCGTCTCCGACATATTGCAGCCCAGCAGCAAGGGGGCAAACTTGGGCGCCGTGCCCGCCGCGCCAGAGCCGGCCAGCTCCACCTCGAACTCAAACACCCGGTGCTCACCGGCAAAAATTCCGCCGTAGTTACCCTTGGCCCCCTTGATCAGGTTGCGGTCAATAAACTTGCCCTTGATCGGCGCAGGCACCAGGCCCCGGCACAAAATGGCGTTGGTGCCCGGTACCGGCGTGCCCGGCGTGCCTTTGGCCACCTGGGCTATTGCCAGCAGCACCAGTTTTTTCATCTTGATAGTCATGATCGTTCCTCAGTAAAAAAAAGTTGTTCTACTTTCATGGCGAGCGCCTCTTGCGTCATTGCGAGCGCAGCGCGGCAATCCATGCGCTACTCGCCGTCTGCCACCGCCCGGCTGCGCACACCGGTAAATGGGTCGCGCACAAAGCTCCCGGCCTGCCCGGTGAACTCATCCGCCGGCCAGCCGCCCTCGGGTATGGCCATCGGCAAGCGCTCGCCGGGCTCGCCCTCCATCTGCACAACCACACCGGGGATCTCGCTCTCCGGGTCCACTTTCACAGCATCTTTCTTGGCCATATCAACTCCTTCAAGTTTTCACAGTCAGCGCCAGCGCCAGCCAGCCATACGGATGCTCCAGCTGCTTGCTCTGCGTCCAGTCGCCGGGGGTCACCACATCCAGGCCCGGCACCGCCGTGGTGTTCACCCACAGCAGCAAGCTCCCCAGCAAGTCCAGCTCGGCACGCTCCACGTCGGCGGCAACCGTGCCTTCGTCAACCTTCACAAAGCCCACCAGGCGCACATCCATCTTTCCCAGGTCGCCCTCGCGCCCCCGGTAATTGGCAAAGTCGCCGCCGCCCTCGTTCACCACGCAAACCAGGCCGGCCAGCAGCTGCGCCGCCAGGGCGTTGGCCGGGTCCACCAGGCTGCGCTGCACAAAGCGGGTAGGCATGGCCGCTGCCAGGCTGGCCACAATCGCATCCAGCACCGCGTTATGGTTGTTCACGCTCATGCCACGGCTCCACCGGCATCAGGCCGCAACGCCAGCACCCGGCGCACCGCCAGATTCATGCGGCTCAAAACAATCGGCTCCATCTCGCGCGCCGTGGGCTCCACAAACGGCTGCGCCTTCACGCCGAACTTGCGCACATGCAGGGCCAAGCCCTCGTAGCGGTCGCGCAGCATCAATTCCCGCGCGCTAAACCGCCCCGTGCCCTTGCGCACTCGCGCCTGACCCGCGAACGCCTTGCTCTGCAGCCAGTCCACAATGCCTTTGCTGGCCGGGTCAAAGAAACGCGGCAGGCCCTTGCCGCCCGGCTTCACGCCCTTCTCCACCGCCTCGGCATAGGCAGCCCCCGGGCGCACCTCGCGCGTCATCGCGTCCGGCGCGCTCACATGGATTGAATTGGTCAACAGGCTTCGATGCTTGGGCGCCAGCCGGCGCATCGTGCGCGCCGCCATCTGCGCCAGCACATCCAGCTCATCCTGCACCCCGCGCTCCATGTCCGCCCCATGCTCGCGCAGGGCAAACACCACCTGGTGCACGCCCTCAACGCCGGCCATTACCGCGCCTCCTGAAACAGTTGCAGCAGCTGCTGGTACAGCGCCGCCGGCGTGCTGTTGCGCGGCGTGCCGCTCAGGCCGTCACGCAACTGCACCGGCTTGGCCACATTGCGCAGCGTCAGCTCCAGCATCGCCTCGGCCTGGGCGCGCAGCAGCAGCAGGCCACGGTCCACCGCGTGCACCGTGGTGTCCACTGCCGCCGCACCAATCACATGCTTGCCAAAGTAATAAAACCGGAACGCACTGCCGCGCTGGGTGATATGGGCTGCGCTCGGGGCCGGCACAAACGCCAGCCAGTCGCCAGCGCCATCCCGGTAGCCGCTCACCCGTGGCAGGGCACCCGGGTAACCGGGCTCCCAGGCATTGGGGTAGGAAGCGCCCTTGTCCCACAGATGCATTTTGTAGTTGTAGAAGTCAGGGATCTCCGCCAGGCTGTAATTGGCCTCGCCCGCCACCAGCGTCACCTGCCCCAGCTGGGTACGGGCCCGCTTCCAGCCCATGTCAGGCAGCGCCTGCGTCAAAAACCGCACAAAGTCAGCATCCAGCGCCGCGTTGAACACCGCCGCGCTGTCATGCAGGCTGCGCTTCAGGTCCGCAACCAGATCCACCAGTGACATCGTGCCGGCCATGGGTCAAGCCTTACAGGGGGTCGCTGGTCAAGGCCGCATCCGCACGCTTGATGCGCTCGTCCGCCAGCGCGCTCAGCACGCCCTTGCGTGGCTTCTCGGCCTCAGCTTCCAGCTCAGCCAGCCGGGCCAAGGTATCAGCGCCAAACTCCGCCAGCGCCGCCGCCACCACCGCCACAGAGCTCTTGAGCAGCTCGCGCAGCGGGCCATCGGTGTCCGGTGCGGCCTCCTCATCAGGCCGGTCCAGCACGGGCAAAGCCTCGGGCACATCCACCTCGCGCCCCTCGCCCGGCGCAATGGCGCAGCCGCCT
Source organism: Burkholderiales bacterium RIFCSPHIGHO2_12_FULL_61_11 (assembly GCA_001770785.1). GTDB lineage: Bacteria > Pseudomonadota > Gammaproteobacteria > Burkholderiales > Burkholderiaceae_C > Polaromonas. The sequence goes on from MERZ01000237.1 coordinate 4,436, forward strand.
GCATACATCATGTGCGCGGTGTCGTTCTCAACATATTTTTTCATTCCAGGCTCCAGTGTTATTAAGCGCAACCCGGCCAGCCCGAAAGCTGGCCGGCGTTACTTGCAGAGCACTGCCATTTCAGTGAGGGGCTTCCCCTTGTCAGCCGTTAAGCCACGCGGGCCACACGCCCGGCCGTGCTGAACAAAATGATCGAGCTGCAAGCGCCCTTGATCTGCGTCGGTGTGTGGCTCACCACAAACTGCGTGCCAAAACTCTCGCGCTGGTCGGTGAACTTGCCGTTGGCGTCGCGCGCCTGCTCGATCGGGTTCATGGCAAAGGGCTTGACCATGCGAAAGCGCGTGTTGCTCCGCTCACCCACAATGATTCGCGTGTCCGCCAGCTGCAGGCCCGGCGCCGTGGGGTTGAAAGTGCCCATGCCCTTGGTAATGCCCACGCTGCCATCGGCGTTCAAGCCGGTGCCGGTACGCGCGCCGTTCGCCGTGAAGCTGGTGGCCTGGCTCAAGGCGTTGTCAATCGCGTTGCTCATCAACACCATGTTCGGGTTGTAGAAGCGGTCGGTCCCCACCACCACCTTGCGGTTGCCGATCGACACCAGCAGCCGGTCGTAACGGTCGCCAATGCTCTCGCTCGCCACCGCATCGGTGTCGAACATCGAGCGGTTGTTGCTGTAGCTGTAAGCCACCGTCAGCACCCAGGCCGCAGTGGGCACCACCGCCACACCCGCCTCAGTCACAAAGCGCAGCTCGCCCAGGTTGTAATCCATGATGTAGTAGGTAGCAGCAGCCAGCGCGCTGCCATCGGCCGGCAGCACGTATTCAGCCCGCGCCACCGCGTTCAGCGTGACCACAATCGCGTTCACGGTAGCGCCCTGCTGCGCACCCTTCAGGTCAAACACCTTGCGCGGGCGCACCACCGGAAACTTGGTCGTCACAAACACCGTGTTGGTGCCCTGCACCTGCGCCGTCAGCGTGTCGGTGATCGTCGTCACGCTGAACTCATCCGCCGCGTTCACGATCTCGTTCATGTTGATCGCTTCCGTGTCCTCGCCCACGATGCGGATGATGTTGCGGATGTTCTCGCTGATCGGGTCAAAGTCGATCACGCTCGCGCCCATCAGCAACTGCAATTCAGCGCTGATCAGGAACGCCAGCTTTTGCGGAATCGGGCGCGCCTCTTCCGTGGTCTGGATCAACCCGGCACGGCGAATCGCTTGCGCCTCATAGCGCCGCAGCGCGCTCGCCCCAGCCGCCGCCGTGTCGCGGTAGCTGTAGGGGATGGTGATCACGTTGGCAAACGGCGCCGTGCCCACGTTCACAAAGTTCAGGCTGTTCAGGTTGTACAACGCCTCGCGCAGCACCGTGCGTTCCGCAATGGTAGGCACCGCCACATCGCTGATGCTGCCGGTACCGGCCGCCAGTGCCTTGTGCTCGCGGTCCAACTGGTGGCCATGCTCGGCGTCAAACTGCGCCAGCGCCTTCTCGGCAAAAGCCTTGTTGGCCGCCAGCAGCGTGCCCCCGGTGCGGTCAAAGCGGCGGGTGTCCGACTCGCTCAGGCCCAGGCGGGTATCAATCGTGGCCTGCAGGCTCTTGATGCTGTTGGAGCTGTCCACCGTGATGTGCACATGGCCGCTGGCCGGGTTGTAGCCCAGGCCCGCCAGCTTCTTGGCCGCGCCCAGCTCCTGCGCCTGCTTGATCGCCAGCCCGGCCAGGTGCTTCACCTGCTCGTCCGTGCTGGTGGCGTTCACCATCGGCGCGTAGTCGTCGGCAAACTTCTTCACCCCTTCAGGCGTGAGCGTCTTGTCGCCCTCGGCAATGGTGTCGGCCAACAGCTTGAGTTTGCCCAGCAGCGTGGCGCGCTCGGTAAATTGCACGGTGTCGCGGTCCGCCAGGGCCTTGGCCACGGCGCCGGCCACGTCAATGGTCGGCGCAGCCAGTTGAATCGTCACATGCTTGCCGTCGCCGCCAGCGGCCTTGATCTGCACCATGGCCGCGTCGCCCGAAGCCGCAAACGTCTCCACCACGGCCAGGCACTTGGCCTCGTCGCTGGCGGCCGCTGTGAGCTGCACCGTGGCGGCGTCCAGCAGGGGTTTGGCAGTGGCCTCGGTGAAGCCCAGGGTGATCAGACGCGCCAGCAGCGCTTGCAAAAATTTGTTCATGGAAAACTCCGTGAGTTCTTTTAAAAGGGATGGGGAAATTGCGGTACGCACAACCCCAGCAGGGTCGTGGTCGTTTGAGAGTTGCACCGGCTCCAGCCGGCTGATCACGGGGCGCACCGTCAAGCCAGCGCCAAGCAAAACGCAGCCGTGCGGCTGTTGCTTTTCGTTGTCTTTCCAGGCCTCGTGGTATTCGGCGCTCAGGTAGGTAAACCCGCGCTGCTTGATGGCGTCCACGCCAAACGGCGTCCACTCCACCAGCGCCCGCAGCCGGCCAGACTCGACCGACAGCTTGAGCACCTTGCCTGCAGCACCGTCGCTGGGCTTGTGGCTCACATCAATAAACACGTCCTGACCCAGCACGCGGTTATCGAAGTTGCTCACCATCTGGCCCAGCATGTCCAGCGTGATCGCAAAGCTGCCATAGCGCGGGTCGTTGAAGTTGCCCGTCCGGGTCAACGTCACCCACGTCTGCGTGGCACCAGCGGCCAGCGCAATCGCCTGACCCAGAAAACGCACCCGTCCAGGTGCGTCCCCCGCTTCAAGCAAGAAATGCCGGGCCGCAATTGCAATGATCGAACGCTTCACAAGTGCCTCTCATCGGACTATCCGATGGGGCACAGTTTCAAGCGTTCAGGGGGACAAAAAAAGGGGGGATTTTGTCAGGCGCTTTTGATTACGGCTCTGCGTTGGCTAGCGGCCCCAGTAGAGCAGCCGTGTTTGTCGCAAAAGGCCGCAAGTGTCAACGTCAACAGATCATTAGCTCGAGCGGACCACCAGTCATCCCAACTCCAACGTAGGCCGATGAGTTTGCGCAGGCTTTTGACGGTTGTATTCCCTATGGGCAAATCGACATCACGGGGCCTGGTGATAGTTAGGTACTGGGCAAGTTCGATCGTCAAAATAACTTTCACACCGCCGCAGCCCTTGCCGCGTGGCTGCCCTTTGGGCCAACCGATGTACAGCAGCCAGCCATGCTTTGTTTGTCGGCGTTCACGGACATCAAAAACAACATCATTGGCATCTGTCGCGGTGCCGATGATGCGTGCTTCACGGCCCATTTTTGCGCCGCCACTGTTCGATTTCCTTTCTCATCAGAGCCACCTCTATGTTTGATGCGCTACTCAAGCGATGGTGTACTTTTTCGCCGAGGAAAACAATAAAACGCAACATCCAATAGCGAAAAATGTTCATTTCTTTTAATCCTTGCGCAACACCGTATGAAAGATTTCCCATCCATCCTTCAACAGCTCACGCAGCCCGAACATCTGCGCCATCGCCAGCGTGCCATCCGGGCCAAACGGCGGCAGCTCGCAACCCAGCCGGGCAGTGTAGCCACCCTGCGGACACGGCGTAAAGGCGAGCACAAACCCGGTCGGCTTGTGTGTCGCCGTCAGCGCCTCCCGGTCCACGTCCCAAGCCCGCCGCCAGCTGATCCGGTGGTGATTGCCCTCACCGTAAGGGTTGGCCAGGTTCATGGGTTCAGGGCTCCATTCACAAAGGACCGCCGCCACAAATGCAGCGCCAGTCGGCCTATCAACAGGCGGAAGGTCTTGCCACTTTTTGGCATCCATCACAAGTCCTTCACCAACGCAGCATACTTCGCGTCCACCTTGGCGCTGATGTTGTACGGCACCGCCGCCGGCGGCAGCTCGATGCCCATGCGCTTGGCCAGCAGCGCGCCATCGATGTACTTGTCCCCGTGCTGCAGCAGCTTCGCCTCCCGCAAGAAGTGTTCCTTTTGCTCCCGGGTCTGAAAGCACAGGCCCACCCAATACTCGCTGTCCGTGGCCAGCAGAAAGCGCGCCTGCTCCGCCTTGGAGCGGTCAATGAAGGCCTGCAGCACCGCGCTGGTCTCCTTCACCGCCACCTCTTCATTGCTCAGGTTCTCATAATCCAGCTCCCCGATCGGGTCGTTCGGGTCCAATGCGTCGGGAGCATCCAGTGCCGACAGTCCGTCAAGCCCGTCCAGCGACCCAAACCCATCACCCCCCAGCCCATCCAGGTCAGACAGGTCGGTGACGTTGGCCAGCGACGTGAGCGATACCTTGCCTTTGTGCGAACTCATAACGTGCAATCTCCATGTCCACCAGAGGGAACCAGTCCAATATGGTCCGGTAGTCCCTCGGAAAATGCTCCCTGATCTTCACCAGAAAGCGCAAGTCCAGCCCGTCAAACGACCGGCCAAACACCTTGTAATCAATCGGCAGCTTGATGTCAGCTCGCCCCAGCTCACGCAGCAAATCCTCCTTC
>MERZ01000237.1:8866-29800 GCA_001770785.1 Burkholderiales bacterium RIFCSPHIGHO2_12_FULL_61_11
GTTCTTGATCAACGATGCCCGCCGCATCGGACTATCCGCCGCCCGCACCCCGGTCGCGGTCCACACATCATCAGGCAGCCCGGCATCCTCAATCACCGCGCCCCGGATGTCGTCATACTCAAAATTCGGCCAGCCCACCGCCATGATCGTGCGCAACCGCTCCGGCGCCTGATAGGTGGCATGGTTGATCCAGCGGTAAAAAGCCGGGTGCGGCAACTGGATGATGTGCTTGCCCAGCTTCTGCTCGGCATAACCAATGTAGTCCTGCACAAACTCCAGGCCCGGCACCAGGTAGAGGTAGTAGGGCGTGAAATCGAAGTGATCCCGCGCACTCAGCCACGCCGCCCACGAGTCCTTGCCCAAGCTGAACGACAGCAGCGCCTTGTCATGCCCCACGGCCTCACGCACCACCTCACACACCCGATTGGTCACTGCACACCACCCGCATGGTTGATCACCCCGGCCTGGCCACCTGCAGCCTCTTCGGCCTGCACCTCGGCCAACAGCATCTCTTGCACCGGGTCAGGCGCACCGCCGCGCTCCAGGTGCTCGATGTACCAGGCATGGATCAACCCCGCCACGTTGTCCTCGTCCTGCTCGGAAAACATGGCTATGTCAATCCCCGACTCATCACAAATCGCCTCAATCGGCCCCCAGTCAAACTCCACATCCAGCGTCACCGGGTCGCGGCTCAGCTTCAAAGCGGCAAAGTCCAGCCCTTCCGGGATCACAATTTTCATGCTCACAGTCGCCATATCACCTCCATAAAAAAGGCCTGCACCAGGCAGGCCATTGAACAATTACCGATCAGCCGAATACTCACGTGTGAATTGCAACTCACCAACCTTGATCGCCACCTTGACCGCATACCGCGTCGCCTCCGGGTCGTCCTTTTCATCGGCATCAGTCAGCCAGCCGGCATGCTCCAACAGGGTGCAGGTGGCTCCCGGCATCAGCGATTCAATGCGCTCCATCAGCTCAATGTCCTCATCGTGCGCCGACTCCGCCTCCCTGGTCGTGTAGTCAACGGAATGATATTCATCGGCATCCAACTCCCGGCGAACATCCTCATCCGTCATGCGCTGGTAGCGCGCCAGACCCACCAGCGGTGCATAAGCCTCATCCCGCATTGCCGCAACAATGTCCTCCTCCGGCAGCAGCCCCCGTGCGTGCCGCTTGCGCATCGCCTCCGGTGCACGGTTTGCCAGCCAGGCCTTGATCTGCTCGGCCCGGCGCTCGCCTGCAGCCAGTTCCTCCCGCTGTTTTTCGATACTGGCCAAGCGGGCCTTTTCTGCTTTTTCAGCCTGTTCAGCGTTGAGCCGGTTCACCAGCGGCATCGCCCTGTCCATGCGCTGGCGGACCAGTTCACGCATATCGTCAGGGCTCTTGTAGGGAGAGCCCACAACCCATTCTGAGCCGGCCCTGCGAATAATTTCCTCGTCCGCTCTCGCGGCCCATTTACGCACCTCGACACGCTCCCGCTCAACTTGTTTTTCGTGCTCCACCTTGGCGGCATCAATCTGCTGTTCCAGCCGCTGGGCGCAAGCCTCCAGCCACTCTGCAACGCTGGGGGCGTCCGGCTTCGCAGGCACCGGGCAAATGGTGTAGCCACGCAGTGTGTTGCGGCTATCCACCGGCTTATCGGTGGCCAGCATTTGGGCCAGCACGGCGCGGGCACCGTCGGATAAGCTGGACGGTGTCAGCGTCACCGCCACATCCCCATGCTGATCAACACCAGCGGCAGCCGCCTCGGCGGCGGAGACACGAATTTTCAAAGTAATTTCAGACATTTCAATCTCCAAGAGACTGGCCTCGACTCCATGAGTCTCAGCCCAACGGGTAAACGACCCGTGGCGTTTGATGCAAATTGCATCCCTATGCCGACAGCATCGGCATAGAGGGCAATCAATTCAACTCCTTCACATACTTCCTCACCCGGTCCGGCGAAAACACCCCCCAGTCGGTCAGCCGGTACCAGTAATCATGCCCGGCCCGCTCGCTGGCAATGGTGCAGCCCAACTCCCGCAAACTCTCCACCAGGCGCACCGCAGTCGGGCGGCTCACCCCCACGGCCTGGGCCAGATCAAAGCTCGACACCGCAGCCCGGTCGATCACCACCAGCGCGCGCAGCGCCTTGTCCAATTTCGGATTCGTCATAGCCCGCATCATAGGATCAAATCCTGATACTGGCAAAAGCGCAACGGTGATCATTTTCTATTCTCTTGCAAAGCCCGGCACCAGGCCGGGCAGTGTTTCTAGATCAGGCGGCCACCGGCTCAGCCTGGACGATCTGGGCCACCGGGGCGGCTTTGCGGGCCTTCCTGGGGGCCTTTTTGGCCGATTCCTGGGCCTTGTCCACCACCTGGGCCACCAGGGCAGCCACTGCAGCCGGGCAGGGCTCAGCGGGGGCGGTTTCCGGCTCCTCCGGGGCATCCTGGGCCACTGGGGCCACCTTCACCGGCCCATCAATCCGGCACGGCATCACCACCCCCGAAAAGTCCCCATCGGTCACCAGCAGAGACTGATTCCGGCAGTTGGTATGGTCAACCCTCCACTGGGCGGCAGGGGTCACACAATCGGCCACGTCCTGAAGGTAAGGGGCATTCACCCCAATCCACAAATCATCCGCCAGACTTTCCAAATCAATGCCGTCCAGGTCACTGGCCAGATTGACTGCAATAGGCATCCCCTCGCCATCCAGCGACACCTCGCCCTTGCCAAAATCCACCAGCACCCAACTGTATTTGCCTTCGCTTTTCAGCAGCGCAACCTTGCCCATCGCGCTCATCGTATCGGCCAGCTTCACCGGGTCAATCTGCATCCACACCGGGCGGCTTGTAACGGCAGGGATCACCCTTGCAAAATCCGGAAACCGGCCTTCAATCGCCTTGCGCACCCACACAAACGCATCGTCCGTCTGCAGCAAAATCTGCGCCGGGCTTTGGTTCTGGATCTTCTCGCTTCGCTGCGCATCCCAGATCGTCACCTTGGCGCCCGCACTGCTACTGCCCACAATCCAGCGCAGCGGGTCACGGCCCACAATCACCTCCACCACAGCCGACACCGGCACACCCCGCTTCACCTTGCGCTTGAAAGCCATCGGCACCCGGTTACGGTAGCAATGCAGCCGATGCCCATCGGTCCCCACCAGCATCCCGTTCGTCAGGTCAAACAACACCCCGTTCAGGTAGTAGCGGATGTCCTGCTCGCCGGCGGCAATCAACACCCGGTCCAGCGCGTTCAGCTCCAGATCGAAACTCACCGCGTCGCCCTGGGGCGGCTTGGGCAGCATGTCCAGCACAGGGCTGTAGTCAATTTTCCCGGCATTGAACGGCGTCACCAGCCCCTGCCCGTTGCTCAGGTGGTCCGGCATCACCACCAGGTGGCGGCTTTTCAGCAAATGCGCCTGCACCGCGGCCACCGGCACCACCACCGGCTCAGTCAGGGCCGGCTGCAGACACGGCACACCCACCACCCAATCCAGCGGCGCCACACACATCGCGCTCTTGCCATCGAACACGATTGACCGCACACACGGCAGCGTGTGCCTGGCAGCAGCCAGCTTCACCACATCGTTGAACTTGATCGTCATCATCATCTCCATCAGGCCTGCAGCATCACCCCGAGGCGCGGGTTTCCGGGACAACTCCCGCCACTGCCCAGCACGCCGGGCAGTAACTGGGCCTGTCAGTTCAACAGTCCAGTCGCAAACTTGATTCTGAAACTGGCATCCACGGCGAATCTGTATTGAGACAGTAGCGCGCACCTCTCGCGTAAATAGAACAAGGGACATCTGGACGATAAAAACCGGTAACACGGCGGCGAAAAACAACCCCCTCCGAATTCATGTAGGCAACCAGGTCGCCCACCTTGAATTTAAGCGGCTCCCCGTTTTCAGGTGAAAACGGCTTTTTAAGGTCATGCCGCGCAACTACTTCACTAACCCAATCGAAATGACTGCTCACAGCTTCACCCTCTGTTAATTCAAAAAACCAGGGGCCACAGTCTCAAACCAGTCCCCCACATTCACCACCTGGGCCACGGTGTAGGCCACAAGCTCAGGCTTCACAGGCTCAGGCACTTTGTATTTTTCAGCTTTCACCTGGGCAAGTGTGATCGGCTTCCAGTGCAAATCAATATCCATGTCCCGCATGCTCACCAGTTCGGCAATGCTGATATACCCCAGCTCCGGACCATGCCCCAAGTCCACCAGGCCAAAGGCCTGATCGACCCCTCCGTCAATGTCCTTCTCGGTAATCCACCAGTCGCCGCCCCCATAGAAATAATGCAAGTGCACCACCGCCTCATCCCCCAGCCCATCCTGGGCATAGGTCACCGGCATGGTCTCAACCACCTGCGCCAGCTCCAGCAGCTTGTCCCGGAACCACCCCCGCTCTTCCCCCCAGCGAAGGGCATCAACCAGGGTTTTGAGCTGCATCACCGGCACAAACGGGCGGACGGTCTCAATGGCCTGCAAAATCTTTTTTCTCACATCAACCCCCTTTCGGCCATGCTCAAAGTCTCATTTGCGCTCACGATGATGTGATCCAGCACCCGCACATCAACGAGCGCCAGGGCGGTTTTGAGTACATTGGTCAGTGATTCATCGGCCCGGCTTGGAGTGCATTCCCCACTTGGATGGTTATGGCTCAGCACCACCGCCGCCGCGCCATGCTTCAGGGCCAGCTTCGCTATCTCGCGCGGGTACACGCTGCACTGATTCAAAGTCCCCCTGAAAATCTCTTCCAGGGCAATGAAGTTATTGCCCGAATCCAAGAACAACACCGAAAAAACCTCATGTTCCAGGCCGCCGGTCTTCAGCATCAAAAATTGTTTTATCGGCTCAGGGTTCGAAAAGTGAGGGCCTTTCTTCTTCATCCGGCGAGTCAGTATGTTTAGGGCCGACAGGATGATCTGGTCATCCTCCCGGGTTTGATTCGGGCCAGCTGGCACCAGGTAAACGGCGGGGTCTTGCGACCGAGTAAGGGCATGGCTCATGCAATATCTCCAATAGTCCTACAGCAAACCCCCGAGGAGCGGGGACGGTTTTTTCAAACCATGGCCATATTGTAGTATCAAATAATGATGCAGCAAACAGTCAAATAATACCCGACTAAAAAAGCCGGGTATTACCTTCTCAGGGCGGGTTAAGACCCCGAAGAACGACCGCCAGAAATCCCGGCCGCTTTCGTCAGCTGTGCATAGCTGGCCTTGGTTGCCTTGCTTGCACGGGCATATTGGGCTTTGGTAGCCCGCCCACGAACCAAACGTGTTGCCATAGTTATCACCTCCTTTCTGCCTCGACTGAGGCCTCATGCTTTCATCCGCGCAGGGCACCTCGCCCTACGTCAGCGCATCCATCACCTTCTTGGTAATCACCTTGTTCACCAGATCCGGCAAACTGCCATCCGGGTACACCAGGCGCAACCCCTTCAGGCGCTCAACTGTTTTCCGAGTCTTCACCAGCTCGTCATCCGCCAGCATGGCAATGACCTCATAGTTCACCGTCACGCAATCCCAAAGACCGCCCCAATTGGCCTCTATCGGCTCCATCGGCGCACCGTCCACCAGCCGCCGCTCCGGCGGGCACTGCTTGAAAATCACCACGTAGCTCAACAGCTGCGAATCGGTCAACAGCAGCATTGCGCTCTCGCGCCTCGGGTTGGCCTTGTACTGCTCTAACAATTCATCAAAATTCATAGCAAATTACCCTTTACCCGTGCGGGATAGACGTTGTTTCACCGCATAAAGCGGGCTGCGGATCATGTAGGGCTTGATCTGCCCCGCGTCATTCAGCGCCGACTTCTGCACCCCCAGAATCCCCTCGCGCACGTCCGCCGGCATGCGCCCCATGGCATCCGTCACCGTCTCCTTGCCCGCACGATCGGCCGCCGTCACCTCATCGGCAAACACGATCTCCATAAAGGTGAGTGTGTTGGGGTGTGCCGGCCACGGGCAGGCGCTGGCACTGGGGTACACCCCGGCGCCCAGGCCATACAGGTTCTGGCTGGTCAGCAAGTCACAAATGTCCGGCTTGGGGTGCTGCGGGCTCAGCAGGAGCCTGAAGCCGCCAAACCCAGGCGTCTCCTCCGCCCCGGTCATGTAGGCCGTGCCGTGCGCCCGGTTGATCTCGGTCCTGAAAACCCGGTCGGCCTTCCACACCTCACCCCCGTCGCCGGTCAGCAGGTCCGCCGCGCGCACCAGCGCATCCACCTTGGCCCCCTTGAGCCGCGCCGCCACGTCCAACGGCACCGCCTGCCCGCCGTACATCAACGCCGCCGCCGCCCGGCTGGCATCCCACCCGGCCACCACCGCCTGCCCGATGGCACGGCTCAGCACTTCCTTGGCCCCTTGGTCCAGCCGCCACAACCGGTCGCTCAGCGTCAAGCCGTCAGCCGCGGTGAAGCTCTGCACAAACCGCACCGCTTCCTGGCTCACCCGCATCGCCGCCTCACTGCTCAGCACCGCCTGCGCGCCCCGTGTTTCTGCGCCAGATCCCGGATAGACACCAGCACCTACCCCGGCAATGCCCTGCATGGTGTACGGCCGCACGCCCAGTTCGGCCGCATCCGCCAGCCCTTGCGCCAGCAGCGCATTGCGTTTCACGCCCAGGCCGTCGATCACGTCCTCCACCTGGCGCAGCAAGTCGCGCAAGTGGCTCACCGGCACCATGTCCGAGCCATCCACCCGGCCCCGGATCGCCGCGCGCACGCCCTCGGCCGCATCGCCATACATCGCCAGCAAGGCATCCACCGTGTCCCGGTCCAGATCCCGCATCGCATTGCGCGCCTGCTGGCTGGCGCGTTTGATGGCGGCGCGGGTGGCTGCGGTGTTCACAAGCTTCTTCTCCATGGGTAAAGTTCTTTCAGCTCAAAAACCCACTCCACTGGCACCGGCATCTTTGCCCGCGCGTACCGCTCTATGGCATCCAAAATATCAAGCGCCCTTGTAGTGTCATGAATGGCTTTTGGTTTTAGGCCAAGCGGTGGGCGCTCCGGTGCGCCAACCGACGGCATTGGCGGCGTCGGTGGTGGGTCAAAAACACACTTAACCATTACCGCCCCCTTCCGCCATTACTCCCCGGCTGGCTCACCGCCGTGCCGCTCTCGCCCTTGCGCGCATTGCCAGGCGTCACGCTCACGTTCGACGTGCCGCCCCCGCCCTGCGGCTGGCCATCCGGCCCAATCTTCAAGGGGTTGGGGTAGGGGTCATTGCTGTTCGCCTGCTTGAGCTTCATCGCCCGAATCTTCTGCGGGTCCAGGCCCATCTCGCTCTGAATGTGCTCATCCGGCAGGCCCAGCGCCATCCACTTCAGCGCCAGGTCCGCCACCTGGTTCGCGCTCTCGGTGCGCCGCTGCGCAAAGCGCAGGTAAAACTCGTCCGGCCCGGGGTCAATCCCCTTCAGCAGCAAATGGATGCGAAACACAAAGGCATACACCCCGCCCTGCGCGTCCTGCAGGCCGTCCACGTAGTCGTAATACTGGCGCTTCATGTCGTCCAGCACATCGCGCGCTACGCCGTCGGTGTAGCCAAACAAGGCCTTGGGTGCCGGGGAACCGGCAAAGAAGGTACTCAGCAAATGCGCCACGTCGTCAATGTCGCCCAGCGTCGCGTCCCCCTGAATCGCCTGCACCCCGCCCTTTCGGTTCAAATAAAAGTCCGTGGTGATCTCGCCCTTTTCGCCCTCGGTCGATTGCCGGTAGGCGTCCAATACCCCCTGATCCGCCCCCTCCAGAATGTGCGCCAGCCGCAGCGGCGCGCGTACCCGCCGGCGAATCACCAAGTCTTCCTCGGTCATCATCAGCTTGCGCCACACCCCCGCGCAGCCGTCCAGCATGGGGCGGCCCATGCTGCCCAGGTCGTCCCAGTTGTCCGGGTCCAGCCGGCCCAGCGCCATCTGCCAGGCGGCAAAGCTGGCCAGCACCTTGCCGGTCATCACGTCGCGCTGCTCAAACGCCGCCGCCGGGTTTTTGAAGCGCCCGCCCAGGTCCACCATCGGCACCATCGTCTCGCTCGGCATGCGCACCGCCGCCACCACGTTGGCCGCATCGTCCAGCACCAGCTGCAGGGGCAGGTTGCCCTCTATCACCAGGCCCCGTGCGTCGCTCTTGAGTTTTTCCCAGTTGTTCAGCTGCAGGCGGGCGGCAAAGCGCTCCCACTCTTCGGCCAGCACGTCGCTGGTGGTCTGCATCACCAGCCCGCCCCGGATCACATCACTGGCCGTGCGCCCGTGCACCATCTTGACCCGGCCGTCCCGGCGGTCCATGTCGCGCATCATCTCCACCAGGGCGCGGCGGTCGTAGTCCACGAACATGGCGTTTTTCAGCTCCCGCAGCATCGCCGCGTCGCTGGGCTGGCGGTCGCCGCGCTCGCCCGACAACCCGGACTGGGACGGGAACAGCGCCGCCCAGCGTGTGGCCAAGGGGGCAAGGGCTGTGCTGGCCAGGCTTCGTAAGTAGCTCATTGCCCATCTACCTCTGGTTTATTGATCTGCACCAGTGCCATCGCAAGCACGCCAAAAAACACACCCCTAAAACACCCCACCACAAATGCAATTGAGACTGTCATTTTTTGTTCCTTCTTGTCTTTTCAAATCAATTCAGCATCACCAAACCCGGCTCGCCCAGCAAACTCTCGCGGCTCACCCGGCGCTGCTGAATCACCGCCGGCGCATCCGCCAGCCCGCGCGTCAGCAAGGCGTACACCCCGGCGCAGACCGCATCAAACAAGTCGTCGCCAATCTTCTGATCCGCCATCTGAAAGCTGCTGTAACTCGCCTGCGTCGGCAGCGCCTTCATGTTCCCAAGCTGGCGCATGAACGTGATCCAGGCCTTGTCCTCCGGCGCTTCGGATGCCGAATCGACGTAAGGAAAAGCCGCCCGGTTGTTATGGAACACCTCGCGTACCGCACTGGCCATCACGTGCTTGGTCATGCCCTCAAAGCGCATCGGCGCAAAGGCCCAGCCGCCCCAGGCGCTGGCATTGCTCTGGCCGTCGCCCACCGTCTCGCGGTTCACCTCGGTCAGGCCCTTGCGAAACAGATCGTCATTCACCGCCGTCATCATCCCGACCCCGTAGGCGTCGCCAATCGCGTAATCGGGCCGGAAGTAGTCCCAGATCGAAACAATGTCCTGGCGCAGCGTGGCGTCGCTCACGCCCGGCTCCCACAGCTTCACGAACGGGAAGGTCAGCCAGTTGCCGATCACCTCCACGATCACCAGCGCGCTTTTTGACGCCGCCGGCGACTCACCGTGGCCGGTGTGGTCATAGCCCAGCCCGATCAAGCCCCGGCGCTTGTAGCGCTGCCCCGGCAGCGGCTCGGCCCGCTCCAGCCCAGCATTCAGGCCCAGCGCATTGCCCCGCTGAATGTGCTCTTCCCAGATCCAGTTGCGCGCCTTGATGTTCTGGCACAGAAACTGCCGAATCCACTCCTCCGGCGTCTGCTGCAGCTGCATGCTCTTCGCCCAGGCCGCGTTCACCATGCCCATCTGCACCCCCAGGTGAATGTTCACCGCCGGCAACACGTGGTATTCCCCGGTGTTGATCAGGCGCTGCAACACGTCAGCCCCCTTGAACACACCGCTGATGCGGATCGCCGGCTTGAACTTGCTCGCATCCGCCGTCACCCCTGCCCGCCGCGCCGCGCCCAGCATCGGCAAAAAGCGCGACAGCAGCCGCTCCTGCGGCATGTCGTCAATCTCCTCCAGCGAGCCAATCGTGATCGAATCCCCGTCGATCTGGCTCATGATCCCGTAGGCAGCAGCCTTGCTCAAATTCGCAAACTGAAACCCCGTGTCGCGCAATTGAATGCGCCCGTTGTCATAGGCAATAAAGCTTTTGAGCGCAGGGCCCCGCTTGATCGCATCCGTCATGTAGTTCAGATTGTTCTGGCTCTGCTGCATCCGCGGCGCCACGATCCCGCACTCCTGGTGCGAGTTGGTCGCCAGCTGCTCCAGGTTGTACAGCTCCTTGACGAACGTCTTGCCCGTGCGCCGGCTGGAATAGTCCACCGTGTTGGAGAACTCATCCATCTCCTGCATCTTCAGGCACTGCATCGGGTCCAGCTCGACGTTGTGCATGTGCTTGTGCCACAGCGCATGCGGCCGCAAACCCGTCACCGCGTCCGCCACGGCAAACCGCATGATCTCGCGCTCGGCAACGATCGAGCTTTTGCGGCGCTGGGCGGCGGTGGAGCGCACTGAATTACTTCTCTTGACTATTTGCCGTCGGGACGCTTGTCCAAGCCATGTTTGGCCAAGATCGCCGCCAAGTCGTCGACAGTGATGCAGTCAACCATGCAGGCGTAGTCATTCGGCGATTGAATAGTCGCGATGTTTCCGTTGCAATAGTCGTTTCCGGGAGTCGCGCTGTGAAGCACGCCGAACGAAACGACTTTGCCGCCGTCTAACTTCACGATCTTGTCGCCGTTCTTTGCCTCGCGTCCATTTCGGTAATGCATTTTTCAGTCCTTTGGTTGTGGGATTCGGTCACTCGGTGCCGCCGTGACCGGGTGGCGGTTGGGGCACTCCACATGCGAGCACTCCCAGAACTCGTTTTCCCCGGCAGGCAGGCCGGTCCGTGGCTTGTATTGACAGACAGGGCATGGCGCGGGCTTGTTCACGACTTCCCCTCCCGCGCCTGATGCTCAACCAGCACCGGGTCTTCTCGCGTCGCCTTCTGCGCAGCGGCTAGCATGTCGCGCGCGCCACCCATCACGCCCAGCATCCGGGTGTTGAAATCACTCAGGGTTTCCTGCGTCTTGGCGTCCAGCTTGAGCACGCCGCCCGCATCCGCCTCGTCCGGGTCAGCCGCACGCACCGTCATGCCCAGGTCGCCCATGGACAGGCCCAGCCGGCTCACAAAATCAGTGATCGCCTTCAAGGCCGGGTGCGCCTGGCGGTCGTAGATGTACTTGCGGATGCCGTCCTCAGCCAGATAGGAAAGCGTCTGGCTGTTGCCCTCCCGATCGAGCTCTACCCGTGGCTGCGTGATCACCACGCCGTCGCCCAGTACCTGCTGCATCAGCATCTGCAACATCGCCGTCAAGCCCGCCTGCAGGTCCGCATGGATGCCGGCAAGTACTCGCGGGTTGCGGCTCTCAAACGCCGCGTGATGCAGCATGAAAATCTCGGTCTGCTTGACACACGCCGCCTGCTGCCCGCACCAGGTGCGATTCACCTCACAGGCGCCGCAAAAGCTGTATTTGTCAGGCCGCGCCGGGAAGTAAGTCGCCGTCTTCGCCGCCATCCCGTGCTTCATCGCGTTAAAGCGCGTTCTCTGCACCGCCTCGGCGTTCGGGTGCCCCTCCAGATTCCGCCCCACCTTGGCCAAGCCCTCGGCCGTCTTCGGCCCCGTCGAATTCTGGTGCGCCTTCATCAAGGCCCGCGCCCAAGCCGCCTGCGGCTGGTGCTCCGCCTGGCACGCAGGGCAATTACCAAAGTAGCGGTACGGGTGATGCGCCAGCTCCGGCGCTTCCTCAATCAAATCCGGCTCATCTTCCCAGGCGTGTTTGCACACGTCGCAGCGGAAATTTACCGCCGAAAGTTGAACCGTCCAGTCCTTTGCCATGCTGCCCATAGTCGGGCATCAAAGGGGACAAAAAAAGGGGGGAAATTGGCACAAAAAAAGGGCCTGCACCGTCGCCAGTACAGGCCCAAATTGATCACTTTGCAACAATCAAGGAGACACGTTCCAATGAACGTGCCGCCAATGTATCAAGTGCTTAAAAGCAAAACAAGCAAAGTCAGGACTTACGGCGTTGTGCTGTATTTTTGAATGTAGTTATTGCGCATTCTTTCGCAAGCACCAGCAATAAAAGCGCCGTTTCCAGCCCTTGCCCTGTCGTCATTTTTCAGGCTATCCATGCAAGTTTCGTATGCGTGGCGGTCATTGTTTTTTTCAGGGTTTGAGTTCAGTCCACCAATGATCATCATCAACAGAAACAGACCGACAGGAACCCCAAGAACCCACTTCCAAACGCCCCCGGACTTCTTTTCGACACTTGACCTGGACGCCACAGACTGCTGACCCGCCAATGCGGGAGCCGCCACTGGCGCCCCGCAATGTGGGCACGCTGCCGCAGAATCACTGACCTTTCCACCACACTCCAAGCAAGAAATAATCGCCACAGCCGTCTCCCTTTGTAAAGACGCCCACTGTATCAGCCCTCACGCCGCCAAAAGACGCAGTCCAAGCCAAACCTTCGGCCGCTCAATTTCAATCCTTCCGGTTCGCAATGAGCCTTGGATGGGGAGCCACTACAAGCCTTATAGGCATTAAATAGCCCGCTACTGAAAAGATAGCGGGCTTTTTTCATGATGCCTATGTAGCCAACAGTACCGGGTTTTGTACCGTGTAGCCAGCCACCAGCCCGAGCCCTGTCGCGGCCTCACCAGAACGACCTCTAGGCGTATTTCCCATGCAGGGCATGGCAAGGTGCCAGACGGCGGTCGGGGTATTTTTCTGACTGACCGCTGAAGACTACCAGGAGTCAGTGGAGTCGTTAAAGTTCAACGTGAAAGTAAACGGACTGCTGCGACGGTAGGTCGAGCATGACGACCGAGTTAATTCGGCGGGTCAGTGGAAAACCCTGGTCAAATTTGGATCGGCACTTATGCCTCTAAGTGGTCAATTTTCGGTCGGCGGCAACAACGGTCATCCAACCGTTGCTTATTGTTCAACCTAGGCTAGACCCGCTCCAAGAGTGGTTTGGGTCAGGATAAAAGCAAATCGAATGACTACCCTCAGGTGTAGGTGTATCGCAAAGAACAAGCCAGCCGCCAGGTACTTTTGCTCGCTTGAGCCTAAACATCGGGACTTCATTTGCCCGTCCTTCTTCAATCGACTGAACTGCTTCAAACTTGAGCATGTGAACTCCTTCTATGCTTTTCTTCTTGAATAGTAACGCCGCCTTGCGTTATGTCCAATAGTTCGTTTTTTTCAGGGTTTTTCCTGTTTTTCCATGCGTGTGTGCATCTGGGCGGAATGGTCAGTATCCGTTAGAGTGTGGCCTCCTCTTTCTGACGGCTCCGCAGCACCAACCGTGACCGAGTCGTAGTCCTTGCCAACGAGGCCGACGATGTCTTTTGCGCGACCTGCCACCCCCTGGATCCGCTCGGTGGACTGCGCTTCACCGATGACGGTTCATCTGAATCCCGATCAACAGGTTGAAGAAAAAATAGTCGAAAGGAAGAAAATCCAGAACTCAAAAAAGCCGCTTAAATTTAACCTCTTGGGCGATAACTGCTTGACATTCACCGGGAGGGCGGCGCTTTGAACGAGAACCAGGCTTATGCCTTGATTTGACCTGAGTCGATAGCGACTTCAAGCAGCTTTTCAGCAATCTCTGCAGAGCTGATAAAACCTTCTTCATCGTCCCAGTCCGCGAGGCGGGACAGCGCAGTCCACCATCTGTCGATGATTCGGCGACAGCCTACGTCTTCGTACTCAGACAGATAAGTAACGAATTTCGTAAAGTCCGATTTTTTATCGAAAAGCTGAGAAACAAACTTCTTGTTATCAATGATGCCTGCCTCGACTGCGAGAGTGATGGCGTCAAGTGCTTGATAAACTTCAAAACCTTTACGGACTTTCAGGGGAGTGAAAGTGCTGGTCTCCGAGTTGAAGCCACCCATTTCATGCATATTCTGGCCCAATGCGCGGGACTTGAATTTGTATTTCTTGATGATTGCCATGATTTCCCTAAAAGTTGGTTGTCAACGCTGAGGAGTTCAACAATGCATATGAAGAAGCGCCCGGGCTGGGTGCCAGTAAACAGTGCTGCTTCTAATGTAACCAGCAAGCCGAACTCGTCGACTTCGCCGAGCCATGCTGCGTCGTGGATATTTACGGTGGTGTGGCCTTGCGCTAGGCACTTCCACCTCAGTGGGTATCCGTTAGAGTGTGGCATCCTCTTTCTGACGGCTCCGCAACACCAACGGTGACCAAGTCGCAGCCCGATATCATTTGGCAAAGGCACGAACCACATGACCACACTGATCTACACCCACTCCGCATGCCTTGACCACCGCCCGGGCCCGCACCATCCCGAATCACCGGATCGCTTGCAAGCGGCGCACCAGGCCATCACGCCGAGGCAGACCGCGCGATGGGTTTTTGCGTCTTCAATCAGGCCGCGATCGGACCCTGCATGCCCACCAGCATGGAATGGCAGCGCATGTCCGCGCGCTGATGGGCAGAGAAACAAGCTTCCTTCCTGACTTGCCACCGTATTTCTATTTTCAAAAACTAGAAAGTCGCTACACCCCAGAACGTGACAATCTTGACGAGTTCTGGCGAAACGTGACGAGCGAAGACGGATCGGAGCGGTCCGTTCCCAACCGGCAACGACTTGGCAGAGGTTTGAACAAGTCGTGCGCCAAGGACGGACGCCTTATTTCTCTGGTTTCGGGGTCAATTCGGCGAGCTGACGTCGGAGGTCTTTCCCCTCCAAAAATCGAGCTGTGGCGTCGCGGGCAACCGCCATGGCCCCGAGCATTTGTCCAGCCTGATTTTTTACCATCGAAAAGCTGATATCCACATAGATATGCTCACTACTCTTATGCAGCGAACGTGTAATGAGTGAGGTTCTGCCAGGTATCGTGCCGCCACGGGTAACCGCCTTGTGGAATCCTTCCCAGTGGGCCTTGCGTAGCCGTTCCGGAATGATGAGATCAAGGCTTTGCCCGATGGATTCAGCAGCCGTAAAGCCGAATACGGTTTCGGCACCCGGATTCCAAATTCGAATGATGCCTTCCAGGTCCGAAAAAATCAGCGCTTCCGGCATAGATCGCAAGATATCCTCGGAGAGGGTTTCCACTGTGTTGCTTTCAATATTCGACATTACTCATCCCCATCTAAATCATGCATATTAATATAACTTTCATGGAGACGCTGCGACACATTGATCGACTGAGCCAAGTGCGGCCATAAAAGGATCCCAAGTGTTCAGGCTCTTAAGCGAGAGTTGGAGCGCGCGCTCCACCGTAGCACCGAAATCTTTCTGCCACAACTGGATCGGCGAAACGTTGCTCGCTACCCCGAGGCGTTTCATTCGTGCCCAGCATCACCGCCAGCATCCGACCGGCACTCCGGCTAATGCCCAGGCTCGGCGTGATGCTGGCCATGTGCATGTGTCGCGCCCTGCGCGGCCTGCCATAGCCGCTCCACATAGTGGACATAGGGCACATAGGCGTCGACGTACACACGCCCCGCTTTGACGTCGTTCGGGTCGAATTTGCGGCGACCCAGAGCGGCGTCAAAATGCTTATGCACGCCATTGCGAATCGCGTCGGTGAGTAGTTTCTCCACCTGTTCGATCGAGCCATTTTCGAGCGCCTTGTCAGCGGCCGGAACCGCCGGGCCGAGATCGCGACCGGCCGGCTGCAAGCCGCTAAAGGGGGCGCCTTCACCAGCCCGATGTATGCGCACCAGCGTTTCGAAGAAATGCGTGTCGGCGAGTTCGCGCGCCTCTTCTCCGAGTTTGCGCACCGACCTCGCCTGGTCGAACACTTTTCGAATTTCGCCTTCGTCCTCGGCCCGGACCCAGGGCAGGACCAGCTTGATGTTGCCGGTTTCGAGTGCCTTTCGTGCCACTGTCACCACGGGCCCATCCAGCCCATCGCAATGCCCAAGCGCCCAGACCAGCGCAAGACCGCCATTACCCACTCCGATGGCATCCGTAAGGAGGCCGCCCGCAGAGTCATCCAGCCCGAAATACGGGGCCAGTAATTTCCAGGCCAGGTACATGATGCCGGCAAGCAGCGCCAGCACTATGCGCGATTTCAACAGGTTTTTCGTGTTCACGGTGTTCACCTTCAACTTGTCTTAATGCTGATGGGCCGCTGCAGCGGGCTCCGGAACATTGCCGTGCGCGGGACTCGCAGACGCTTCGTAGATCCGCTCGACCGAATGGATATAACCGACATACGCCTTCACATACTCCTGTCCGGCCATAACGTCGTCAGTCTTGAAATTCTTTTTCGCGATGACGTCCTTGAATTGACCTCCCACGCTTTTGTGTACCGCCTGCGTGAGCAATTTCGCCAGAGGCTCGACGGACCCCGTTTCAAGCGCCTTGCCGCCGGCCACCACCGCCGGGCCAAGGTCGCGGCCCGCGGGCTTGATCCCGGTGTAAGGCGCTCCTTCTCCGGCTCGATGCACCCGCACCAGGGTCTCGAAGAAGTAGTAGTCCGCCATTTCCCTGGCCGATGGATTCAACTTCCTGACGTCGATCGTCTTGCGAAATGCGTCCTTGATCTGCGCTTGGTCAGCCTGTTGCACCCAGATCAGCACGCGATTCACGTTCCCGGTGTCGAGCGCTTGTTGCGCTGCTTTGATCACCGGCCCGTCCACGCCATCGCAATGCGCGGATGCAGGGCCAGCCGCGAACAGCAGCGCCACCGAAAGGATCGCCAGGGCAGAAGCTTTGGCGGTGATGTGATGAAATTTCATGATGTGTAATTCTCCAGTGTTAGTGACAGACTTCGTTTTCAGCAAGGCCCGGTCCCGATTCGACCGGGCCTTGTTCATATAAACGAAGCTGCTGGAGATTTGTTCCAGGATTTTTTCGACCCGCAACGCGCGCGCCCAATAAGGCACGTCTGGGCCCGGGCAATCGACGCTGGCGCGGATCAGCGTGCGCGCAGTTGCTGCGCGTCGGCGGTGTTCCGCGGATCCTGCTTGAGCAGCAGGTCGGCGAGGGCGAGCCGCTGCTCAGCGCTCAACATATCGCGCTCCTTCAGCAGTTGTCCGATGACGCTGCGCTGCTGCGCTTGCTGCAGCGCGAAGATCGCAGCGCGCTCGCGCTCGATGACCGAAGCGTCGGGCTGCGCGGAGAAAATCTCGCGCACCAGACGCTCGCGGTGAATCTGGATCTCGCGGCCGACGTCATTCAGGGCCTTTACAAAATCCTGCTCCATGGCATGCCAGCGCTCGCGCTGCGTGCGATCAAGCTTCAAATAGTCCGGAACGCGTTCGTGGCCCATTCCGAAGAAGGCCAGTTCGGTCGCGCCGTCCGCGCGCCAGGCCTGAAACCATGCGCCGGCAAGCGCGCCCACGTTGACCAGCAGCGAGATCGCGAGCAGAAGATAAATCCAATAGCGTTTCATGTCAGCGCCCCATCGAATTGCAGGCTTGCAGGGCCGGGCACAAGGCGCCCGGAGGAATTGCGGTAAAAGCGGCCATCTGCAGCTCCGCAGGTTGCGCCGTGACCTGGGACCCAAGCATCAGCGCGCTGCCGAGATAGGCTCCGAGCGACAGCGAGACGGCGCCGCCGAGCGCCGCCGGTGCGAGCTGCCACCAGCGCCAGCGCTGCGGCCGCAGCTGCGGTTTTGGTTTCGGCTTCGGCTTCGAAACGCCTGCGGCGGCAATGCGGCGGTCCACCAGCAAGGCGAAGTCGACGCCGGGCGCAACGTCGGGCAGTGCGGCAAAGGTGGTCCGCAACTGCCTGAACTCGGCCAGCACCGGCGCGCAGATCGCGCAGCCGGCGACATGCGCATCGAGCGCAACGCGAGCGGGTTCGACCAGCGCACCGTCGACCAGGGCCGAGAGCGCCTCGGTTCTTGGACATTTTTCGGCAGGGCTCATGACCGGCTCCTCGCGCGAATCTCGATCAGGGCGACTCGTGCCCGCGCCAGCCGCGACTTCACCGTCCCCTCGTTCAGCGACAGCACACATCCGATCTCTTCGTAAGACATTTCTTCCACCTCGCGCAACAAAAGTATTTGCCGATGTTCCGGCGCCAGCTTCTTCAGGCTCGTTTCCAGTTGCCGAACTTCCTGCGTGACCAGCGCCTGATGCTCCGGATCGGGCTCGGAACCGGGCGCATCGAACGAGTCCTCCAGCGGCACGAATTCGACCAGCTTGCGGCGCCGCAGGGCGTCGAGCGCCGTGTTGT
This sequence comes from Burkholderiales bacterium RIFCSPHIGHO2_12_FULL_61_11, assembly GCA_001770785.1. Taxonomy (GTDB): domain Bacteria; phylum Pseudomonadota; class Gammaproteobacteria; order Burkholderiales; family Burkholderiaceae_C; genus Polaromonas. Next base: position 26,763 of record MERZ01000237.1, read on the forward strand.
TCGCGATCCGGAACAGCCAGGTACGGAACTGCGCCTCGGGCTGCCACTGCGGCAGCGCCTGCCAGGCCTTGATGAACGCGTCCTGCGTCAGCTCCAGCGCATCGTCGTGTGACCCGAGCATGCGCAACAAATAGCGGTAAACGCGATTCTGATGACGGCGCACCAGTTCGGAAAATGCTTTCCTATCGCCCGCTCGCGCACGCCTTACCCAGTCATCCTCGGAGCCATCGGAGCCATCGGAAGCCAGCATGTCAATCATTCGACCTTATAAACGAATGGCATCAGAATAAGTTCCTTGAATATCATCATCTTTGCTCAGTCGTTTTGGGCTGCCAGATGCGTGGCGTTGGACTTCACCAAAACCTTCGCCCGGGGCCGGGATAGTATAGAAGTGCAAATGCGGGTTTGAGCGTTAGCCACTGATGATCGTGATTCTGGCGGGGGACGAACGCCAGTCCCTCCGACTGGACGGACTTGCCCTGCCAACGCTGCCCAACGAACCTTTGTGAGGCTGCGCGCAGGGGGAAATCCGCTATGGGCTCCCAACCTCCTTTCCCCGTGCAGTCTCTGAATTCAAAACAGCCAGATAAGAAAAAGTCAAAAACCACCGATTGAGTACACTTATCCACAGTTGCTGATTCAAAAATTGGCAACCCGCCCTGGGTCAATATTGGGTCGGCAGGGTGGGTCAATATTCAATCGGCGCCAACACAATAATCTGCTGAACCATGGGAAAACTGCCGCGTCTCTTGCCCTGGCTTGCTGCCGGGGAAAAATTTCCGCCCCAGGACAGCGCCCGGGGCCACCACGAAGCTGCACCTGGCCTGCTGGCGGCCGGCGGGGCGCTGGATGTCCCCACCTTGGTTGATGCTTACTCGCAGGGCATTTTCCCGTGGTTCAGTCCGGGTCAGCCGGTACTGTGGTGGAGCCCCGACCCTCGCATGGTGCTGCGTACACACAACTTCACGTTGCACCGTTCCTTGCGCAAGAGCTTGACTCATTTTCTGGATGATCCGGGGTGCGAGATAAGGTTTGATAGCGCCTTTGAGAACGTCATTAACGCCTGTGCGAACAAAGCCCGTGCGGGCCAGCCGGGCACCTGGATTGTTCCCGACATGGTGCTGGCCTACAGCGCCCTGCATCGCTCCGGGCATGCCCACAGCGTGGAAACCTGGGTAGACGGCGAACTTATCGGAGGCCTGTACTGCGTCAACCTGGGCCGCATGGTGTTTGGCGAATCCATGTTTGCCCACCGAACCGACGCCTCCAAAATGGCACTGGCTGCACTGACTGCTTTTTGCCGTGCCCACCAGATTTCAATGATCGACTGCCAGCAAAACACCGGGCATCTGGCATCGCTTGGAGCCGCTGAAATCAGCCGCGCCGAGTTCGCCTCCCACCTCGGTCAGACGGTTGGGAAAACCGCGCCCAACTGGCGGTTTGAACCCGTATACTGGGATCAGATTTTGACATCGAGAACGCCGACACTACCGTGACGCACCTCAAAGACCTGCCCCTGCAAACCTTGCAATTTTATGCAACGGCGCCCTACCCTTGCAGTTACCTTCCCGGCAAGCAGGCTCGCTCGCAGGTCGCTACTCCTAGCCATCTCATCCACAATGACGCGTATTCGGACCTCGTGACCAACGGGTTCCGGCGCAGCGGCATGTTTACCTACCGCCCTTGCTGCGACGGATGCCAAGCCTGTGTCCCGTTGCGCGTGCCTGTCAACAACTTTAAGGCAGACCGCAGCCAGCGCCGTGCCTGGAAACGACATGACGCGCTGCATGCGCGCATCCTCAAGCTGTGTTTCATGCCAGAGCATTACCAGCTCTACCTGCGCTACCAGAACGGGCGCCACGCGGGAGGCGGCATGGACCATGACAGCATTGACCAATACACGCAATTCCTGCTGCAAAGCCGCGTCAACTCGCGTCTGGTGGAGTTTCGCGAGAGTCTGACCAATGGTGAGGATGGTGCACTCAAAATGGTCGCTATTCTTGATGTTCTGGAGGACGGAATTTCCGCAGTTTATACATTTTATGAGCCTGACGACCATGCCAGCTACGGCAGCTACGGCGTGCTTTGGCAAATAGAGCAAGCCAGGCGTCTGCACCTGCCTTATGTGTATCTGGGATACTGGATCGCTCAAAGCCCGAAGATGAATTACAAGACCGGATTCAAACCGCACGAGCTATTGGTCGACGGCCAATGGGTTCGTTGCGAAGCTGTGGGATAAACCATCAACCATTTTTCACAGCGTAAAATTTGATGCATGAAAAATCCTGATCGTGCTGCTCCTGCAACCCCAACCGTTCAAGTGATTGAGCGCATCTTCACCTTGATCAAAATTCTGGCCGATCATGAAGAAGCGGTTTCGCTTAAAGAGATCAGCGAACAATCAGGACTCCACCCTTCCACGGCGCATCGCATCCTGAACGATCTGGCGATAGGACGTCTTGTAGACCGTCCGGTAGCGGGCAACTATCGGCTGGGCATGCGCTTTTTGGAGCTGGGCAACCTTGTCAAGGCTCGCTTGAGTGTGCGCGATGCAGCGCTTACGCCCATGCGCGAGTTGCACAAGCTCACCCAGCAACCCGTTAATCTGAGCATGCGTCAGGGCGACGAAATTGTGTATGTCGAACGCGCCTACAGCGAGCGGTCTGGCATGCAGGTGGTGCGAGCCATCGGCGGTCGGGCACCGCTACATTTGACTTCCGTGGGCAAGCTGTTTCTGGCTTCTGATGACCCCCAACGCTTGCGCACCTACGCCACGCGCACGGGTCTTTCAGGGCAGACCCGCAACAGCATTACACAATTGCCTATGCTGGAACGCGAACTATCAAAGGCACGGCAAACTGGCATCGCGCGCGACAATGAAGAGTTGGAGTTGGGGGTACGTTGCATGGCCGACGGCATCTATGACGACCAGAGCAGGTTGGTGGCAGGTCTGTCGATTTCAGCGCCCGCCGACCGACTTGACGAGCAGTGGCTACCCAAGCTGCAGGCGACCGCCAACGAGATTTCGGCCGCGCTCG
>MERZ01000238.1 GCA_001770785.1 Burkholderiales bacterium RIFCSPHIGHO2_12_FULL_61_11
CCACCAGAAAGTCGGAGCGGATGTGCAACTCGCCGTTGTCTTCCTCGTAAAAGCGCGCGGATTCCTCAATGTCCTCGTCCATCGCGTCTTCGGGAATCGACAGCCCGTAATGCTGCTTGATCCAGCGTTTCTCCTCGACTGTAGGCGATTCCAGATCGACCCAGATCGGCTGGAACTTGGAAAGTTCTTCCAGAGACTCGATTTCTTCCTGGAACAGCCTGCCGTTGGCGAGCGTAAAAATATTGAGCATGACTGGCTGCCTATCAATTTCCAAGGTCTTGCATGAGGCCCGAGTCAAGGCCAGATCGCAAGAAGGGGGTGGTGGATGGTGGCATCGCTTTCAACCCCCTTGACGTCATTCGGCGTCAGTCTGTGGTGTTGAAAGCTAGCGACTGGGGCTGCTTTCCAAGGATTTCTCCGGAGTGAACAAGCCGCAATTATCGCATTGCGAACCGGAGTTATCTACCTTGAGCAGTTTTTCAACCACCGCATCCCGGTCGCCACGCCGCACCGGCCGAATGCTCAATGCGGCACCGGTCTGCCCACCCTGCGCTGCCGATGCAGTCGGGGAGAATTTCTTTTGGACCGCTTTTGTTCGGCGTCGGGGGTGCTATTTTGCCCATCATTGATATGCCTCAACCAATTATTGTATTTAAGTGCAAAAATGTACAAAATAAGAAGTACCTTACCCACAAGAGCCCGCTCAAGCGGGTCGTATCGAGCGGCGCTGATTGCGCCACGACCACCCCACCCCAGGAGACAAAAAGCATGAAATTCGAGCACCCCCTTACCATCCCACTTAGCCGCATCGCCCTGGCGGCTGCCTGCCTGTTCGTTGGCGGCAGCGCAATGGCGCAGGACAAACCGGTTGAAATGCGCTTTGCGCACTGGTTGCCGGCCCAGCATTCACTGGCCAAGACCGGTTTCGAGCCTTGGGCCAAGTCTGTCGAATCAGCCTCCAAGGGCTCGATCAAGATCACTTTCTACCCGGCCCAGCAGTTGGGCAAGGCACCCGACCATTACGATATGGCGCGCGACGGCATTGCCGACATGAGCTGGGTCTCACCCGGCTACCAGGCCGGTCGCTTCCCGATTTTTGCTGCCAGCGAACTGCCCTTCATGGCCAGCACGCCGGGCGCCGGTTCGGCCGCGCTCGATGCCTGG
>MERZ01000239.1 GCA_001770785.1 Burkholderiales bacterium RIFCSPHIGHO2_12_FULL_61_11
AACGACGAGCCCAGTCCGTCGTACCTGGAAAACTGCGAAGGCAAGTTCCTGACCGATGGGGTGATGCGCTGGTTCATCGCCTGCTACCTTGGCGAGCAGGCAACTGCGGTAACCCACCCGGATTACGCCTTGTTGAAATCGGCTGATTTTGCGCACCTGCCCCCCACCTGGATCGGCACCATGGGCCATGACCCGCTGCGCGACGAAGGCCATGCGCTGGCGCTCAAACTGGATCAGGCCGGTGTGGCCGTCACACACCGCCACTACCCCAGCGCCATCCATGCGTGTATCCATTTCACCGCTGTTTCACCGCTTGGTCAGCATGTCATGAACGATCTGGCGCGGTGGCTCAATACGCACTGAGTCGAGCGCAATAAGGTCGTGCAATTTTGAGAATTCACAACGATGCGCACTCCGAGCAACTGGCATGAATCTATTTAAAGGAAGCAACATGCACACGCCATCTCACATCGAAAACCGACTCATCGACGTTGACATCGACGCAGCCATCGCCACCATCACGCTTAATCGGCCAGAGAAACGCAACGCCTTGAGCATGCATTTTGTGCGGCAACTGCAGGCTTGTTTTGAAGCGCTGCCCGGCTCGGTGCGGGTGGTGATTCTCAATGGGGCCGGTGCACACTTTTGCGCGGGGCTGGATTTGTCAGAGCTATCCGAAACCAATGCCGGTGAGGGCATGCAGCACTCGATGCTGTGGTACGAAGCCTTTGCCAAAGTCCAGTTCGGGCGGCTGCCCGTGATTGTGGTCATGCAAGGGGCGGTGGTGGGTGGCGGGCTTGAGCTGGCGGCCACGGCGCATGTGCGTATTGCCGAGGAAAGCGCTTATTTCGGCCTGCCCGAAGGCCAGCGCGGCATTTTTCTCGGTGGCGGCGGATCGGTGCGGGTCACCAAACTGATCGGCTTCTCCCGCGTGACCGAAATGATGCTCACCGGCCACGTGCTGGGTGCCACCGAAGCTCACGCCATCGGGCTCGTGCACTACGTGACCCCTGCGGGAGAAGGCATGCGCAAGGCGCGTGAATTGGCCGCACGTATCGCCTCCAACGCCCCCTTGTCCAACTTTGCCATCCTGAGCGTGCTGCCGCTGATTGCCGAGCAACCGATGTCGCATGGGCTGATGACCGAGCAGCTCATCGCATCCATCACCCAGGGCGCACCTGAAGCCAAAGAACGTGTCCACGCCTTTCTGGAAAAACGTGC
>MERZ01000240.1:0-5070 GCA_001770785.1 Burkholderiales bacterium RIFCSPHIGHO2_12_FULL_61_11
TGGCTGGATCGCCGGCCGGATTGACAATGTAGACTCCGCCGGTATCGAAAATTCGGGTCTGGTTGACTGCTTCGCTGAAGGCCGCTTGCTGGCTTGAAATATCCAGACCGATGTAAAGCACGCCCACGATCTGGCCGGCGGCATCGCGCACAGGCTCGTAAACTGTCATATAGGGATGCCCAAACAGGGTGGCGCGCCCGACAAACTTTTCCCCCGCACGCACCGTCGCATAGGCGGGATCCTGGCGATCGAGCAGGGCTCCTACAACCCGCTCGCCATTTTCCTTCATGACCGAGGTAGTGATTCGACGGAAGTCTTCGCCTTGCGCCACAAACACCGTGGCGTTGCCTCCGGGAAAGTCACGCGCGAAGCCATCAACTTCAGTGGTGTTGTCGTTGATCGGTCCTCCATAGTTGGTCAAGGTGCCCTGTGACGCGTCATCAAGGGCCAAGGTCGGCCCGAACTGGCGCCGGAAGACACCGAAGGCATTTTCTGCATTCAACTTCATGGTCTGGTCGAAGACATCCAGCGATCGGGCAATGCCCTCGGCCTTGGCATTGGCGTATTGGGCGGCAGCACGCTCTTGTTGCGAGGAAGCCTGTGTATAAAAGAACGCCAAGGCAAGCGCCGTCATCAAAAAAATGGCCGCGCTTGCCCAGACAGTGATGGTGCGCGCCAGGGGTATGAAGGCCGGCAACTGTGCGCGGTCACGCAGAGGTGATCCCTGGTGAAAACGCGATCCAGTCACCTTGGTGGCGAAAACGCCGGGAAGCACTTCCGCTGCGGCTGATGAATTGGCGTTGATAGTTGTCTCCTGCATGCCGTTCTTTCATTTAATGGTTTTTCGAAACTTTTACGCCCTGGCGCGTGGCTGCGTCGGTGGTTCCGCTGGCTTCTTTATTTGAGAATCAGGTCATCTGATTCATGATGCGAATCAGTTTTCCACCATATTGCGGATCTGTGGCATAACCGGCGCGCTGCAGGCCATGCGCCGCCTCGGCCGGATCCTGGGTGGCCAGCACATTGGTGTAACGCGGATTGGTGACCAGGAACCTGGCGTAGTCGGAAAACGCTTCGTCGTACGAGCCGTAGGCACGAAAGGTGGCCCGGGTTTTTTGCCCAACGCCGTTGACAAATTCGGTGGTGGTGGTTTCAGCCACCGGCCCTTTCCAGCTTCTGTCCGCCTTGATACCGAACAGGTTGAAGCTGGGATCGCCGCCCTCCGTGCGAATCTCGCGTCGCCCCCAGCCCGACTCCAGCGCTGCCTGCGCCATGATCAGCTGCGCCGGGATGCCGCTTTCCTGGCTGGCGCGCTGCGCGGCGGGCAGCATGCGGGAAACGAATTGCTCAACATGCGCTTGCGGCAAGACACTCCTGCTTAGCGTGGCTTGCGCAGTGGCCGCCTCGTAGAACGAGAGGTCTGGCGCTCGGACCAGTGACAGCGCCGCAGCGGGCACCGTCGGCGACACGGGTGCAGCCTGCGGCGCCAGCAGCGTGCCGGGCGCGCCCATCGGCAGCGGCGTCGCTTCGGCGCCCATGGTGCGGCTGAGCTGGGTCAACATGGCTTCGGCCAAACCGAGGCCTCGTCCAGAAAGGTTTTGTGTCAGCTGCTGATCCAGCATCGAGGTATAGAGCTTTTCCTGCTGGCTGCCGAACAAGCCGTCGGACGGCGTGGCTTCGCGCATGCTCTTCAATACCATCTGCATAAACATCACTTCAAATTGCTTTGATGCCTGCTTCATGCCTTCTTGCGGTGAATTGCGAACCGTGCGCCGCAAGGCGTCAACGCCTTGTACATCGAGCGACAAGCGCTGGTCGAGCACACCGCTGGCCGAAGGATTGACGTGGTTAAGGCCGGGAAAGGCAGCGCTACTCATGGGCCACCTTAAATAATTTCCAGCTCGGCACGCAGGGCGCCAACCGCCTTCATCGCCTGCAGAATCGAGACCAGATCCTGGGGATTGGCCCCCAAAGAATTGAGCCCCTTGATCACATCGGCCAGCGAGGCACCGCCCCGCACAATTTGCAGGGCGGCACCACTCTGAATGAGTTCGATCTGCGAACGCTGGGTCACGACGGTACTCCCGCCTGATAACGGGCCGGGCTGACTGATGACGGGCTCCGTATTGATCACCACCGTCAAGCTGCCGTGGGCCACGGCGCAATCGAGAATTCTGACGGCCTGATTCATCACGACCGAACCGGTGCGCGCGTTGATGACCACCTTGGCGACGGCCTGGGCCGGTGCGACCTCAATATTTTCGATGCGAGCCAGGAAACTGACACGCTCGTCGGGCCTGGCCGGTGCACTGACCTTAATCATCCGGGCATCCAGCGCAATGGCGGTACCGGGACCCAGGTTGCGATTGATCGCGTCCACCGCCTTTTGCACCGTGCCAAAATCAGTGGTGTTTAATTCGAGCGTGAAGGTGCCGTCGCCGCCAAGCGGTGAGTCCACCGCTCGCTCCACGATGGCGCCAGCCGGTATCCGTCCGGAGCTGAGCTGGTTGATTTTTACCTGGCTGCCACTGGCCGATGCGCCAGCGCCACCCAGCACCATGTTGCCTTGGGCCAGCGCATAAACCTGGCCATCAGCGCCCTTCAAAGGCGTCATGAGCAGTGTTCCGCCACGCAGGCTCTTGGCATTGCCCATGGAGGACACAGTAATGTCGATGTTCTGCCCCGGCCGCACAAAGGGCGGCAAGATGGCGGTGACCATCACGGCGGCCACATTTTTCAACTGCATATTGGTGCCGGGCGGCACCGAAATCCCGAGCTGACCCAGCATGTTGTTCAGACTTTGCGTGGTAAAGGGCGTCTGCATGGTCTGATCGCCACTGCCATCCAGGCCAACCATCAGCCCATAGCCGATCAGCGGGTTGTCGCGCACGCCCTGAATGCTGGCGAGATCTTTCAAGCGCTCGGCCTGCGATGGCAGGGCGGCAAAGGCCGTCAGAAGCAGGCACAGCCGCAAGCCGGACGTGACGGCTTTTCGTATTTTTCTGCTCTGGCGCGCAAGCATGGCGGGGGTCGCTTGCATCATCAAAATGGCAGCACGTTGAGAAAGATGCGCTGCAGCCAGCCCATGGTCTGCGCTTCGTCGATGTAGCCCTTGGCGCTGTATTCAATCCGGGCATCTGCCACCTGGGTTGAGGGCACGGAATTGTTCGCGCTGACCGTGCGTGGATTCACCACCCCTGAGAAGCGGATGAACTCGGTGCCCTGATTGATCAACATCTGCTTTTCGCCGCTGACCATCAAATTGCCATTGACGAGCACCTCAACCACCGTGACTGTGATCACGCCGTTGAACGTGTTCGCGGCATTGGCGCCGCCCTTGGCGCTGAGGATGTTTTTGCCACTTGCACTGGCATCTTGCGAGCTGGAAATCAAACCACCAAAGATTTTTGGAATCAGGCCAAGCTCGGCACTGGCACTGGCGCTGCGGCTGGCGTTGGCCGCCGAGTTCTTGCTGGCATTGACGTTTTCGCTGACCACGATGGTCAGGATGTCTCCCACATAACGCGGCCGTCTGTCTTCAAACAGGGCCTGCGCACCAAAACCGGTTCGGTAAATCGCTCCGTTCACGGGCGCCGCAGGTCGCACCTGAGTATCGGCTCGCGCTGTCATGGGCAGCTGCACCAGCGGCTCGCGCGGAATTTGCGCGCAGCCGCCCAGCAGCAGGCTTGCCGCCAGGGCGCACCCGGCGAGCCATCCGATCGACAACGGCTTTTTCATCACAACTGCGCCAGACGCGCGAGCATTTCATCGGAAGTCTTAACCACCTTGCTGTTGATTTCATACGCGCGTTGCGTCTGAATCATGTTGACCAGTTCCTCGACCACGTTGACATTCGATGACTCAACATAGCCCTGGTTCAGGCTGCCGGCGCCGTTCTGGCCAGGCGCGCTCTGGTTGGCTCCGCCGGAGGCGTCGGTCTCCACATAAAGATTTTCGCCACTGCTTTGCAGACCGGTGGGGTTCAGAAATGTCGCCAGCTGGATCTGGCCGACCTGCACGCTGGCAGTGCTGCCGGCTTGTATGACCGAGACCGTGCCATCGCGGGCAATCGTCATGCTGGTGGAGTTTTGCGGCAGCGTAATGGCGGGCTGTACGGGGAAACCGCTGGCCGTCACAAGCTGACCATTTTGGTCAGACTGGAACGACCCGTCCCGCGTGTAAGCCATCGTGCCATCGGGCATCAGCACCTGAAAGAAGCCGCCACCGTTGATCGCCACATCTTTCGGGTTGTCGGTTTTGGTCGGATTTCCCTGCATATGAATCCGCTCGGTCGCCACCACGCGCACGCCGGTGCCCAGTTGCAGGCCGGACGGCATGCGGGTCTGGTCGGAAGTCTGACCGCCGCTCTGGCGAAGGTTCTGGTACATCAAATCCTCGAACACGGCGCGGCTGCGCTTGAAACCCGTGGTGCCGACGTTGGCCAGATTGTTGGCAACGACGTCGAGCTGCGTTTGCTGTGCATCGAGACCTGTTTTGGCAATCGAAAGAGAACGAATCATGGGGAAAACTCCTGCGGGATGGTCCTGGACGTATTCATGTCAAATCAAGGCGAATGGTTAAGCGCTGAACTAGTTGCCGGACAGTAATTTGTTGGCCTGCTGATCATTGCTTTCAGCGGTCTGTAGCGTCTTCATCTGCATCTCAAAACGTCGCGCGTTGGCAATCATGGCGACCATGACTTCCACGGGATTGACGTTGCTGCCCTCCAGCGTGCCGGCGAGCAAGCGCACAGCGGGGTCCGCCGGAGGCGCAACGGCACCGGCTTGCATCCGAAAAAGGCCATCGTCGCCACGCACCAGATCGCCCGCTGCGGGGTTGACCAGCTTCAGGCGTCCCACCTCGGCCGCACCCACCGCCGGGTCGCCCGCGCCAAGCGCGGTGATCACACCATCGCCAGCCACCACCAACGAGGAGCCGGGAGGCACCACCAGCAGACCCGCATCGCCCACCAGGGGCCGGGAATCCATGGTGAGCAGCTGGCCATCGGCGCCGACCTGCAGATTGCCAACCCGGGTATAGGCTTCGCCGCCGTCGGGCATTTGGACGGTC
>MERZ01000240.1:5093-8942 GCA_001770785.1 Burkholderiales bacterium RIFCSPHIGHO2_12_FULL_61_11
GCCAGCTCATCGCCCACCACGGGGACGGCACGAAAATGATTGATCTGGGCGCGAAAACCGGGCGTTGACACATTCGCCATGTTGTTGGCCACGGAAGCCTGCTGCTCCATGGCCTGCTTGGCGCCACCCATGCCGATGTAGATCATCCGGTCCATAGCTTTTCCTTGATTTTTTTGATGCAGCTGCGGGCCGCTTGATTTTCCAGCCGTATGGGCTTCAACGCATGTTCATCAGCGCCTGCACCACCTGGTCCTGCGTCTTGACGGTCTGGGCGTTGGCCTGGTAGGTACGTTGGGCAATGATCAGGTTGACCAGTTCGGCTGTCAGATCGACGTTGGACGCTTCCAGCGCACCTCCGACCAGTGCGCCCAGCTTGGTGCCGCTACCGGATGTGCCGGTCAGGGGCTGGCCCGAAGCTGCCGTCTCGGTCCAGACGTTGTCACCCTTGGGCTGCAGCCCACCCGGATTGACAAAGGAAGACAGCACGACCTGCCCCAGGGCCTTGCTCTGCTCGTTGGAATATTTACCCGTGACGGTACCGTCCTGGTTGATGGCAAACGTCGTCAGCTGGCCGGCCTTGTAGCCGTCCTGGGTCAGCTTCTTGACATCATTAGCCGTTCCGAACTGGGTGGTGCCGGCCACGTCGACCGTGAAATTCATGGGGCTGGAACCGTTGGCGAAATCCAGCCCCGACAACGACATCTTGCCGCCCACCAGCGTGCTAGGCGCTGCGACCGTCAGGAGGCCGTTGGCGTCGAAGCCAAGCTTGCCGTCCGCAAGCGCGCCGCTGTTGGCGACCGTCGGCGGGCCAGCCCCCGTGGGTGGAGCGACCATCGCGCCAGCCGCTGTCAGCGGATAGCCGTCTGCGGTTGCGTACGAACTCCAGGCGTTGACCCCGGTCTTGACAAAAAAGGTCGACAGTTCGTGGGAATTACCCAGCGAGTCGAAGATCGTGACCGTGTTGGAGTAGTTGTAGCTTGCCGAATTATTGGCATCGAACGGGGTAACCGCAGGGACCGTGCCGCGGGAATCGATATTGAACTGGGCGGCAACGTCCTGGGTTGCCGCTGGCGCCATGGCGCCGGTCGGCAATTGCAGGGCTGTGGGACTGCCTCCGGCGACGGTGCCATTGGCGGCGACCTGGTAGCCAGTCAACCGCAAGCCGCTTGCGTTGACAATGTAACCTTTCTTGTCCACATCAAACTGGCCATTGCGCGAGTACGCGATCTCGCCACCGGGACTGGCCAGCCGGAAAAAACCTTCGCCGTCCACAATGGCCACATCCAGTGCCCGGGTGCTGCTTTGCACCGCTCCCGAGCTGAAGTTCTGGAAAACGCCGGCCACCTGGGTGCCCAGGCCGGCCCGCGAACCGGCATAGACGTCGGAAAACTGGACGCTGCCAGACTTGAAGCCAATAGTCCCCGAGTTGGCAATGTTGTTGCCGATGACATCGAGATTGCTGGCGGCGGCATTCAGACCGCTCACTCCTTGTGCGAAACCCATGGTATTTCCTTTTGGTTTGGAATTTACTGAGAGACAAAGGTGACAGGTGCAGCCAGCAGATTCAGAGAATCAGCCTGACGTCACTGAGGCTGGCCTTGCGGCCAGACTCCAGATCGAGTGCCACGCCAGCGCTGCCTTGCGCCACACTGGAAACTTTTGCGTAGGTCAGCGCGCTGGCCGCCACCGTGGAAGCGCCACCCAGGGCCCCCACGCTGAGGGTGTACGACCCCTCAGCCAGGGGTTCCCCGTTGTCTGCCGCACCATCCCAGGACAGCGTTTTGACCCCTGGCGGCAACGCACCCAGGTCATAGCTGCGAACAGCATCTCCTGCGGCATTGGTGATCGTGACTTTCACCGACTCGGCAGCTCCCGTCACATCAACAGCAAACGGCACTTCGACGCCTTGTTTGAGAGCCAGCTCGTTGCCCGGAACCAGCACCGTGCGGCCAATCAGGCCGGCTGATTGAAGCACCTGGCTGGAACCACTTTGAGCCAGCAGCGACTGGAAAGCGCCATTGAGTTTTTCGATCCCGCTGACCGTGCTCATCTGGGCCAGCTGCGAGGTCAATTGGGCATTGTCCAGAGGGTTTAAGGGATCCTGATTGTTCAGTTGCGTGACAAGCAGCTTGAGAAAGCGCTGCTCGCTGTCGGCGCTTGAGCCGGTAGCCGACGTCAGCGCGCCAAGGGCACTGGTACTGTCGGACGGGTTGATTGCAGTCAAGGCCATAAAAACTGTTTCCTGTGGTTGAAATGCCGAGCCGTCGATCGCCCTACTGGCCAATCGTCAGGGTTTTCAGCATCAATGTCTTGGCGGTGTTGAGCACCTCAACATTGGCCTGGTAAGAGCGTGACGCCGAGATCATGTTGACCATCTCCTCGACGACATTGACGTTGGGCATGGCGACGTAGCCTTCGGCGTTGGCCAGCGGATTTTTTGGGTCGTGCATCATGCGCATGGGCGACGGATCCTCGATCACGCCAGCCACGCGAACCCCGCCGATAGCCAGCCTCCCTGGAGACGCTACCTCGAACACCACCTGCCGCGCACGGTAAGGCTGGCCATCAGGACCCTCGACGCTGTCAGCATTGGCCAGGTTGCTGGCGGTGACATTCATGCGCTGGGATTGCGCCGTCATGGCGGAACCCGCAATCTCAAAAATACCCATTGAATTATTGGAAAATGGCATGCACTGACTCCGCGTCGCTATTCATCGTTATTGCTGGACCGCTGACAGCAGCGATTTGATTTTGGAACCAAGCACCGTCAGGTTCACCTCGTAGCGCAGGGCGTTGTCGGCAAAGTTGACGCGCTCGACATCCATTTCCACCGTGTTGCCATCGATACTTGACTGGCTGGGCGTGCGATACATCAACTCGCCCCCGGCCGCATGCGCCTGGCCGGTCAGGTGCCTCGATGAGGTGTTAGCCATTGCCATGGACTGAGATTGGCGGCCACGCTCCACCGCTTGTGTCAGGCTGCTGCTGAAATCGATGTCGCGCGCCTTGAAATTGGGCGTGTCAGCGTTTGCAATATTTGCCGACAAGACTTCCTGCCGCCGGGCCCGCAGGTTGAGTGCCTCCTGATGGAAGCGAAGGGATGAATCCAGCTTGTCGATCATTTAAATTCCATCGTTCGAGATCACTTGCCTGGTCACCCAGACTTCCTGATGAAAAATAATTGTAGGCAGCTGTCACGCTGGCAATCAACCGAACAGATGGCCTTTCAAGGCTCAATTCAACGCTGGTGTCGGCACCCAGCTCTTTAAAATGGATGAGTCTTGCGCTTGCTGATGCGTGCGCTTAATTTGACTGTCTTAATTTTTTTTCGGAGGGATCCATGAGAACGCCCAGGCACAGATCCCTGCTCAGACTGCTGGCGCTCACCGTGCCCATGGTGCTGGCGAACATGGCCGCGCATGCCAAGCCGCTGCCGGCGCCGCTATCCGGCAGCGCGCGCCCCACGATCGAGCGATTCCTGGTGAATCAAACGGCCGGGCTGCCCGGCAAGGTAAGCATTCGCATTGACACGCCGCTGTCGGGTGCGCTGCCACCGTGTGAAGCGCTTGAACCGTTTTTACCCAGCGGCACGCGCCTGTGGGGACGTGTTTCGGTGGGGCTGCGATGCACCGCGAACCCGCCCTGGACGCGCTTTGTGCCAGCCTATATTGCGGTCGTGGGCAACTATTATGTTGCGGCCCGCCAGATTGATTTTGGTCAGGCACTGACGCCCGCCGATGTCGCCGTTCGCGAAGCTGATCTCACAACCCTTCCAGGCAGCGTCGTTGTCGATCCGGCGCAACTGAACGGCATGACCGCTTCGAACCGGATCGCCTTGGGCGCGCCGAT
>MERZ01000240.1:8951-14099 GCA_001770785.1 Burkholderiales bacterium RIFCSPHIGHO2_12_FULL_61_11
GACGCCGCCGTGGGCGCGATCATTCAGGTGAAAATGCAAGGCGGGCGCCTGATCAGCGGCGTTGTGGGTCCGGACGGTAGCCTTGAGCGGACAAATTAATTTCTCATAAATCTGTGACTTCAACTCAAGTTTTGACTCAAGCTGCCGTTATACCGATGAGACCCTGAGGAAACATCATGAAAATCTATCCAAACGTCACTTTTTTGCGCAATTTGGCGGGTCCGGCGCCCCTGATTCCAAAAGACACCGCCGTCAATAAGCCAGCACTGCCTGCCGCGGCTGACCCGGAGCGCCCGGTTTCACTGCAAGTAGTGCTGCCCTCAATCGACGGGGGCTTTGATGCGGCCCGCGTTGCGGAGATTCGCGCCAGCATTAGCGCCGGCCGCTACCAGGTCAATACCGAAAAAATTGCCGACGGCCTGTTGGCAACCGTGCGTGACCTGTTAAGCACCAAGACACCATGAGTCACCTGCTGCTCAATCACCTGACCCTGGAACATGCAGCGATTGGGGCATTTATAGATTTACTGGATAGGGAAGCCGAAGCCATGACGCGTGGCGACTTCACCGCCCTGCCTGAACTGGCCAGGCGCAAGTCACGGCAGGCCGATGAAATCTCGGTTTTGCGGCATCAACGTGAAACAGAGCAGCTTGCCTTGGGCTACGCGGCTGATCGCAGCGGTGCCGCTGATGCCGCTGCCGCTGGCGGCAAAGCACTGCAAAACGCCTGGCGCGAATTACAGGCGTGTTCAGCGCAGGCCCGTGAACGCAATCACCGCAATGGCGTGATGATTCACACCCATCTGGACTTCACCCGTCAGTCCATCTGTTTTTTGCAAGCCAGCGGCCAGCCACTGTATGGACCGGACGGAACGCATCATGCCGGCATCGGGCTGGGCAACACGCTCGGCTTGGGATAA
This sequence comes from Burkholderiales bacterium RIFCSPHIGHO2_12_FULL_61_11, assembly GCA_001770785.1. Taxonomy (GTDB): domain Bacteria; phylum Pseudomonadota; class Gammaproteobacteria; order Burkholderiales; family Burkholderiaceae_C; genus Polaromonas. The sequence goes on from MERZ01000240.1 coordinate 9,871, forward strand.
GACCGCGCCCCGGTCAGGCTGTTTTCAGGCCCATCGACCGGCCAGGCCTTGACCCTGCCTGCTTGTTCGTCTTGAACGCGCTGCCGACGATGGCGCCGACCTGCCGGGGATACAGCTCGACGCAGGGTCGCTAAAGCGCTTCACCCAGGATTCCACGCAAGCGACTGATCACCTGGCTATGCAACTGGCAGACGCGCGATTCACTGACTTCCATCACCGCGCCGATCTCGCGCAGGTTCAGTTCCTCCTCATAGTACAGACTGAGTAGCAGGCGTTCACGCTCGGGAATGGTTTCAATGGCTTGCACCAGCCGATGGCGCAAACCGTTTTCCAGCAGTTTTTCCAGCGGCCCGTTGCCGTAGTCCTGTTCGCCGCGTTCGCCCCGGCATTGCTGATCAAGAAAGCCGTTTTCCTGATCATTGCGATCAAAGTCGTCGTAGTACACCAGCTGGCAACCGTGAATCTCCTGCAACAGGTGCTGATAGGCTTGCAGTGGCAACTGCAACTCCTGTGCGATCTCACCTTCGGTTGGCGCGCGCCCCAGCTTTTGTTCTTTGGCGTGAACCGCCTTCGCCACGCTGCGCGAGGACTGCCGCAAGCCGCGTGAGACCCAGTCATTGGCACGCAATTCGTCGAGCATGGCACCGCGAATGCGCTGACTGGCGTAAGTCTCGAATTTCGCTCCCTGGTCATCCTGATAGCGGCCGGCGGCATCGAGCAAGCCCAGCATGCCGGCCTGAATCAGGTCGTCCAGGTCGACGCTGGCCGGCAACTTGGCAATGAGCTGCAGGGCCAGTCGTCGCACCAGCGGCGCATGTTGCGTCAGCAAGTCCGTGGGACCAGATTTGTCAAGCTTTCCCTCAGGTGTGTACATTGAGGTGGACTCCTGCTCTCTTAACAATGGAGGTATTCAAGACGGCTGCATCAGCGCATCGCGGCACAGGACGCGCTGCTTGGCTGGCCGTCAGGACGGGACGCGGCGAGGCCTTTTGGCCCTTGGCCACGAGAGTCGGCCACTGCAGCAAATCAGCGGCAATTTGGCAATAGTCCATCGCAGCGAAACTGCCCTGAAAGGCCTCAACGACAGTCAAATCAAGTCGCTGGGCCTGGGCGAGAAGTGGGTCGGCCCGCACCCATCCGGCGGGCTCCAGCGCCAGCGCGAGGTAGCAGTTTGCGGTACGCGCCAGATTGACCAATATGCTTTGCGCCTCGGCCGCGTTGGCCGCGCCGTGAACCAGCACGCGCAATCGCTGCAGCGCGTGGACATGCTGAAGCCGCTTGATGCAGGCATAGGTCTGAGTGATCGACGCCGCATTTGGCTGCAACACCACCAGGATGTGATCTGCCTGAGCGGCCAATGGCGACAGCGCGCCTTCCCTGCTGAGCATGGCATTCATCAACACCAGTCGCCCCGCGCGCTGGGCGTGGGGCGACGGCGCGCCACCGCACTCATCGAGCACCAGCACCTCCTTGCCTTTCCGAACCAGTGCTGCCGCCAGATTGCGCGAGACGCTCCCGACATCAATGCGCGGCTCACCGCCAAGCACGGCAACCAGCCTTCCCGCGCTGCTGGTCATCAAGCGTCGCAGGCCATCAGCCTGATCGGTCATCATTTTTTTCACTGCAACTGCGTCAGGCTTGCGCCAGGGTCATATCGAACTGAGGTGCTACCGCCGCGCCATCGGTCTCCAGTGCATTGAGCAGCACGAAGAGTTTCTCCAAGCCTTCAAAAAGCACGGGACCAGGCACCGGTCGGTCAGGGCGAACGACTCGTCCGGTCAGCTGCACCAAAACCTTTCGCGCCATTTCAGCCCAGGCGTCCTGCGAGCGTTGCAGACGAAACACGGTGCTGGAAATCTGCCCGGCAATCAGCAAGCGTTTGAGCAGGGCGGTGTCATCCGGCGCAGCCGCCTCGCCGAGCTGACCAAGGCCCTGATTGAGAAGCTTGAAATACGGTTCAGCAGCAGCCCGCCAAGCCGGCCAAAGCGCAATTTGCTGGGCGGTCGCCTGGATGCCAAGGCTGGCAAGCACGTAGCTGTGGGCTATCGGTTTACCGCTGGCCGCATCAACAATGCGCCTGACCACGCAACGTAGCATCGAAGGAGCGACTGCCGCGTCTGCCGTGCCGTTCTTCGCGTCAGGGCGCAGACTCACCAGCGTTTGTGCGACCGATGACCATGCTGCCTTGTTCCGATAGAGCAGCGGTTTCGGCGCGCTGAAGGAAAGACCGGCAGCCAGTTTTCCAAGCGTTCCTGGAGCGCCACTTCCAGCGATCCCTATGCGCAGGGCTGCGCTGCCAAAGGCCGCCCATTGGAGACCGATGGATTGCCACTCATGGATCAGCCCGGAGGCCGGTATATCGGCGAGCAAATGAACCAGGGGCTTGGCAAACTGCGGCGACTGCTCCCAGTCGAACTGGCGCATAGCAGGCTGCGCAGGACTAGCCAGCAAGGGGTTCAAGGAAGCGAAGGGCACGCCGGTACGATCCGACAGCAGCAGGGAGCCGACGAGCACTCGGAAGTCAGCGCGTGTATCGGGTGCCATACTTCGCTCGCTGGCAATCGACAATACGTAGTCGCGGCAACTGACACGGCTGTCAGCACAAGCTTGCGACAGCAGGGTTCGGGCAATATCTTCGGCCCCCATCCGATCATCGGAGAGCTGGCGCCAGAGCGAGCGGGTTTCATTAAAGCCGACCTCGCCGGCGACAAGCGCGCGGGTCGTGGATGTCAGCTCCTGGACATTGTGAGCGAGCGCCCGGATCAGTTGCTGGCATTGCGAACGCAGCCGTTCACTGACCCCCTGCGCCGCGGCGACATCCGCCTCACACCTGAGGGCGACCATCCGTTCGTCAGGATCGGGCTCTCCGGCAACGAATAATGAGCGTCGGTTTTTGGTCTGAAACACGCTGTCTATCAACGTGCAGTGGTCGCCCAGCATCAGGTCTTCCGGGACTTTCTGACCGTTGGAGACATAGTGCACGGGCAACTGGTGGCGAATCGCCATGTCAATCAGAACCCCGGGATGCGTAGCCTCGTCGACTTTAGTAAAGATGCAACCAGACAGGTCTGTGCCGCTGCCCGCCTGCCCGCTTTGGCGGTAGGCCTGCACCACTTCATTGAGCGTGTCGCCATGACTGGACGCATTGAGCAGCAGCAGGCGCTTGACCGGGCGGCTGGCTCCGCACAGCATGGCGATCTGGTCAGACACGGCGCGGTCGCGCTGACTCCTGCCCACCGTGTCGATAAGCACCATATGCTTGTCGCGCAGGTCCGCCAGCACCCGTTCCAGATCGGCGGCGTCTTTGACGGCGTGCACCGCAACACCCAGGATCTGGCCATAAATGCGCAATTGCTCATAGGCGCCAATCCGGTAGCTGTCAGTCGTGACCAACGCCAATTTTTCCGCCCCGAAGCGCATGACGCAACGCGCAGCCAGCTTGGCCGTGGTGGTGGTCTTGCCCACCCCGGTCGGTCCCATCAGCGCATAGACCCCCCCCTCGTCCATGAGCGCGTCTTCATCTTCGAGCATGGGTAACTGGCGTTGCAAGGCCGACTTGACATGGTTGACACCCTTGGTCAAGGTTTGGCCGATGGGCAAGTTGCTCAATAGCTCTTTGGCCAGACACGCGCTGAAGCCGACCCCCAGGAGAATTCGCAGCAAGTGTCCGCGCAGCGGATCGCGCTTTTGCGCTTCATTCCACGCAATGTCGGCCAGCTGGTCGTCAATCAGGCCGCGCATCGAATGAATGTTCCGGAATACCCCATCGCCATGGCCAGCGCCAGCGCCAGCGCCAGCGCCATCGCCATCGCCATCGCCATCGCCAACGCTACCGTGAACAGTGGCCAGCCCGATGGGCGGCTTGATCGATGCCGTGGGTTTGACAAGCCAGGCTCTGGCAACGCCAGCTGGCGTCGCCAAAGCCGGCGTCTCCTCCAGGGCTGCGGCCAGGGTCGCCACGATCTCGACGCCGTCGGCGGTGACGCGGTTCGATAAAACAATGGCGTCGGGGCCAAGACTCTCTCGCACCAGACGGAGCGCCTCGCGACCAGAGGGCGCAACGACCTTACAACGGGCGGTATTGACTTGCATCAGCGTATTCAAGCTTTGCCTCCTAGGGTGGCGGTGACTTTGATGGTGCGGGTATCGGGTATTTCAGCGTGAGAAAGTACCTTGAGCTGCGGCAAACTGCGGCGTAAAAAGCGTGCCAGCAAAACGCGTAGCGGATG
>MERZ01000241.1:0-5238 GCA_001770785.1 Burkholderiales bacterium RIFCSPHIGHO2_12_FULL_61_11
CTGAGACGCTGACGAATTAAGGTCGCCTTGTTGCACGTGGCCGGGCTGGGGGTCAGGATCACGCTCGCCCGCAGGTTGGGTTCTTTCACGTTAACAACCAAGACCGGCACTTGGCTATGCGCCAACACTTGCGCGCCTCCATCAGCACGCCAAACGTTTTTGGAATGGTTCAAATTGAGTCTAGATTTTCCAACACGGCGCCATTTGATCCACATCAACGTCAATCTTGCACAAATGCAGCCCCCCCCCAGCTCGTTAGATGCCTGGGCGCAAGAAGTTAAAATTGCGCCTAGATCCAGAATCAACTTGACATTTAGTTACCAAGTCATTGATTCATCTGTTGTTTTTTGTAAATCAATTCAGGTAAAAGCGGTTGCGTCGCGCCCTTGCAAGTCTTAATCTATCTAATCCAATCGTGATAGATAAAAATTCACAAGTATTTATGGCGACCCTTACCTCACTACTCCGACAGCACGACTGGAGCTTGTACCCGATGCACTGGCTAAAAACAACCTTGAAAAGCAGCTTTATGGCCCTGCTGGGCTCGGGCGAAGTTACGCCTTCCAGCCTGGAAGACCGCACTGAAGAAATCCGCCAGTTCATTCTGGATGAATTGGGCGAATTTGGTGAAAAACATTACCCCCAGATCACCCGGCATGTCCGCTATGCCCAGGACGTGCAAGGCCTGTGGTACACGCGAGCCAATGTCATGGCGGTGCTGGGAGCGATGCACGGAGAAATCGTTGCACGCGAAAAAGTCGGACGCATCTCTGACAAATTCGATGGGCTGCTGCCCCGCGGCCTGAGTTCAAGGCCGAGTTCGCTGACCCTCTGAAACTTCTATCCGCTCAATCATCCAGCGTCGCTCTGGCTGATTTTTGGCTGCGCGTCCCCCCGCAAAAAGGCCACCTAGTGCTGATGGCCCCACAACAAGAATGCATCCCTGCCCTCGACAGCCAGGGTGGTTTTGCAGCCTACGGGCAGCATGACCTTGGTGGCGACATGGCCGAATGGCAGGCCGGACAACACGGGTGCCTTGATCTTGCTCCGCAGCCAGGCGAGCACCGTGGGCAACTTGAAGCCTTTGTCGTGCGGCACCAGCTTGTAATTGCTGAACTGCCCGAAAATGACGGCCTTTTGCTGCGCCAGCACGCCCGCATGCAACAGTTGCGTGAGCATGCGTTCCACCCGGTAAGGGTGCTCGCCGACATCTTCGACAAACAGAATTCCGCCTTTGACAACCGGGAAGTAAGGCGTTCCCACCAGGGACGACAAGATCGCCAGGTTCCCCCCCCACAGCACCGCATCTTTAATGCTAAAAGTTCCACTAGCCACCGCCCCAGCTTTGCTGACAGTTAGCGACTCAATAGCAGGCTTGGGCAGTTTCCAACCCGTGCCCTCGCCCTGCCCCGTGATCAGGTCGTCAAAACAGGCTGCCATGATCTCGTCTGGGGCGGCCTCGGTGCCAAAGTCTTCGCCCAACGCAGGGCCTGCCCAGGTCACCGCGCCGGTCTTGGCCAGCAGCGCCATCTGAAACGCCGTGAAGTCGCTCAGGCCGACAAACCGGGTGCCTTTGGCAATGGCTTTGGTTATGGCTTTGTAGCTGATGCCCGGCAGGATGCGCGTGAGGCCGTAACCACCGCGCGAAATCAGCGCCAAATCGGCACCACTGGCCGCCGCGCGGTGAATCGCGGCCAGCCGGGTTTCGTCGTCGCCGGCAAAACGTTGGTGGCTCGCCAATGCCGCTTCGTCAATTTCGACCTCATAGCCCAGCGCCTGGAGGCGCCTGACCCCCCGCTTGAAGCTGGCTTTGTCGCGCACTGCGCTGGAGGGTGAGTAAATGTAAATATGTTTTTTCAAGACTCAGAGTATCCCACTCAGCTATTGCACAGACATCCCGGATGACTCAGGAAAAGACCGAGCGGTTGGCAATCTGGTCCAGATCAACAAAGACCTTATCAAGATCGACCGGCTTGGTCCAGTAGCCCTCAAAACCGGCATCTTTCGCGGCTTTCTTGTGTTCGGGCAGGGCATCGCCCGAGCACATGAAAGCGGGTGTGTCTCGAAGACCTGGAATTTCGCGGATTTGTCGCAGCAGTTCAATACCGTGGGTGTCGGGCAAATGCGCGTCCAGCACCAGAACATCGGGTAGCCAGTCTTTGGCGACGTCGAAGCCTTTAATGCCATCTTTTGCAATGCGCAACTCGACGTCTTCGCGGGTCTGCATGACCTCATCAAACAGCATCAGGTTGAACATGTTGTCTTCGATGTAGAGCACACGCATTTTGCGGTGCGGCGCCATAGGCATTTTTTCAGCCCTGACCAGCTCTGCGTAGGCAACCGGGTCGACGGACGCTTGCGCCGCAGAGGCAGACCCCGATGCCCAGTGGCCGTCCGACGAAAGCGCCGTAAGAGCGCGAAAGCGTTCGGCCGTTTCCAGCAAGGCGATTTCAGCACGCTTGCGATCGGTCACATCCAGCGCCATGATGGCATTGGCCACCGCGCGACCTTGCGCGTCCCGTTCGGTGTAATGCCGCGCGTGCAGGTAGACCAGCCGGCCGTCAGGACGAACAATCCGATAGTCCAGATGAACAGGCTCCTGAATATCGCGCGAACGATCGCCTGCGCGGAAGAAATTGGCGAGGTCTTCAGAATGGACCAGCGCTTCGACCTGCTCAAGCGTGACGGCCGGCCCGGTCGGGTCCAGGCCAAACATGTCGTAAGCCCGCGCATTCAAGGTGAATTGCCGATTTTGTAAATTAAGCACGCATTGCGCGACGCCCGTGAGCTCCATGAGCTGCTGCTGCATGACGTGATGGGCCTGAGTGAGCTGCAATTCAGGCTCCGGCATGAAATCGGGTAAAGCTTCAGCCATGGTTTGCGGCCTCGAAAAAAGTGCGATGGTTCTGAACTTCTGGCAAAAGTACTTCTGATGTTGTCAGAAACGCTGTGCGCTTTGACAGCGCCGCCAGTGCTGCAACCGTACCCACGCACAGGGAAGGTATTCAGTGTACCGCGAGGAAAGTAACAGAACTTGTTCGTGGCGCCTTCAATGAAATACCGGCCTTGCGTCGCATCGTGAAGCAGCTCTGCGATCGGTTTTATTGAAACAGCCGCACCGCTTCGGCGGCTATGGCTGCGCCATGCTCCGGCACGAAGTGGCCGGCTTGGGATAGCAGCATCAGCGGGCCATCTTGCGCCCCACGAATGCTTGCACGCAACGCCTGCATCACGGGCAAGCCCAGCACCGGATCTGCGGTGCCGACGGCCATCAAGGTCTGGCCGGTCCATTGCTCTTGCCAGAACTCACGCGCTTGTCGCGACACCGCAGCTCCGTCGGAGTCCATGAATTCAGGAACCCTTCGTGGAAAGGCACGCAGCGCGGCGCGGTGGCCTTTATCGGGGAACGGGGCGTTGTAGGGCGCGCATTCCTCAGCGCTCATTTGCGGATTGCCACGGACCAACAGGCGCGCCACATCGAAATCAGGATGCTTGGCACACATCTCGCGCCAGGCCAAAAAGCCCGGGGGCAGCGGGACGTCACCGCAAGCCAGCAGGGTGTTCATGACCAGCAAGCCTTTGTAGCGCTGCGGCGCGACCATGGGCAGCGTCAGGCCGAGCAGACCGCCCCAATCCTGGACAACCAGCACGATGCGCTGCAAATCCAGATTTGCAACCAGTTCGAGCAGCATCTGACGATGTGTGCTGAACGTATGAAAGCTATCTTTCTTGGGTTTGTCGCTTTTGCCAAAACCGATCAGATCAGGGGCGACCACGCGGTGGCCAGCCTGCAGAAAGACCGGGATCATCTTGCGGTAGAGGTAGCTCCAAGTCGGGCAGCCATGCAGACACAGATAGGTCAGGCCTTGATTGCCACTGCCCTGCTCCAGCTCGTCCAGGTAGTGCATGCGCAGACCGGCCAACTCAGGCAAATCGCTGAGGTAGTTGGCTTGCCACGGATAACCGGGCAAGCCAACAAAAGCTGCATCTGGCGTGCGCAGCGCGTCGTCGCGCAGCGGATGGCTCAGCCTGAACGTTTCGCGTTGCTCGGTGCGGCGCTGACGAAAGAAATCTTGCAGCAGCGCAGCGCTTTCCAGAGCCAGTACCCCGCCGTGCAGTTGGGTCTGGTGATTGAGCTGCGCTTGCGCAAACAGGTCGATGACCGAGCCAGCGGCACCGGCCTTGGGATCAGGCGCACCAAACACCACGCGTTTGAGCCGGGCCTGCAGCATGGCGCCGCTGCACATCGCGCAGGGCTCCAGCGTGACAAACAGCTCGCACTCATCGAGCCGGTAGTTGCCCAGGACTTGCGCTGCGGCGCGCAGGGCCACGATCTCGGCGTGGGCCGTCGGGTCGTGTCCGTCGATCGGCGCGTTGCGTCCGGTGGCAATGACCAGGCCGTGCCGCACCACCACTGCACCGACCGGTACTTCCCCTTCGGCAGCAGCTTCACGGGCCTGCGCCAGGGCCAATTGCATGAAGCTGGAATCACTCATGAATACGACCATCCTGATAGCAACTCACGCCCGTACTTATTTGGCTAGAGACACTTTTTATGACTTTATTGATCATCAGGCATGGGTCGGGCCTGCTGCATGGCTTTTTCCACCGACTGCTTGATCTGCTGCTGTAGCTGCTGGCTTTGCGCTTGAGGAGTGACATGTGCGGTGACCGCTGAACCCGCCGATGTTGGCAGTTGGACCGGAACGGGCGCGGCTGGCAATGCGCCCAGCTGCTTTTTCGCCAGCACACCGACCACGGCCAGCGCAATCAGCAGGCTCATGACGCCAAAAATAGCGCGCATCTCAGGCCTCGCCAGCGTTGTTCGAAGCAGAACTCAAACCCAGGCGGTCCATCCAGTGGGCCAAGGCTTGCTCATTTTCATCCCCAGCGCAATAGCGGGCTTTCATCGCGCCGTGGGACTCGGGCCGGTGCTGGTTGATTTTGAGCTTGCACTGCAGGTCAGTCACCTGCAGCTCAAAGGCCACAATGGCGCCCAGCATCTTGTGGGCGAACGCCTCACCCAAGCCTCGCCACTGCTCGGCATAAGGCGGCTCATGGTCCGCGATCAGCTTTTTAAGCAGTCGGTCTTTCGCCGCCGCATCTTCAATCAAGCTGGCTTGCACGGTGCAATGCACGGCCAGATAATTCCAGGTCGGCACGCGCGCCAGGTCGGGATAGACCTTGGGCGAGAGATAGGCGTGGGGACCGAGAAAGGTCACCACCGCCTGCGGGCGG
>MERZ01000241.1:5259-8293 GCA_001770785.1 Burkholderiales bacterium RIFCSPHIGHO2_12_FULL_61_11
GTCGTCCACGCTGATCAGGCTGGCAAAGGGATGGTCTTTCATCAGCGCCGCGGCCTGCGCGCGATCGCCCTTGAATTGTGGAGGCAGGTACATAGGCTAGAGCATAGGCCAAAAACGAAAATATCAGGTTGCAAAAAGCGTCATGGCTCAGCAACCGAAGTCAACGCTGCTTCACCCATAGCATGAGATCGCCGTGCTGCTCATTCCCACTCAATCGTCGCGGGCGGCTTGCTGCTCACGTCGTAAGTGACACGGTTGATGCCGCGCACTTCATTGATGATGCGGCCCGAGACTTTCTTAAGCAGCGCGTAAGGCAGTTCAGCCCAGTCAGCCGTCATGAAGTCGCTGGTTTGCACGGCGCGCAGGGCCACCACGTACTCGTAGGTGCGGCCATCGCCCATCACGCCGACGCTTTTCACGGGCAAAAACACCGTGAAAGCCTGACTGGTCAGGTCGTACCAGCTTTTTCCGGTCTCGGTATCCTTGAAGTTCCGCAATTCCTCGATGAAGATGGCGTCCGCCCGGCGCAGCAGGTCGGCGTATTCCTTCTTGACTTCGCCGAGAATCCGAACGCCCAGGCCCGGTCCGGGGAAGGGGTGGCGATAAACCATGTCGCGGGGAAGCCCAAGCGCCACCCCCAGTTCGCGTACTTCATCCTTGAACAGTTCGCGCAAGGGCTCAAGCAGCTTCAGGCCGAGCTGCTCGGGCAGGCCACCGACGTTGTGATGGCTCTTGATCGACACGGCCTTTTTGCTCTTGGCGCCACCGGACTCGATCACATCAGGGTAAATCGTTCCCTGAGCCAACCAGGCTACATGGCGCGACTGGTCACTCTTGAGCTTGGCCGCTTCGGCCTTGAACACTTCGACAAACTCGCGGCCAATGATCTTGCGCTTGGCCTCGGGGTCACTCACGCCGACAAGGTGGCCAAGAAACTGCTCGGCGGCATCGACCCGGATGACCTTGGCGTGCAACTTGCCGACAAACATTTCCATGACCTGGTCGCCTTCATTCAGGCGCAACAGACCATGGTCAACAAACACGCAAGTGAGCTGCTCGCCGATAGCGCGGTGAATCAGCGCCGCGGCGACCGACGAATCGACGCCACCCGACAGCCCGAGGATGACCTCTTCGTTGCCGACCTGCTGGCGAATTTTCTCGACGGCCTCTGTCATGTAGTCGCCCATGACCCAATCGGGCCGGGTGCCGCAAATGTCGAGCACGAAGCGCTCCAGAATCGCCTTGCCCTGGGTGGTGTGCGTGACCTCCGGGTGAAACTGCAGCGCATAATACTTGCGTTCTTCATCGGCCATGCCGGCAATCGGGCAGGACCCGGTGGACGCCATCAGCTTGAAGCCGGGCGGCATTTCGGTCACGTTGTCGCCATGGCTCATCCAGACGTGGAGCATGCCGTGGCCTTCCGGCGTGACGTAATCCTGAATGCCTTCAAGCAGTTTCGTGTGACCATGCGCGCGGACTTCAGCATGGCCGAATTCACGCTGGTGACCGCCCTCGACCTTGCCGCCCAGTGCCTCCGCAATGGCGTACATGCCAAAGCAGATGCCCAGCACGGGAATGCCCAGTTCAAACACCGCCTGGGGCACCCGAAGCGTTTCGTCTTCCCACAGGCTGGCATAACTGCCTGAAAGAATCACGCCTTTGAGCTGACCGCCCCGGGCGTAGTCACGAACCCAGTCGTTGGTCACATCGCAGGGATGAACTTCACAGAACACATGGGCTTCACGGATGCGGCGGGCAATCAGCTGGGTGACCTGGGAGCCGAAATCGAGGATGAGGATTTTCTGATGTGACATGGAATTAGGGGATCACGGGCCGCTGCGCCGGGCCGCCCCAAGCAAGGCCAGCCCCCTCGGGGGGCAGCGTGGTACACGAAGTGACAAGCGTGGGGGTCAGCGAACGCAGCGCCGGGCCGCCCCAAGCAAGGCCAGCCCCCTCGGGGGGCAGCGTGGTACACGAAGTGACAAGCGTGGGGGTCATTTAATTGGCCCGGTAATTCGGCGCTTCAGTGGTGATCTGCACGTCATGAACATGGCTCTCGCTGATGCCGGCGGTCGTGATCTCGACAAACTCGGCCTTGTTTTGCATGTCTTCAATGGTGGCGCAGCCGCAGTAGCCCATGCTGGCCCGCAGTCCGCCTGCCATCTGGAAAATGAGGGCAATCATTGAGCCTTTGTAGGGCACGCGGCCTTCGATGCCTTCAGGGACCAATTTGTCGGCATTAGCGTTGCCCGTGCTCGATTCCTGGAAGTAGCGATCGGCGCTGCCCTGCTGCATGGCGCCTATGCTGCCCATGCCGCGGTAGCTCTTGTAACTGCGGCCCTGGTACAAAATAACCTCGCCCGGTGCTTCTTCGGTTCCCGCAAACATGCCGCCCATCATCACCGAGCTGGCGCCCGCGGCGATGGCCTTGGCAATGTCGCCGCTGTAACGAATGCCACCATCGGCAATCAGGGGAATACCGCTGCCGCGCAAGGCTGTTGCCACGCTGTCGATTGCCATGATTTGCGGCACGCCGACACCTGCGACGATGCGGGTGGTGCAAATGCTGCCCGGGCCAATGCCCACCTTGACGCCGTCCGCGCCGGCCTCCAGCAGCGCCAGCGCCGCCGAGCCGGTAGCGATATTGCCGCCAATCACGTCGATATTGGGATAATTCTGCTTGACCCAGCGCACGCGGTCGATCACGCCTTTGCTGTGCCCGTGCGCCGTATCCACCACGATGGCATCGACGCCGGCTTTTACCAGGGCTTCGACGCGTTCTTCGGTACCCACGCCCACGCCAACGGCCGCACCCACGCGCAACTGGCCACGCGCGTCGCGCGCGGCGTTGGGAAAACTGGTCTGTTTGAGGATGTCCTTGACGGTGATCAGGCCCTTGAGCTCGAAGTCGCCATTGATCAGCAACACGCGCTCCAGCCGGTGCTTGTTCAGCAGCGCCTTGGCGTCGGCCAGCGACGCGGTTTCGGGCATGGTGATCAGGCGCTCGCGTGGCGTCATGATGGTGCTGACTGGC
>MERZ01000241.1:8335-12130 GCA_001770785.1 Burkholderiales bacterium RIFCSPHIGHO2_12_FULL_61_11
TGCCGATGCCACCCTCCTGGGCGATGGCAATGGCCAGCCGGGCTTCAGTCACGGTATCCATGGCCGCCGAAACGAGCGGCAGGTTCAGGCGGATGTTGCGGGAGAACTGGGTGGAAAGCAAGGCGTCCTTGGGGAGGACCTGGGAGAATGCTGGCACCAACAATACGTCATCGAAGGTGAGCGCTTTGCCGAGTAGGCGCATAGGGAAAGCTCCAAAAACGCGATTGTACCCTTGCCCTTGTGCCTGGCCGAGGTCGTATTGATGCACGATTTTCCGTTCAGGCTAAATAGGCAACACAAGCTGAAGACCGATAAAAAATGGTTGAGCACAGCGCTACACTCCATCCATGAACGCCAAACTTGTTTTAAAGAACGTTTTTTTTGTCACCATTGGCGGGGCATTTGCGCTGACCGCATGGGCCCAGTGGCAATGGATTGACAAGGACGGACGCAAAGTATTCAGCGACCGCTCGCCACCTGCGGAAATTCAGGAAGAAAACATCCTGAAGCGCCCCGGCAATCATCAGTTGGTGCCTGTCAGCGCAAGCGCTGCAGCATTAAGCAAAGCCAGCGCACCCAGGCTGTCGGGCAAGGACGCACAGCTTGAAGCCAGAAAAAAACAGGCTGAAGAAGAAGACGCTGCCAAAAAGAAGGCTGAAGCAGGAAAAATCGAGAAGGCCAGGGCTGACAACTGTGAACGCGCCAGGAAAGGGCTGGCCAGTTTTCAATCAGGCGTCAGGATTGCAGTCACCAACGCAAAAGGTGAACGCGAGATCATGGATGACAACGCTCGCGCGCTGGAGACGAAGCGCCTTCAGGGCATCGCAGGCAGCGACTGCACGTAACAATCGGCGCAGGCCATCGATGCCTGCTTCAGTAACCTGCTTTGGAGCCGGTCCGGGTCCTGGCGAACAGGCCGGCCCGTTTCACGCCTTGGCCGTTAAACCGTTCACGACGCGCAACTTTGGGGTCGACCCGCAAGCCACGATAAATTTCCAGTCGGTCCCGGTCGTGCAGCACATGAGCCAAACTGGTTTTTTGCCCCCAGATGCCCAACGCCAGGCGAGCCGCCTGCAACTCCGGAAATGCTTCGAAAATTCGGCATGCCGCAAGTGCCTGGGCGACGGTGCTGTCGGCCGCCAGAATCAATTCCCATTCGCGCACATGTCGGGGCGCTGGCGAATAAACCACGGATATATTCAAGCGCAACCGATCTTCAGGATGCGCCATAGATCTGGGATGCCCGCTTGACGAAGGCATCCACCAGACTGCCTGCAATCTTGTCAAACACCGGACCGACCAGCGCGGCCAGCGCCGCATTGTCGAAGTCATAGCGCAAAGTGAGCTCAACCTTGCAGGCGCGCTGGCTGGCGTCGCCCAGTGGGTGAAAGTCCCATTGGCCATCCAGCTTCGAAAAAGGCCCCTTGACCAGCTGCAGGCTGACCTTGCGGTTCTTTTCATGCACGTTACGCGTGGTGAAGCTTTGCTTGAGGCCCGCGATGGCCAGACCGACCTTGGCCGTCATGCCATGCGCAGTTTCCTCCAGCACCGACGCCTGATTGCACCAGGGCAAAAACTCCGGGTAGCTGGCAATATCGGTGACCAATGCGAACATTTCAGCGTCGCTGTACCAAATTAAAACGGACTTGTTAACGGTTTTCATACAATCAAAGGTAGGCCCGATTGTATTAGTTGATGCCGACCCAAACTTTTAACCTACAAACGGCAGTTGGACGCGCCCGAGGGTGCTGTGATTGGCGAGCCAGACAAGGCGCGACAACGCAGCGGGCTACTGCCCGCAAGGCGGAGTAACGCCGTATGGCGCGGCAAGCGCAGTGCCATCGGGTGCGTAGCGCTCCACAAAAGGTAAACGTGTTCGAAAACAATAAAACCGGGTTTCATGCGGTTTTACAAAAGTAATCAAGCGGTCAACTGCCGTTTCTAGGTTTAATCATGGCTACCAAAGAAGCATCCTCCTCCAAAAAACCAGCCGCGGCCTCATCCGGGAAACCCACTGGAAAACCGGCTAGCAGTCTCACGGCGAAGGCCGCAGCCGCTGCCGTGCGCATTGCCGACAACAAAAAAGCCAGTTTCAACTACCATATTGAAGAGCGCTTCGAGACCGGCATGGTGCTCGAAGGCTGGGAAGTGAAATCGGTGCGCGAAGGCAAGGTGCAGCTCACCGATGGCTACGTGGTGATCCGCAACGGCGAACTCTTCATCATCGGTTGCCAGATCAACCCGCTTGGCACCGCCTCGACCCATATCCGGCCTGATTCCGTGCGCACCAAGAAGCTGCTCATGCACAAGGACGAGATTCGTCGGCTCATGGGCAAGGTTGAGCAAAAAGGCTTCACGCTGGTGCCGCTGAACATGCACTGGAAGGCCGGCAAGGTGAAGTGCGAGATCGGTCTGGCCAAGGGCAAGGGCGAGCATGACAAGCGCGACACCATCAAAGACCGGGAGGGCAAGCGCGAGGTGGAGCGGGCGATGAAATCGAAAAACCGCTAGGCGCAGGCAGTATGAAAGCACGGCCAGGCGCCACGATTGCCGGCCGTTGCGCTACAACCCGCGCAAAGGGTGTGCGTTCTCAGGCCATGGACTTTCGAAGAACGGCGCCACCATGGCAGCCTTAACCTCTTCGATCCGCGCGGGCATCCAGCGCGGCTTGTAATCCTTGTCGATGGCGAACGCGCGTATGCCTTCAATCGCCTCGCTCTTTGCACCAGGTGGCAAATGAAAGCAGTGGTGCACCATATTGCGTTCCATGCGCAGGTCATCGGCCAGCGTCATCGCGCGGGCTCGGCGAATCTGCTCCAGTGTCACGTGCAGCATCAAGGGCGAGCGTTTGCGCAAGGTGGCAGCGGTCTTGAGCGCCCAGGGATCTTCAGAGCCCTCCAGCGCATCGATGATGTGCTTCACCCGCAGCAGTGAAAAATAAGTATCAATCTGACCTGTAGCGATTATGGGAAGGGCGCTAGAGGCTATTAATTCAGTAGCAATCCATTGATCCATTGCTGCAGCGGAACCAAAGGTGCGGGTGCCCAAGTCGTCCCAGAGCGCGGGTAGACGGGCGGCATCCAGCCTGACGTCTGCCAGCCCGTAGCCAAGCGCCTCATCCGCGCCGATGACGTCACCGGTCAGCGCCAGGTACTCGCCGACATGGCCTGGGCAGCGGCTAAGAAAATAGCCGCCGCCAACATCCGGAAACAGGCCGATGCTGGTCTCGGGCATGGCCATTTTGGTGTGCTCGGTCACGATGCGAACCCTGGCACCCTGGCCAATCCCCATGCCGCCGCCCATCACAATGCCATCCATGAAGGCGATGAAGGGCTTTGGATAATTGTGGATCAGGTGATTGAGGATGTATTCCTGAGTGAAAAAATCGTCCAGCGCCGGGTCTCCGGCGAGCGCAGCCTGGTGGAAAAAACGGATATCACCCCCTGCGCAGAAGCCGCCGAAAAGACTCTCCGGGCTACCCGGGCGGCCAACTTTATTGGTGCCGCGAATCGCCACCACCCGCACCGCCGGATCGTCGCGCCAGGTCTTCAAGGTACTCAGCAGCGCACGCACCATGGGCAGAGACAACGCATTAAGGGCTTTGGGACGGTTCAGGGTGATGAGCCCGGCGCTACCCCGGCGCTCCACCACCACGTCAGTTTTAGCGTCACTTTTGACGGCCTTATCCATTTCTGTTCCCGCAGCCTCAGCATTCATGACCTTTGCCTCCATCCAATCAGTTCATTAACGACCAGCGCACCCACAACCAGCGCACCGCCGGTCAACACGTTCGCC
>MERZ01000241.1:12156-13133 GCA_001770785.1 Burkholderiales bacterium RIFCSPHIGHO2_12_FULL_61_11
CACCGACAACACACAGGGAATGGCCAGTTGAAATAGCCCGAGCAGCGCTAGCAGTCCAACGTCATGCGGTGTGGCAGCCAACGGAAACGACAGCGGCAAGGTCACCAGCGAAGAAATCACCGCCCCCAACAGCACAGCGGGGACCATGTCAATTTTCTGGCCATGTGAACGGTTGTACTGCACCACGGTCCAGTTGCAGGCGCCAGCCAGTGGCACCAGCAACGCCACCAGCGTACCGCCGAGGTGACTGGCCAGGTCCATTTGCCCACCGTACATCCAGGCGATACCCACGCCAGCCATTGCGATGGCGAACCAGGTGCGCGGCGGAATGCGGTGGCCAATGAAAACGCGAGCCAGCAAGGCCGTAACGAACGGCCCGAGCGCCAGGGTCACCAGCACATTGGCGACGGTGGTGAGCGTCAGCGCCACCATGAAGGCCGTGAACATCACGCTCCAGCAGATACCCGACAGCCAAAGCGCGAAACCGCCATTGCGGATTCTGGAAAACACCACCCGACCCTGAAAAAAAGGCAGGATGACCAGCAGCGAGACCACAGTGAAGAAGCTGCGCCAGAACGTCACTTCAAAGCTGCGAGCCGACTCCAGGTGCCGGGTCACGACACCAGCAGTCGACCACATCATGGTCACGAGCAGCATCAGGGCGACAGCCCGAGTGTGAGTGAGTTGCGTGAGTTTCATGAAACCCCTTGGGCGGTGCAGACGCCTGCCAACGACAAAAGGGCCACTGCGTGGCAGTGGCCCTTTTGCAAGCTTTTCAGCCTGATCACCTTAACGGCCGAAGCAGTGCAGGATTAGCGGCCAGCACGCTTGCGCTCGCTCTCTGTCAGGTGACGCTTGCGCAGGCGGATCGACTTGGGCGTGATTTCGACCAACTCGTCTTCTTCAATGAATTCCACGCCGTATTCCAGCGTCAATTCGATCGGGGGAGTCATCTTGATCGCGTCTTCCTTGCCGCT
>MERZ01000242.1 GCA_001770785.1 Burkholderiales bacterium RIFCSPHIGHO2_12_FULL_61_11
GACCGGGCTTGAGGTTAGTCAGCATTGCAGCGAACGGGCATATGGTTCTGCACCATGGCGTTGTGCAAGCGTATTGCGCTGCCCGTGCGGTTTGTGTCCAACGTGGCACGCAACGCGGCCCCCAGCCTCTTGCGCTGCCATGCCAAACCGTGTGCTTTTGCGAGCTCACGGTGGCGGACCCCGCCCTGGCGGCAATACAGAACCGGATGGCGCAGGCAAGCGGGCTTGCCCCTGTAACACGGCGGTGACTTGCAGACGTCCGACCTTGCAGCACGGGCACAAATCCACGTCCTTCGGGGCCACGCGCGCCATGAACCCTTGGGCGGACTGCATCGCCTGCGCATTGGGCAACGGCATCTGCAAGGCCACCCACGCCGCGTTGAGTTTGGCCCCTTTGCAACTTGAAGCCAGCACCCCGTAGTGACGAATGCGTTTGATCCCCGTAGGCAGCACATGCAGCAGGAAGCGACGCACGAATTCTTCTCCCGGCAATCGCTGCAGGCGTTTGCCACCCTTGTCATTGGCGCGCACCGTGAACGTCCATCTTTGTCGCTGACTGCGCGGACACGCTCGTTGTTGATGGCCGGGCGGTGCGTGTACGTGACCTTGAAGACAGTGGATTGTTTTTGAACCCGCAACTTTTTTTCCAATTTTTCCAACAGATGTGACGACGAATTCGGTTGCTTGCATGTGAGGAGGCAACGTGATGCGAACGCGCTGATTGGATTAAATGCGTATTCTGGATGATCCCATTTGCCGGCAGCACACCTGGAATGAAGCATGTGTCAGCCAGCAGAAAAATGATTGAAACAATCCCTAATGGACGACGGTTCAATCCCGATTGGACGCTGCATTGCTTCCAAATGGCTGCAGCCAGTGTGCAGTCAATCGACTTCAAAGGCCTGCGCCGACTGCGCGAAATCGTCGGCGCCCAGTTTGTAACCGGCATCGTGCTCTATGACGGCACGCATGCGCTCCCCTTTGGCGACGGTCTGTGGGCGGTGCCGTTGGCTCGCTTGTAAACAATTTTGTTAAAACAGCCTCTAACCCGCATGCAGCATGCGCAGGTAGCTATTTAATATGTAGCACCATGCGTGCCATCTAAACCGAACAGCCAACTTCCAGTTCCCACCCCTCCCGCTGCGGCGCGGCCTAGTGTTCTGCGTCTTTCTGCTCGTCAAACGGACGGGCCAGTAGGGTCAGCAGGCGC
>MERZ01000243.1:0-5224 GCA_001770785.1 Burkholderiales bacterium RIFCSPHIGHO2_12_FULL_61_11
TTCCAGGTTGTTGTCGGTGTCGGGGTCTGGATCAAAGGCGTCGGCGCCCAACCGCTGGCGCCGTCGCAGCACGACAACGAGCGCGCCCAGCGCCAACACGAGCAGCGCGGCGGGGCCAATCCACAGCAGCACGGTGGTTGGCTTGAAGGGCGGGCGATACAGCACAAAGTCGCCATAGCGCTGGGTCATGTAGTCGAGAATCTGGCGCTCGTTTTGGCCGCGCGCCAGCATCTCGCGGACCTGCTGCCGCAAATCCACTGCCAAGCCGGCTTGCGAATCAGCGATGGTCTGGTTCTGGCACACCAGGCAACGCAGCTCGGCCGCCACCGCCATCATGCGCGCTTCAAGTTCCGGGTTGGCGGCCACAGGCTCTGCCTCGCGGGCCTGCAGCCCGCTCACCGCCAAGGCGAGACAAAGGCACAGCAGCGCGCGCCGCAGCGATCGTTCAAGCATTGAGTTCTCTTAGTAAGGGTTCAATTTTCTCGCGCAGCACCTGCGGCGTGATCGGGCCGATCTGCTTGTAGCGAATGATGCCTGCGCGATCGATGATGAAGGTCTCTGGTACGCCATAGACGCCGAAGTCAATGCCGATGCGGCCCTCGGGATCGAACAGGATATCGACATACGGGTTGCCGAGCTGTTTGAGCCAGCGCAGGCCATCCTCGCGCTTGTCCTTGTAGTTCAGGCCATAAACCGGCACGCCACCCGAACGCGAATACTCAACCAGTATGGGATGCTCTTCGCGGCAGGCGCTGCACCACGACGCCCAGACATTGAGCATCCACACCTTGCCGAGCAGGTCTTCCTTGCGCAGCATGCGTTCCGGCGCGGCCAGTGCAGCCACCACAAACGCGGGTGCCGGCTTGCCAATGAGTGGCGACGGCACCTCGCGCGGGTCAAGCCTCAGGCCCCACGCCAGGAACAGCGCCAGCACCAGGAAGATGCCCAGTGGCCACAGCAGGCGGGCCTTCATGCGGCCCCTCCCGCGCTGGCTGCCCGGGAGGGCAGTTCAGCTGATTGGGTCCGGCGCTGACGGTAACGCCGGTCACTCGCCGCGAGAGCGCCACCCAGCATCATGATCAGGCAGCCGCCCCAGATCCAGTTCATGAAAGGCTTGTGCTGCACGCGCACGACCCATTCGCCGGCGGGCAGCTCTTCACCCATCGATACGTAGATGTCGCGCAGTGGATTGCTGTCGACCGCCGCTTCGGTCATGGGGTTGTTTTGCACCCGGTAGATGCGCTTTTCGGGCATTAGCGTCGCGATCACCTTACCATCGCGGCTAACTTCAATCTGCCCCTGCGTCGCCTGGTAGTTCGGGCCTGCAAGCTCACGTAGACCGAGCATGCGAAAGCGGTAGCCCGCCAACTCGGTCGTCGTGTTCGGCCCCATCTTCACGTCGCGCTCAATCTCGAAGGTCTTGACCATCGTCACGCCGAAGGTGAACACTGCAATGCCCAAGTGGGCGACCATCATGCCGACCATCGCTAGCGGCAGCAGCCGCAAACGGGCCAGCACGCTGGTCTGCAGGCCGGTGGGCCACAGTCGCTCGAACAGGTCGACGCCCAGGCTGGCGACAACCCAGAAAGCCAACGCCAGGGCGCCAGTCGATATCAGCCCGATGCGTCCCGCTGACCAGCCGACGATGAGTGCTGCTGCCAGTGCCGCCAGCAACGCCCAACGCAGTCGGCGGGCAACGCTTCCCGGCTCATCCTGTTTCCAGCGCACCAAAGGGCCAATGCCCATCGCAAACAGTACTGGCACCATCAGCAATCCGAACACGGTATCAAAGTACGGCGGGCCGACCGAAATCTTGCCCATTCCCAGCGCATCGAGGAATAGCGGGTACAGCGTTCCCAGCAGCACTGCGGCGGTAGCCACAATTAGCAGCATGTTGTTGACCAACAGCATCGATTCCCTGGACAACACGCCAAAGCGCTGGCCCAGCCCGACCTTTGGTGCACGCCAGGCATAAAGCAGTAACGATCCGCCGATGACCACTACCAGAAAGCCCAGGATGAACAGGCCGCGCCGCGGATCGGTGGCAAATGCATGCACCGACGACAGCACGCCAGAGCGCACGAGGAAGGTGCCCATTAAGGATAACGAAAACGCGACGATCGCCAGCAGCACCGTCCAGACCTTGAAGCTGCCACGCTTTTCGGTGACTGCCAGCGAGTGCATCAGTGCCGTGCCGACCAGCCAGGGCATGAATGAAGCGTTTTCGACCGGATCCCAGAACCACCAGCCGCCCCAGCCCAGTTCGTTATAGGCCCACCAGCTACCCAAGCCGATGCCGAAGGTCAGGAAGATCCAGGCAGCCGAAGTCCAGGGGCGTGTCCAGCGCGCCCAAGTGGCGTCAAGCTGGCCGCCCAGCAGCGCGGCGATCGCGAACGCATAAGCCACCGAGAAACCCACATAGCCCATGTACAGCATGGGCGGATGGATGACCATGCCCGGATCTTGCAGCAACGGATTCAGGTCACGTCCCTCAAGTGCAGCCGGCAGCAAGCGCTCGAATGGATTGGATGTGATCAGGGTGAACAGCAAAAAGCCGACCGCCACCAAACCCAATACACCCAGGATGCGTGCGACGAAAGCCATCGGCAAGCTGCGGCTGAAAGTGGCAACCGCCACGGTCCATACGTTGAGCATGAGCATCCAGAGCAGCAGCGAGCCCTCATGGCCACCCCACACCGCGGCGATGCGGTAGGGCAAGGGCAACTCGGTATTGGAGTTCGATGCGACGTACAGCACCGAGAAATCATTCCGCACGAAGGCCGCCGTCAGGAAGGCGAAGGACGCGGCCACCAGCGCGAACTGCGTCCATGCCAGCGGTCGACCCAGCGCCATCCAGTCGGCGCGGCCGCGCTGGGCACCCGCCAGCGGCAGCACGCCCTGTGCCAAGGCGACGCCCAGAGCCATGATCAAAAACAGGTGACCTAATTCGGGGATCATGGCTTGGCTCCTACCAGCGTGTCGGCCGTTTGAGCTTTCGCCGCGGCGGCCTGCTTCAAGGCCTCGGCGGCCTCTGGCGGCATGTAGTTCTCGTCGTGTTTGGCCAGCACCTCGCGCGCGGTAAAGACACCGTCGCTACCGAGCTTGCCCTGGGCGACGACGCCCTTGCCTTCCTTGAAGAGGTCCGGCAGGATGCCTTCGTAACGCACCGGCACGGTTTTGGCGGTGTCAGTGACCGTGAAGCGCACGGTCACGCCGTCGCGCGCGACACTGCCTTCCTGCACCAGGCCGCCGATGCGGAAGGTGCGGCCTTGCGGTGCCTCGTTGCTCGCAATTTGCGTCGGCGTATAGAAGAACACCAGGTTGCTGTTGAATGCGTTGAGCACCAGACCGACGGCGACGCCGACGGCAGCAAGGACTCCGATGATGATCAGCGCGCGTTTGTGGCGTGGCTTCATGTTCGTTGCTCCAGGTTGTTGATTGCACGACGAGCCGCCGCGAAGTGCTGACGGCAGATCAGCGCCTCGGCCGCCATCACCAGCAACGTGACGGCATAAGAACCCCATACATAGAGGCCATAGCCGCCCATCTGCCAAAAGTCGTCAAAGGATTTCCAGTTCATTGTGTTGTCTTTCCTGGTTAGCGTTCGGTAACTGCGAGCGACCTTACCCATTCGGTTTCTGACTCCTGTTCGAGCACGATGGACCGGGCACGGGTCAAGACCACGGCGAAGCTGTAGGCCCAAAAGCTGAACGTGAGCAGCAGCATGGCGGTGAGCATGGTCATGGCCATCGTCGGCGCGGCCGTCATGTTGATCGAGGAGCCCTGGTGAAGCGTGTTCCACCAGCGCACCGAGAAATAGATGACCGGGATATTCACGGCACCCACCAGTGCCAGCAGTGCACCAGCGTGGGCGGATCGGCGGTTGTCGTCAATGGCTTCGGTCAGCGCGATGTAACCCACGTAGAGCAGCAGCAGGATAAATTCGGACGTGAGCCGCGCGTCCCAAACCCACCAGGCGCCCCAGGTGGGCTTGCCCCATAGTGCACCGGTCCACAGCGCGATGACGGTGAACAGCGCGCCGGTGGGTGCAATCGCTCGGGCGAACATGGAGGCCATGCGGGTGTTCAGGATCCAGCCCAAAGCCGCCCAAAAAGCCATCACCATGTAGAGCAGCATCGACATCCATGCCGCCGGCACGTGAATGAAGATGATGCGATAGGCATCGCCCTGCTGGAAGTCGGTGGGCGCGATTGCAAAGCCGACATACAGGCCTGCCGCGCCGAGCACCAGCGCAACGGCCCAGAACCACGGCACCAATCGGCCAGCCAACGCATAGAAACGCGACGGTGCCGCAAAGGTTGTCCAGCGTGTCGTGGGGGAAGCGGAATGGGGATTCATTGCAATCAATTTTAACTTGAAGTTCAGGGTTTACCCGTATTCATGAGCTGGGGTGCTGAACCTGATGTCATGAAAATCAGTCGATCGCAATGCGCAGTGCCGCCGCAGTCGCCAGCGGCGCCCCCAGGGCGGTGAGGATCAGCAACGCCCCCAGCACTGACAGGTGCGCTTGCGGCGAAAGCCCCGAATCGACCGCGCCGACAGCACCGGTGCCAAAGATCAGCGCGGGAATCGTCAGCGGCAGCACCAGCAGGAACACCAGCGCCGCCCCGCTGCGCAGCCCGAGCGTCAGCGCCGCACCCAAGGCGCCCAGCAAGCTGAGGATGGGCGTACCCAGTAGCAGGGTCAGCGCCAACGTGCCGATGCTGGCCGCACGCATGTCGAACAGAATGCCGATCAGCGGCGCCGCCAACACCAGCGGCACGCCGGACGACAGCCAGTGCGCCAGCACCTTGCCCATCACCACGGTAATGAGAGGTTGCGAGGACAACAGCATCTGCTCGAGCGAGCCGTCCTGGTGGTCGCTGGCGAACATTTGAGTTACCGAGAGCATGGCTGCCAGCAGTGCGCAGACCCAGACCACACCCGGAGCCATCTGGCGCAGCATCTGTGGCTCCGGACCGACGCCGATCGGGAACAAGCCTGCAGCCACGATGAAGAAGCCCAGCGGCAGCAGTGCTTCGATGCGGCGCCTGCCGGCCAGCAGCAGGTCGCGCGCGGCCACTGAAAAAAACAGACCGCTCACGACGCGCAACGCCAGGGTTCGAGGTCAAACTCGAGCGCCCCGGCCAATTCGACTGACTGGTGGCTGGTCAGCAACACGGCACCACGCCGCTGGACATTGGCTTGGATCATGGCGCAGAGG
>MERZ01000243.1:5232-6935 GCA_001770785.1 Burkholderiales bacterium RIFCSPHIGHO2_12_FULL_61_11
CGTCCAGCCCCGCCAGCACGGCCAGGAAGGCCACCGCTTCGAGCAGCGTGAGATCCTCCTTGAGCGCATTGGTGTGTCCGATGTAAACGGTGGCCTGCCGGGCCTGCGTTCCAGCTTGGCGAAGCGGCTTGCCCGCCCAGGTGACTTCACCCTCGGCCGGCTGCGACAGCCCGGCCAGAATGCGCAGCAGGCTGGTTTTCCCGCTGCCGTTGGTGCCGCGTAGCCAAGTCACGCTACCTGCTTCGAGTTGCAGTTCGAGACCGCGAAACAGCATGCGCCGCCCCCGTCGGCAAGCCAGAGAGCGAGCGGCCAGCGGGCTGGCTGACAGCAACAGGGGAGCGATTGAGGTAGGCGAGGGATTCAAATTGAGGGGCAATGAAGTTAACAAATTATTGTACTGTTTCATGGGTCTCTTCGGGCGACTTCAAACCCTTGCGTAGGTTGACATGCGGTCTTTAAAATGGTTCCATCATTTTTGATTGAAAGACACTGCGTGACCGAGACTGCCTCGCCCCCATCGCGTATTTCCCGTCTCAGTATTTGCCGCGCCGACTACAGCAATCCCGTGCATGCCAGCGCATTGCTCCAACTGCTGGACGCCTATGCACAGGACCCGGCCGGGGGTGGTGAGCCACTCAGCGACCATGCAAGGGCCCACCTTGCGAGCGAGTTGGCGATACGCCCCCAAGCTTTCAGCGTACTCGCGTTTGACGATGCGCAGCCCGTGGGTCTGGTCAATTGCATCGAAGGCTTTTCCACCTTTGCCTGCCGCCCGCTGGTCAATGTTCATGACGTGGCTGTGCTGGCAAGCCATCGCGGCCAGCGCGTCGGCGAGCAGATGCTGGCGCTGGTGGATGAGATTTCGCGCGAGCGTGGTGCCTGCAAGCTGACGCTGGAGGTGTTGCAGGGCAACGCCAGCGCTATCAAGCTCTATGAACGCGTTGGGTTTGCCGGTTACCAGCTTGACCCGGCCATGGGACAGGCGCAGTTTTTTCAAAAATGGCTGGATTAGTGGCGAGCCGAAAGCAGGAGGTGAAACCGATTTTTTCGGCGAGCTAGGGTTCGGCAGTGGACGCGTCCTGCAGCAGCATCAGCGCTGCAAAGCCCAGCAAGCCCAGCGCTGCTGAAAACCAGAGCGCACCGGCGCCAAACCGGTCTATGGCCAGGCCAAACAGGTAGGGCGCCAAGGCCTGCGCGAAGCGCGCCGGCACCATCAGCAGGCCCTGGCGCGCGCCATAGTTTTTGGCTCCAAACAGCGCCAGCGGGAGCGTGCCCTTGGCGATGGTCAGCACCCCGTTGCCGGCACCGTGGAGCAGCGTGAATACCGCCCCCGCCGCCACGCCAAAGAACAAAAATCCCAGGGCCCCCAACGTGTGCATGATGCCGGCCAGCCGGGCCGACACCAGCGGGTGAATGTGCCGCAGCAGCCCGTATTCAAGCAGCCGACCGGCGACTTGCGCAGGGCCAACCAGCCCGGCAAAGACAAGCGCGGTAGCCAGCGGCACGCCTTGGGCCTGCAGCAGCCGTGGCAGATGGGCCGCCATGGCTGTGCTGATGAACCAGGTCACGGCAAACACAAATGCCAGCAGCGCTGCCGTGCGCGCGGAGCCGGGATTGGGCCGGGAAGGCGCAGGCCTTGTTTCAGTCACTTCCATCGCGGTTCTGATGACCGGAGGAAGAACGGGATTGGCAGGTGCAGAGGG
>MERZ01000244.1 GCA_001770785.1 Burkholderiales bacterium RIFCSPHIGHO2_12_FULL_61_11
GGCCTTTAGCGAATGCCAGCCATCCGTGCGGCGCTTGTCGCGCTTTGTGTTCAGGTAGTCCCGGGTGAG
Organism: Burkholderiales bacterium RIFCSPHIGHO2_12_FULL_61_11; assembly: GCA_001770785.1. Lineage (GTDB taxonomy): Bacteria > Pseudomonadota > Gammaproteobacteria > Burkholderiales > Burkholderiaceae_C > Polaromonas. The sequence continues at coordinate 70 of MERZ01000244.1, forward strand.
TCGAAGTCCAACCATTTGCATGTCTCTGTCCTTGATGATGTCGCACGTCGCGACGGGTTACATGCTGTTGTGATACCCGGCGACATTGCGAGCATCAAGTCGATCGACGCCACTTGATGAAGTCGATTTCGTGGGGTAACGGTTTCGTATCAAGCTACGAAAGCGACACCCAAAATGATCGACCTCCAGCACTACCCAACACCGAATGCACTTGCTGAACTGGCGTGGTCCAAGTTCAAGAACCGCACGGTCTCTCGACTGCTGGAGCCCAGTGCTGGCAAGGGTGATCTCGTCTTGCCACGCAAGCCCAGCAACTGGAACCAGCTCCCGTTCAAGTGGGATGCAATCGAGATGAATCCCGGGCACCATCCTGCGCTGCGAGAGTTGGGCGCTACCGTGGTCGGCTACGACTTTCTGGCGTTCGGCAATTGCTCGATCTACAGCCACATCCTTTTGAACCCCCCTTTTGCTCAAGGCGCCGCACACGTGATGCACGCCTGGAATGGCTTGTACGACGGCGAGATCGTGGCCATCGTCAACGCCGAGACCGTGCGCAATCAGTTCTCAGCAGAGCGCCAGATGTTGGGCCGCCTCATTGAGGCCCACGGCAGCGTTGAGTACGTTGAGGACGCATTCAAAGGGGCCGATGTGGAACGCCAGGCCGCAGTCGATGTGGCCATCATCTACCTGAAGAAGTCGGCCGACTCACGTGATGTCCTGGGCGACTACCTCGATGGCCTTGATGTGGATGGCACTGACACCAGCGGCGACGGATGGAAGCCGGATCACGAGCTCGCCATTCCGGAAGGCTTCGTTGAGGCCACTGTTCGCAACTTCAATTTGGCCACCAAGGCTGCACTCGACGCCGCGCGAGCAGAGGCGCGGGCTTCGCACTACCAAGCGCGGCTTGGCAAGACCATGAGCCAGATGCTCTCCGATGAAAAGGGAGACGGCACCGACACCAATGTGCCCATCCAGGCAAGTCGCAACCTCTATGCAGAACGCTATGAGAAGCTGCGCGAGGCGGCATGGACCCAGATCATTCGCTCCACTCACGTGCTCGATCGTGTC
>MERZ01000245.1:0-1056 GCA_001770785.1 Burkholderiales bacterium RIFCSPHIGHO2_12_FULL_61_11
CTTGGTTTCGGTCAGGCCGGTCGAGCAGATGGCGATGATTTTTGGTGCGGCGCGCTTGCGGATATTGAGCAGCGCGGCTTCGATGTTGTCGTAGCCGCCGAGGATGGAGGTGACCTCGTTCATCGCCGTGGTCTGCAGCGGAATCGCTTCCTTGAAGTGGCGCACCAGCAGCACCAGGCCGAACGAGGTGCAGCCTTGCGAGCCGTGCATCACCGGCATGCAGGCGTCCAACCCCAGAAACGCGAAACTCGCGCCCAGCGGCTGGCTCATCTTGAGCGGATTGACCGTGCAGGCCTTTTTGGATTCGACGACGCTGGCCATGTTCAGTGCCTCCCGACAGGTGAAACCGCACCCAGGGTTTCGCCATCGTCACCCCAGGGCGCCGGAATGCGCACCTGCTGCCAGACCGGGTTGTAGATGGCACGGTCAATTTCGTGCACCAGCTCGACCATGCCTTCATAGCCGCCGTAGGGGTGATGACGTTCCTGGTTGATGTCGAGCCAGGGCATGCGCGCTTTCAGCGCCACAAACTGCGAGCGGCCACCGGACAGCATGATGTCGGCGCGGGCGTCGCGCAGCATGTTGTACATCTCGCGCGGCGTCATATCGTCGATCATGTGGGCATCGTCGCCCATGATCTCCTTGATCTTTTGCTTGTCCTCTTTGGTGCTCTTCTTGACGCTGGTGCCGGCAATCTCCAGGCCTGCTTCCTGCAAGGCCGCCACCACCGACCAGGACTTGACACCGCCGGTGATCAGCAGGGCGCGCTTGCCGGTGAGTCGCTGCTTGTAGTGCGCGATGCGGTTCCAGGCGCGCGCCTCCTCGACCTCGATCAGGCGCTCGGTCCGGCCCAGCAGGTCGTCGGGCGCACCTTGCTTGACCAGCAGCTGCGCAATCTGGCGCAAGGTGTCGCTCATGTCGCCGATGCCGTAGAACGAGCCTTCAAAGTAGGGGATGCCCCAGCGCTGCTCCATCTTGGTTGCGATGTTGATCATCGACTTGGAGCAGACCATCATGTTCACCTTGGCCCGGTGGGCGCTGGCGACCTCGTTGTAG
>MERZ01000245.1:1067-2205 GCA_001770785.1 Burkholderiales bacterium RIFCSPHIGHO2_12_FULL_61_11
CACAACTCGCCGACCAGGTTGTATTCGCCGATGATGTTGATGTCGTAAGGGGTGGTGAACTCCGGCTCAACGGTGCCGATCACATGGTCCAGCAAGGCCTCAGCGCCGAGTTTGTTGCCCAGATTCTTTGGGCCGGCGAAGCCGGGCGCGTTGACCGGAATGACGGGCTTGCCAAACTTCTCGGTCGCGCGCCTGCACACCGCTTCGATGTCGTCACCGACCAGCGCGGTCACGCAGGTCTGGTAGACAAAGACCGCCGGCGGGTCGTATTTTTCAATGATCTCGCGAATCGACTTGAACAGGCGCTTTTCGCCACCGTAGATGACGTCCAGCTCGTTGATGTCGGTCGTGAAGCCGGTGCGGTAAAGCTGCGAACCGGAGGAGGCGCTGTGGCGGTTGTCCCACGAGTTGCCCTCGCACGCAATCGGCCCGTGCACCAGGTGCGCGACGTCCGCGATCGGCTGCAGCGCAATCTTGGCGCCATCAAAGGCGCAACCGCCGGCTGCCGCGCCAGGGTTGAGTTGCTTGGTGCAGCCCTTCTTGCGCTCTTTCTCGCTTTTGCCCTGGTTCTTGTCACAGCCAGGTTCTTCGAACACTTCGGCGATCTTGGCCTTGAGCGAGACTGACATGGAAGACTCCTGACATGGTGGGTAGTCTTCCTATTGCAATTTGGGTGCCAGGGCAAAACCCGGTTCTTTACAGCGTTTCTGGCGGGATATCGCTACTGGCGACGCCGCGTTTTAGCCGGTTTGTAGGGATTGCGACAAACGGTTTGCGACAGAACGGTGGAGGCAGTTAGGCTTCGGCGTTGGCAGAAAGCCACTTGGCATCTTGTTCAGAGTCCAGCAATACGCAAAATATTCGCGAGTTTTTCGTCGGCGAGACCGTTCAGGTCTTGCTCTTCAATTCGCCTCTCCCGTAACAGCCGGCCGAACACGAGCTCAAGCTGGGAGTAGCGGTAGTCGTATTTGCTTTCGATATCACGTTGCGCGTGGGCAAGGTACGCTTGGATTTCCCACATATCGTCGGGCCATTTGGCGTTCGCCGCACTTGCTTTTAACTTTGCCATGATCTCGGCAAGTTCCGATTGAAGCGCCGCCTCGAAAACGCGGCGTGCAATCTTCTTTTCCGAGTCTTT
>MERZ01000246.1:0-265 GCA_001770785.1 Burkholderiales bacterium RIFCSPHIGHO2_12_FULL_61_11
TGGCAGCTCCAACGACCAGCGCGTGTCGTGGGCCACGAGGCTGGAGTTGTACCAAGCGTCAACGCCCGATTCGATAGACGCCAGACGTGTCGCCCCCGGATCGGCGCGCCGGCCCAGGTGGCGCTGCAGGTTGCGCGCGATCCACCACTCGGCAAACCAGCCGATGTGCCCCAGTTCCCACAAGGGCGGATTGAGCTCGGGCACACACGGCACCTCGAAGTTCACCTCGGCCAGCACCTTCTCGTACTCCCCCAGCAGATGCAGC
>MERZ01000246.1:399-1065 GCA_001770785.1 Burkholderiales bacterium RIFCSPHIGHO2_12_FULL_61_11
CGTGGTGTTTTCGGGCACCGCGCCGCACTGGTATTTACCCTAGTACGAAATGCCCGGCCGTCAGGGTTTTCTCAGTCGCCAAGCGTTAACCTCCAGCTTGCAATATGGTCACGCCCTGTGCGAACGCCACTGCGGCGCTGGCCCCCAAACCTAAAACTTTCTCGATGGAGACAACATGACCGCCCTACTGTCCCTGTCCCGGCTGATCGACAAGATCAACACCGGGGTTGGCAAGTTCACGATGTGGCTGATTCTGGCCACCACGCTGATCAGCGCCGGCAACGCCATCGTGCGCAAGATCTTCAACGTCAGCTCCAACGGTCTACTCGAGATCCAGTGGTACCTGTTTGCGGCGGTGTTCTTGCTGGGCGCGAGTTACGGTTTCCTGAAGAATTCGCATGTGCGCATCGACTTCATCTCCTCCAAGCTGAGCCATCGCGCCCGCAACTGGATCGACGTGGTCGGCATCCTGGTAGTGCTGATCCCGTTCTGCCTGATCATCATCTCGCTGGGCTGGCCGTTCTTCATGAATGCCTATGTCAGCGGCGAAATGTCGCAAAACGCCGGCGGCCTGACTCGCTGGCCGGCCTATTTGTTGATCCCGGTGGGGTTTGCCTTGCTGCTTCTGCAAGCCGTGTCCGAACTGATCAAACGCATCGCCTTCTT
>MERZ01000247.1 GCA_001770785.1 Burkholderiales bacterium RIFCSPHIGHO2_12_FULL_61_11
ACCTGGACCCCGTATCGCCCCAACTGCCCACACTGCCCCAAGGCTGGGAGGCGCGCTTGATCCGCATTGAGCACCCGCCCATCACCGCCCATTGCTTGGAGCCGAACGACGCAGCAATTTCCAAACTGGCACGCGGTGAACCGCGCGATCTGCGCTGGGTGCGGGCTGGTCTAAGAGCCCAACTCATCAGCGTGCCCATGCTGCGTTTGCGGGCACGCAGTACAACGTTCTTGGATGCCGCCGAGCAAAGCGCCACGTTGCGAAGGCTCGCGGAATTGGGCGCTGCGTGAGGCCCTTTCTAAATCCAAACGCACCCAAGGCAGACAAAATCAAGGTGCGATACTCGCGCCGATGCCCTCAAAAACGCCACTCCGTCAATGAATCATTTATTCCAAGCCTTGGCCGTCAAAGTCGATGGATGGCGCGAGGCTCGATACGATTGTCTAGACTTCCCCGCAATCGGCGAAATCCTGGACTTCGCCGTAGAAGCCCCCTCCACGAATCAATTGCGTTACCTGCGCCGGGCGCAGTTCCGGGCTGGCGGCCTCCACCCAAGGCGAGCTGGTGACCCGAGACCATGAACCGCCACCGCCCGCGCAACTCGACTTCACGACGTGGCGCGTGAACGACTACGACTTGCACATTCAACACAATGAGGCGGTCGAATTGGCCTGTGAACATTTGGGCATCACCCGTACCCGAACCGACCCCTTCTTTGACGGCACGCGCGGGCAGATGCTGGCCAAAATCATCCCCTTGAACCATCCGCTCACGCCCTTGGATTTGGAAGCGCTGCGCACCGAACTCAAGAACCGACCCGAGGAGGAACGTGACCTGTTGGTCGTGAGCCTGGGCCAGGAACACAAGGCGCGCGAATGGGTTGAACATTACAACCATAACCGCCCTATCAACAAAATCCACCTGATCGAGTTGCGCACGGACCGCAAGGCCGGCGGCTTCATCAAGCACGAACCGATGTCGGTGCAGGCCAGCATCCAACGAGAAGGCGGCAAGTTGATCGTGCAGATCGATGATGTGGTCTCGCCCAGCATCATCGCGCGGCTCGATTTGCAGGAAGGCATTTTTCGGGTGCAGATACCGGATTGGCGCTCGGTGGTCGATTGCATTTTGATCGACGCAAACCACGACGGCAACGTGTTCAACGTAGCCCTGGCCGATGTGCCCGAGCGCAA
>MERZ01000248.1 GCA_001770785.1 Burkholderiales bacterium RIFCSPHIGHO2_12_FULL_61_11
CGACGCTCTTCCGATCTGTCGACACTCATCAATCTGCTGATCGGCTTGTTATCGACACAGGCGAGGGAGACAGGGGAATTTCAGAGCTGGACCGCAACCAGAGGAGCCATATGCCGAGTAACACGAGCGGGGTCGGTGGCGAACCGCTGGCGCGGTTAGAGGTCCGACTTCTTGGTGTAGTCGAGATCATCTTGGACGGCCGGCGTCTTCGCGCCTTCAACTCTCTTCGCTTGCAACGGTTTCTGGCACTGCTCGCTCTACGGGGAGACCTGCAGAACCGCTCACGACTCGCGTTCGAGCTCTGGCCCGACTCCGACGAACGTCAGGCGCACACCAACCTGAGAAAGCTGGTCCACGACTTGCGTCATTCCCTTCCCGACATCGGCGAGTTCGTCGAGATCGACAACGAGACTGTGCGGTGGAATCCGGTTGGGCCGAGCGAGGTTGACGTGCTGAGGTTCCGCGATGCCTTGGCGGCCGGTGATCTCGAGCTCGCCGCGCGTCTTTATTCGGGCGATCTCCTTCCAGCTTGTTATGACGACTGGGTGCTGGACGAGCGAGCGAAACTTCGAGCTGAGGCATATGCGGCCCTTATCCGGCTGACAGAAGACGCTGCGGAGCGCGGCGACCATGAAGCCACGATCAGGCATGCCCAACGTGTCATCGACCTGGAGCCGACCGACGAAGCGGCCGTTCGAATTCAGATGGAAGCACATCTCGCGCTTGGCGACCGAACCGCGGCGCTGCGCTCCTACCACCGGTACGCGGAGGTGCTCGAGCGCGACCTCGCGGTGGCACCGGGCGAGGCGATCGAGGCGATGTACCAAAAGCTCCGGTCTGCCGCGCCCAACCGCGACGAAGTGCAGGGTAAGGACGTGGCACACGTCGCCAAATCGCCTTTCGTCGGCCGCGACCTCGAATGGAAGCAGCTCAACGAAGCATGGAACACCGCGCGGAGGGGTGGGGCACATCTCTTGTTGGTGACCGGGGAACCCGGGATCGGGAAGTCCCGTCTCGCACTGGAGCTCGGCCGCCGCGTTCGAGCACAGGGACACGCAGTGGCATCGGCTCGTGCGTACGAGGCTGCGGGCAGACTGCCGTGGGGTCCCGTCGTCGACCTACTCCGATCGGATGCTCTCCGAAGCCACATCGACACGCTCGACACGGTCTGGAGGGCCGA
>MERZ01000249.1 GCA_001770785.1 Burkholderiales bacterium RIFCSPHIGHO2_12_FULL_61_11
CTGGGCGCTCGTGCATCGGCAGCGAGGTGACCATGCGAGGTTTGCAGCATGAACGGTTTTGACTGGCATAAGACGCTGTGGAGGCTTTTCGAGGGCACGGTGCTGATCGGCCTCGGCCTGGCCGTCCACGCGGCGAACCACGAGGCCAAGGTGCCGTTCGTCGGCATCCCGGTTTGCGACGTGCTGCTTGGCGGCGGGGCGATTTTGTTGGGCCGTCATGCCATCAAGCAAGGGATCGTGATGGCGCAATCCATCAAGGCAGGCAAGAAGTGAAGATCAAGGTAACCGTCGAAGGCAAATACGGCCAGACATGGAAGGTGTTGGAATCGGCGACGGCCAGCGTTGGGGACTCCATTCCGATCAAGTGGACGCTCAAGGGTCCGTTCGGGATCAAGATAACGCTTGTAGGGCGCATCCGGGTGGAGCAGGTTTAGCCGCTACAGGGGCATAGCGCCTCGCTGGTGCATTTTCGGCGCGAAGTGGACCGCTGATAGGGGTCCGGCGTTCGGAGCGCCGCAAATCGCTCAGGAACAGGCAAAAGAAGCCCCGCCGATTGACGGGGCTGATGGGTGCGGGGTGTTACCCGATCTCGCCGATCAGGTCTGTGGCGAGCGCGGCCCGCCAGACAAATTCGTTGTCCAGCGGATCGCTCTTGCCAAGTTCGCACAGTTCGCGCCAGAGGTTCGGTTCCTCGCGGCGCAGAAGGTCTTTGAGGCCGATGAGCCCGGCCTCGTCTAGCATCATCGGCTGAATGCCGTTTTCGATGAGGAACAGGTGTAGGTCGTAGGCCACCTGTTCTAGGATCCCGAGGGCTTGGGTGCGTTGCGGCGTCGTCATTTCCGTTCGGCCTCCTTCGCCTCGCGGCGGAGCTTCTCGACAATCGCCTGCCGGATGTACTCGGCCTGCGATTGGAATGCCCGCTCGCAAGCCGCCTCCAGCGCGGCCTTGAGCGATTCGGGGATTTTGAAGTTTAGTTGAATCATGCCGCACCGTCCAGCCTTTCGAGCAGGGCGCGGTACGCCATCAGGGGAATTCCCTCAAAACTGGTAAATGTACCAGTGCGTTCAACCTAAGAAGTCCCAACTGAATCATCAGAAAACACAAGTGAAGAAAGACCTAACGCCGAAGCAGGTGTACGAAATAGTGGCGTTGTCGGAGCTGTGCGCTCACCCAGCGAATCCGCGCAAGGGTGACATTGCGGCCATCCGGGAGAGCATCGGTGCCAACGGCTTCTATGGCGCCGTGGTCGCGCAGCGTTCCACTGGCCACGTGTTGGCGGGCAATCATCGGCTCCTGGCTGCGCAGTATGAAGGGCTAACCGAACTGCCCGTTATTTGGCTTGATGTTGACGACGATCGGGCGCTCAAGATTCTGCTGGCGGACAACCGGACCAACGATGTTGCGGGCTATGACGACGCTGCCCTTGCTGCATTGCTGAAATCCTTAAAAGGGGATCTCGGCGGCAGTGGCTACGACGATGAATCGCTGGAAATCCTCCTCGCCGATCTTCGGCCCGCCGCCACGGACGCGGCAAAAGGGAAGTTGTCCGAACGGTTCGGTGTTCCGCCGTTCACCGTGCTCGACGCGCGACAAGGTTATTGGCAGGAACGCAAACAGGCATGGTTGGCGCTTGGTATTCAGAGTGAAATTGGACGGGGTGGGGGCGAGAAGTTGACGATGAGTCACACCGTGCAGCGGCTAAAACCACGGGCCGACCAAGCCGCAGCACGCCAAACCACGGGCCGACTGTTACCAAGAACCAGGACGGCTCCCTGAACTACCGGGGCGCTGTCAGAAAGGATTGGAAAAAGCCAAATGCCAAAAGGTAAAGCTCGTACTTATGGGCAAGACCTGATGCGGGGGGAGCATGTGGTAGGGAGGCAAGCGAGTAAAGGAAAGACGTTTGCGCAGACATGGCGCGATCCTGCCAGAATGGATGATGTCAGCCGCAAGGATCTTGCGGCTTCGCCTAAGAGGAAACGCCCTGTTGCGGTGCCAGGCGGCGGCGGCGTCTACAGTGCTACGGGCGCCCCAGGTGGGTTCAGTGCCGATGGCGAAAGCATAGAGGGCGCGTGCGGGACCTCCATATTCGATCCGGTGTTGTGCGAGATCGCCTGTAGCTGGTTCTGCCCGCCCGGCGGACGCATTCTTGACCCGTTTGCGGGCGGATCAGTGCGGGGCATTGTGGCCGAAACGTTGGGGCGCAAATACACGGGCATCGATCTATCGGCCCGGCAGATCGAAGCCAACCGCGAACAGGCGGCGGCTATCGGCGTTAAGCCAGTTTGGATCGAAGGGGACAGCAAGGATGTTGCGGCGTTGGCTCCAGCCGAATACGATTTTCTCTTCAGTTGCCCGCCGTACTTCGACCTAGAGGTCTACAGTGACGATCCGCGCGACCTGTCCACAATGGGCTATGAGAAGTTCCTAACCGCGTACCGTGAGATTATAACGGCGTGTGTGGGCCTTCTGAAGCCTGACCGCTTTGCGTGCTTCGTGGTTGGGGACGTGCGGGACAAACGGGGCTTCTATCGCGGGTTCCCATGGGCGACTATCCAGGCGTTTCAGGACGCGGGAATGCGGCTCTACAACGATGCGGTCTTGGTGACGGCGGTGGGTTCGCTGCCGATCCGCGTCGGAAAGCAATTCGAATCAGGTCGGAAGCTCGGCAAGACCCATCAGAACGTGTTTGTTTTCGTGAAGGGCGATCCGAAGAAAGCGACAGTCGCTATCGGGCCTGTGCAGTGCGGCACTATCGAACAAACTCTCCGTGACGGAGAACTCGCTGAGGACTCGTTAGGCGCGGCTTGATTCCGAGGCGCTTCGCGACTTCTTTGGCCTTGGCGTTGTATAAGTCCGCACACTCGGTAGCGAGAGCCATCATTTCTGTCTTGACGGGTTCGCCGGAAAAGAACCGACGGCGCAAGTCTCTAAGTTCGAGGCGCTTCTGGTTGAGCATGTGGGAGCATTATACGTGGTTAAGGCGATAGATGGCAAGTGAGAGGCTGCCTGAACGGGTTATTGCGGCCAGGAACCCCAAGCAAGCCGGGAAACCCCTTACAAGCGCTCATTGCGGCGCAAAGACCCGCTTGGGGGGGGAGTGCAAGGGAAAGGCTATGCCGAACGGCAGATGCCGGATGCACGGCGGGAAATCGCCCGGCGCGCCTCTAAAGACGGGTTTCTATTCGAAGTACCTCCCGAAGGATCTTGGAAAAGCATATGAATCCCATTTGGCGGACTCAAGGCTTTTCGACCTTCGGCAAGATGTGGCGGTCATCACCGCGATGGCGACCACCGAACTCGAAGGCGCGAGCGAAGGCGCTCCGAGCCTGGAGCTTTGGCAGCAGGCCGACTCCGAATACGACCAGATGATGAATGGCGGCCCCACTGGCGTGGCGGCGGCTAAGAGCCTTGGCAGGACGCTAAAACTTGGCGTTGGCAAGGCCGAGAAGATCGCTCGCGCGGGGAAAATCATCGAGCAGCGCACGAAGACGATCCATATGCGGCAAAAGCTGGAGATGGAGCGCGAGCACACCCAGACCGTGGCTCAAGCCATGGCCTACACGACATCGCTCGCCTCGGGCGTCAACCAGGCCATCGAGGCCGCCGAGATAGACCAAAAGTGGAAGGAATTTATTAGGCGTGCGGTCGCTCTGCACATTGACCGATCGCTGCGTCGATCTCTTGGTCCGGGAGCTGATGCCGGAGCTGTTGCCGACCTTGCGTGAGATTGACAGCCAGGCCGCATTACCGCTCGATGACTGGCTCGCAGCGAATTATACGGATGTTGTCAACCGCCCAATGGCGGCCAGGCACATACGGGCCTGGGCGTGGCTTGAAGCGCTGGAATCTGGCAAGAAGCCTAGGGCGCTGATCGAAATATGGCCGCGCGGTTCGGGGAAGTCGACGACGATCGAGCTAGGCGTCGTGCGGGTTGGCGTGAAGCTCTCCCGAAGATTTGCGCTTTACGTGTGTGGGGCTCAAGAGCAGGCCGACCTTCACGTCTCGGCGATCGCGGACCACTTTGAAGATATTGGTGTCCAGAGGGCGCTTAACGTTTACGGAAGCTCGAAGGGCTGGCGGCGCAACCAGCTTAGGACCGCCAACGGCTTCAACGTGGCGGGGCTTGGCCTTGATGTTGCGATGCGGGGCATTAAGATGGGGCCGTTCCGGCCCGATCTGATCATCTTCGACGACGTGGACGACATATCTGACTCGCCGAAGACGGTCCAAAAGAAGCTCACGAGCATCCAGTCGAAGATTCTGGCGGCTGGCTCCATCGATTGCGCGGTTTACTTTATCCAGAACCTTATCCACGAGGATTCCATTGCGAGCCAGATCACGGACGGAAGGGCGCAGTTCCTTCTTGACCGTGAGGCCAGCGATGTCGAGATAGCGGTTACGGGGCTCGAAACGGAGATTGTCGACCGTGGCGACGGGCGGAAGGTGTGGCGGATCAAGGCCGGCGCCGCGACCTGGGAAGGGCAATCGCTCGAAACGTGCGAGAGGCAGATTTCGGAATGGGGCCTGCCAACATTCCTGCGGGAGGCCCAGCAAGAGGTCGAGACTGCGGATGGCTTCTTCTTCGACCACAAGGCGTTTGAGATCGTCGAGGCTTTGTCGGATGACTTGACGGGCTTCAGATTCGGGCTGTTCTGTGATCTTGCCGCGACGGTTGGCGGTGGCGACTTCACGGTGATCATGTTAATGGGCCGCGCACCCAATGGAGTGTTTTGGGTTGTGGATGTTTGGCGCGGCCAGTGGGGCTGGAACCAGGTGCAGGTCTTGCTTGCTGAAAAGGCCGCTTACGCGCGAGACCTCGTTGGTTGCAAACTCGCCAGGCTTCCCCAGGACCCTGGAGCGGCGGGCAAGGCTTGGGGCGCTCAACTCAAGGATTTCATCGAGAAGGCGGTCGTTGGGGTCCTTGCGAAAGTGGTGGCTGTCACGGGCGCCAAGGCGGCAAGGGCCAGGGGTTGGCAGTCGAAGGTCAACAGCGGGAACGTGCGGCTCGTGAGAGGCGATTGGAACCGCCAGTACATCGAAGAGCACCGAAAATTTCGAGAGGATGAGCAGCACGAATTTGACGACCAGATAGACCCGAGCGCGGA
>MERZ01000250.1 GCA_001770785.1 Burkholderiales bacterium RIFCSPHIGHO2_12_FULL_61_11
CTCTTTTTGCATCCTGGCGCACACAGCCGAATCCTGGAACTCGATGGGGAATTCAACTGAAGGGCGAGCATCGTCTCTGCGGCACGTGTGGCTTGTTTGCTTGGAATCGCGCATGGCGCAAATGCACAATCGGGTATGAGCTGGCAACTCCCGCGCACCGAAAGGGCTACATGCAAGAAGCTCTTGTGTCCGTACTGGACTGGGGTTTCGCAAACATGGAGTTGAATCGAATCGAGGCTCAGGTGCATCCCGATAATAAATCGTCGGTCCGGTCAATCTCGCGGTTGACGCTGTATTTTTAGTGTTCTTTTTTTAGTTTTCTTGTAAACGAATTGCCCTCCTAAAACGTTGAATCCTCATGTGGTTTTTTTCGGGGATTTCAATGGCGCGTTACAAGGTAATAGATCGAAGCCCGAGGTTCTTGCCAGTCGTTCTGGATGCTCAGCTGATGGCCGGCAGTTTCGAATACGCACTCGACTACCTGATCGACAACGAGATCGATTTATCCGGATTTGATGCCCGTTACAACAACGACGACACCGGCGCCCCGGCCTACGACCCCGCTGTCATGCTCAAGATTGTTTTGCTGGCATACAGCCGTGGCATGATCTCCAGTCGCGCCATCGAGCGCGCCTGCCGCGAAAACGTTTTGTTCATGGCCATCTCCGGCGACAGCGCCCCGCAATTCACCACCATCGCCAAATTTGTACGCGAGCTCGGTCCGGATATTGCGGTCCTGTTCGCGCAAGTGCTCATGACCTGCGACGCCCAAGGCCTGATCGGTCGCGACATGTTTGCGATCGACGGCGTCAAGCTCCCCAGCAACGCCTCCAAGCACCGCAGCGGTACCCATGCGGAATTGGCGCATGATGCGGAACGTATCGAGCAAGCCGTTGGCGCCATGCTCAACGCACATCAAAGCCGCGACACGCAGAGTGAGCAAACCGATCGTGACGAAGATGAAGCGCGCAATCGTCGGCGCATCGAGAAATACCAGAAGGAAGCACGACGTATCCGCGATTTCCTGGCCACCCACAAAGAACGCAAGGGCGCCAAGGGCAGCGTCCTCAAGAGCAACGTCACCGATAACGACAGCGCCAAGATGGCCACATCCAAGG
>MERZ01000251.1 GCA_001770785.1 Burkholderiales bacterium RIFCSPHIGHO2_12_FULL_61_11
CGTCGCGGTGCTGGTGGACTTTTTGGCTTCTTCGCGCTGGCGCTTGGCTTCGTCGAGCAGGTAACGCTGGTAGTCGTCGAGGTCGCCGTCGAACGGCGCGACGCCGCCGCGCGAGACCATCCAGAACTCGTCACACACGGCTCTCAAGAGGGCGCGATCGTGGCTGACCAGCATGACCGTGCCTTCAAACTCGTTGAGCGCCATCGACAAGGCTTCACGGGTGGCCAGGTCCAGGTGGTTGGTCGGCTCATCGAGCAGCAGCAGGTTGGGGCGCTGCCAGACGATCATGCACAGCACCAGTCGGGCCTTTTCGCCGCCGCTCATGCTGCCGACGGCCTGCTTGACCATGTCGCCACCGAAATTGAAATTACCAAGATAGCTGCGCAAGTCTTGTTCGCGCGTGCCCTGGCCGCTGATTTTTCCGGCGGCGGTGACTTCCTTGACGAGGCGGATCATGTGCTCCAACGGGGTGTCCAGCGGGCGCAGCACGTCGAGTTCCTGCTGCGCGAAGTAGCCAATGTTCAGGCCCTTGCCTTCTGTGATTTCGCCGCTGATGGGCTGCAACTCGCGTGCGATGGTTTTGACCACGGTCGATTTTCCCTGCCCGTTGGCGCCCAGGATGCCGATGCGCTGGCCGGCCAGTACTGATTTGCTGACGTTTTGCACGATGACGGTGGGCGGCGTGCCTTCTGGCGCATCTGCTGGCGGCGGGTAGCCGAAGTAGACGTTCTGCATCGACAGCATGGGGTTGGGCAGGTTGGCCGGTTCCTTGAACTCGAAGGTGAAGTCGGCTTCGGCCAGCAGCGGCGCGATTTTTTCCATGCGGTCCAGCGCCTTGACCCGGCTTTGCGCCTGCTTGGCCTTGCTGGCCTTGGCCTTGAAGCGGGCAATGAATTTTTGCAGGTGGGCAATCTTGTCCTGCTGCTTGGAATAAGCCCCTTGTTGCAGCGCCATCTGCTCGGCGCGCAAGTCTTCGAACGTGCTGTAGTTGCCACCGTAACGTGTCAGCTTGGCGCTTTCAATATGCACGGTGACCTGCGTCACGGCATCGAGGAACTCGCGGTCATGGCTGATCACCAGCATGGTGCCCTGATAACGCTTGAGCCAGGCTTCGAGCCAGACCAGGGCGTCCAGATCCAGGTGATTGGTGGGTTCGTCGAGCAGCAGCAGGTCGGAC
>MERZ01000252.1:0-293 GCA_001770785.1 Burkholderiales bacterium RIFCSPHIGHO2_12_FULL_61_11
CATGATGTTGTCAGCGGTGTATTGGCCGCGATGGGCGTCAGTTCTGTGCGCGCGGCCGGGGCCGTGCGGCTGTCCGTCGGCACCCTAACGACGCCTGACGAAGTGAGTCGCGCCGCCAGCGGCTTGCTTGAGGCTTGGCGGACGGTGGCCAGTCTGTGACACCAGAAGAGTACGACGCGTGGTATGACAGTCCGCGCGGACGCTGGATCGGCGATGTTGAATTCGAGCTTCTATGTCGCCACCTCGATATGAGGTCTGGCACAAGCCTGCTCGACGTGGGTTGCGGTAGCGGC
>MERZ01000252.1:367-5065 GCA_001770785.1 Burkholderiales bacterium RIFCSPHIGHO2_12_FULL_61_11
CGCCCGCCATCGATCGGATCAAGCTATAGCCTACGTGGCAGGCGATGCTCGCCGCCTGCCTTTCCCCGACCAATCCTTCGATCAAGTCATTTCGATCACGGCCTTGTGCTTCGTAGACGACTGGCCTCGCGCGATGGCAGAGATCGTGCGAGTCACGCGGCGGCGCTTCGTGCTTGGCTTGCTTAACCGGCACAGCCTGCTGTGGCTCGACAAGGGCCGAAGTGGCGGCAAGGGTGCCTATCAGGGCGCTCATTGGCACAGCCGGAGCGAACTTGATGAGGCCCTGAAGGCGTTGCCGGTCGAACACGTTCATTTCAGTACCGCGGTATTCCTGCCGTCAGGGACCGAATTTGCGCAGGCGGTGGAACGCGCCCTCCCGAAGAGCCTTCCTTGGGGCGCATTTCTGGTCGTCAGCGGCGATGTCCAACGATAAGGCGCTGTCGCAAACCTGCCCGCGAGCCGGTAGCGCCCAGAAATAGTTTGGTCGTCTTTGCTCACCCCTGCACCGACGGAATACTCACGTTGGAAAAAGGTCCAGTGAGGGCTTTAGCCGTTAAAATGCAGCATATCCAAGGAGCGTTGCAGTGGGTCAGAAGGCCCGTCAGGCTTGGATGACCCCAACGACGCTCACCTGATTCTTGTTATCTACAGGTGAGTCGCATGTCCCATATTGTTGCCCCCCCCTTGAAGCTGTCCGGCCTGGAGCCGTTGACCATTGGCGCGGTCCATTCAGTTGAGGACGGCGCTGAGGCTCTAGCCCCAAGTGCTACGTTCGTCAACATCGGCGAGCGCACCAATGTGACGGGCTCCAAGGCCTTTGCGCGCATGATTCTCAATGGCGATTTCGAAGCGGCGCTGGCCGTGGCGCGCCAGCAGGTCGAAAACGGCGCGCAGATCATCGACATCAACATGGACGAGGCCATGCTCGACAGCCAGGCCGCCATGGTGCGTTTCTTGAACCTGATCGCCAGCGAACCCGACATCTCGCGCGTGCCCATCATGATCGACAGCTCCAAGTGGAGCGTGATTGAAGCGGGGCTGCGCTGCATTCAGGGCAAGGGCATCGTCAACTCGATTTCCATGAAGGAAGGTATCGACGTCTTCAAGCACCAGGCCAAGCTGCTCAAGCGTTATGGCGCGGCCGCCGTGGTGATGGCCTTTGACGAGCAGGGCCAGGCCGACACCTACCTGCGCAAAATCAACATTTGCGAGCGCGCTTACCGGGTGCTGGTCGATGAGCTCGACTTCCCGCCCGAAGACATCATCTTTGACCCCAACATTTTTGCCATTGCCACCGGCATCGAGGAGCACAACAACTACGCGGTGGATTTCATCAACGCCACGCGCTGGATCAAGGCCAACCTGCCCGGCGCCAAGGTGTCGGGCGGCGTCAGCAATGTGAGCTTCAGCTTTCGCGGCAACGACCCGGTGCGTGAAGCGATTCACACGGTGTTTTTGTACCACGCGATCCAGGCCGGCATGGACATGGGCATCGTCAACGCCGGCATGGTCGGCGTCTATGACGACCTGGAACCGGCGCTGCGCGAACGCGTCGAAGACGTGGTGCTTAACCGCAGGCCTGACGCCGGCGAGCGACTGGTTGAAATTGCCGAAAGCGCAAAAAGCGGCGCCAGGGACGACAGCAAGCGCAACGAGTGGCGCGCGTTGCCGGTGCGTGCGCGCCTGTCGCATGCGCTGGTGCACGGCATGAACGAATTCATCACCGAAGACACTGAAGAGGTCTGGCAGGCCATCAGGGCCGAGGGTGGGCGGCCACTGCATGTGATTGAAGGCCCGCTGATGGACGGCATGAACGTGGTCGGCGACCTGTTTGGCCAGGGCAAGATGTTTTTGCCGCAGGTGGTCAAAAGCGCCCGTGTGATGAAGCAGGCCGTGGCGCATTTGTTGCCCTACATCGAAGCCGAAAAGCTGCTGCTGGAGGCGGCTGGCGCCGACGTGAAAACCAAGGGCAAGATCATCATCGCCACCGTCAAGGGCGACGTGCACGACATCGGCAAGAACATCGTCACCGTGGTCTTGCAGTGCAACAACTTCGAAGTCGTCAACATGGGCGTGATGGTGCCCTGCCACGAGATTCTGGCGCGCGCCAAGGTCGAGGGCGCCGACATTGTGGGCTTGTCGGGTCTGATCACGCCGAGCCTGGAAGAAATGCAGTATGTGGCCGGCGAGATGCAGAAGGACGAGCATTTCCGCATCAAAAAGATCCCGCTGATGATTGGCGGCGCCACCACCAGCCGGGTTCACACGGCGGTGAAAATCTCGCCGCACTACGAAGGCCCGGTGGTCTATGTGCCCGACGCGTCGCGCAGCGTGAGCGTGGCGCAAAGCCTGCTGTCCGAGCAGGCCGCCAAATACATAGACGAAATCAAGGCTGACTACGACAAGGTGCGCACCCAGCACGCCAACAAAAAACAAACGCCAATGTGGCCGCTCGCCAAGGCGCGCGCCAACGCCACGCGCATAGCCTGGGCGAACTACACGCCGCCCGTGCCCAAGTTCATTGGAAGGCGCGTGTTCAGGAATTTTGACCTGGCCGAGCTGGCGCGCTACATCGACTGGGGCCCGTTCTTCCAGACCTGGGACCTGGCCGGCCCCTTCCCGGCGATTTTGAAAGACGAGGTGGTCGGTACCGAAGCGGTGCGCGTGTATGCCGACGCGAAGCGCATGCTCAAGCGCCTGATTGAGGGCCGCTGGCTCACGGCCAGCGGCGTGATGGGCCTGTACCCGGCCAACAGCGTGGGCGACGACATCGAGATTTACACCGACGAGACGCGCAGCGAAGTGGCCATGACCTGGTATGGGCTGCGCCAGCAGGCGGAAAAAACCGCCATTGACGGCGTGATGCGTCCCAGCCGCTGCCTGGCCGACTTTGTTGCGCCGAAAGTGTTGACTCCTGAATTAATAGCGGCAAGGGCAGGGAGGGCGGGGGCTGAGGGTCATAATGACTTCGAAATTGCCGACTACATCGGCCTTTTTGCCGTTACCGCAGGCCTGGGCGCCGAGAAGAAGGAGAAGTATTTCCAGGATGACCACGACGACTACTCGTCCATCATGCTCAAGTCGCTGGCCGACCGCCTGGCCGAAGCATTTGCCGAAGCGCTGCACCAGCGTGTGCGCAAGGACTTGTGGGGCTATGCACCCGCCGAAGCGCTGGACAGCGGCGCGCTGCTGGCTGAAAAATACCAGGGCATTCGCCCCGCGCCCGGCTACCCGGCCTGCCCGGACCACAGCGTGAAAAAGGAAATGTTCGAGTTGCTGCAATGCGCGGACATCGGCATGGCGCTGACCGAGAGCCTGGCCATGACCCCAGCGGCCAGCGTCAGCGGCTTTTACCTGAGCCACCCTGACAGCACGTATTTCAACGTCGGCAAGATCGGCGACGACCAGCTGCAAGACCTGGCCAGGCGGCGCGGCGCCAAAGCCGAGGATTTGCAGCGCCTGCTGGCGCCCAATTTGTAAGGTCGGGTGCGCCGCGACGGGCCGCCCCAAGCAAGCACAGCCCCCTCGGGGGCAGCGAAGCACACGCAGTGGCGAGCGTGGGGGCCAAGGAAGTGCGCTGCGCCGGGCCGCCCCAAGCAAGCACAGCCCCCTCGGGGGCAGCGAAGCACACGCAGTGGCGAGCGTGGGGGCCAAGGAAGTGCGCCGCGCCGGGCCGCCCCAAGCAAGCACCGCCCCCCTCGGGGGGCAGCGCAGTACGCGAAGCGACAAGCGTGGGGGGTCACCCTTTTTAATGCGCTGCCTTGAGCGCGCGCCGATACTGCACCGCTTCGGCCACATGCGTGACTTGTACCGTGGCGGCACCCGCAAGATCAGCAATCGTTCTGGCGACTTTCAGGCAGCGATGAATGCCGCGGCCTGACCAACCCAGCCGGGTCGCAGCAGTGTTCAGGAATTTTGCCGCCGCCGCATCGAGCTGGCATTGCGCATCAATGGCCTGGCCTTCCAGTGCCTGGTTGGTGCTGCCCTGCCGGCTTATGGCGCGCTCGCGGGCCAGGGCAACGCGGCTTCGGATGGAGACGGTCGCTTCACCGGGCGGCGTGTTCACCAGCTCGTCGGCCGCCAGGCTGCCGACTTCCACATGCAGGTCAATCCTGTCGAGCAGAGGCCCGCTGAGCTTGCCCTGGTAACGTGACACCTGATCGGGCGAGCAGCGGCAGGCGCGCAGGCTGGAGCCCAGATAGCCGCAGGGGCAGGGGTTCATGGCGGCGATCAGCTGGAAGCGGGCCGGAAACTCGGCCCGGTGCGCCGCCCTGGAAATGGTGATGGTGCCGGACTCCAGCGGTTCGCGTAGTGCCTCCAGGGCGGCGCGTGGAAACTCGGGCAATTCGTCCAGAAACAGGACGCCGCGGTGCGCCAGCGAGATTTCGCCGGGGCGTGGCGGCGAACCGCCGCCCACCAGCGCAATGGCGCTGGCCGTGTGGTGGGGTGAGCAGGTCGGCCGAACGGCCCAGTTTTCCAGCATAAAGCGACCGTCCAGCGAAGCGACGGCAGCGCTTTCAAGGGCTTCTTGCGTCGTCATGGTGGGCAGCAGGCCGGCAAAACGGTGCGCCAGCATGGATTTGCCGGAGCCAGGCGCGCCCACCATCAGGAGGCTGTGCCCGCCAGCAGCGGCAATTTCAAGCGCGCGCCGGCCGGCCGCCTGGCCTTTGACGTCGGCAAGATCCAGGTAGGCGGGAG
>MERZ01000253.1 GCA_001770785.1 Burkholderiales bacterium RIFCSPHIGHO2_12_FULL_61_11
GGGCAACTGGGTACGTCTTGCAGCGCAAGGTAAGCTCGCAGGGGCTGGCGCCAAGCCGGTAAGTGCGGAGCAAATGGAGCTTGCGCGACTGAGGGCCGAACTGGCGCGGGTCAAGATGGAGCGTGATATTTTAAAAAAAGCGACGGCGTACTTCGCGAAAGAATCAATGTGAGGTACGCCTGGATCACCGGACACAAGCGCCGGTGGCCCATCAGCTTGCAATGCGAGGTACTGGAGGTGAGTGCCAGTGGCTACTTTGAGCATATTGCCTACCGGGGGTCCAAAGCGCCTTCAAAGCCTGGCGGGCGCCTTAGCGACGAAGCCGTGCTGGCCCACATCAAAGCAGCGCACGCTGGCAGCAAAGGCGAATACGGCTGGCCCAGGATCTGGAAAGATTTGGTCACCAAGGGCGTGCGGGTCGGGAAAGACCGTATCCAGAAACTGATGAAACTGCACGGCATTAAAGCCAAGGGCAAGCGCAGGTATGTTGTCACCACTGACAGCAAGCACAACCTGCCCATTGCGGCCAATCTGCTGGACCGCAACTTCCAGCCCGAGCAGCCAAACGCCGTGTGGACCGGTGACATTACCTACATCCCCACGGATGAGGGTTGGCTGTACCTGGCTGTCGTGATCGACCTGCATAGCCGACACGTGGTCGGCTGGAGTATGGAGCCCCACATGCAGACCACCCTTGTGACCGATGCGCTACGCATGGCATGGTTCCGGCGGCACCCTGAGCCGGGTTTGATCTTCCATTCGGATCGAGGCAGCCAGTATTGCAGTCATGAGTTTCAAGCAGCCTTGACTGGGTACGGCATGCAAAGCTCAATGAGCCGCAAGGGCAATTGCTGGGACAACGCGCCCACCGA
>MERZ01000254.1 GCA_001770785.1 Burkholderiales bacterium RIFCSPHIGHO2_12_FULL_61_11
TTCTTCGCTACAGCTCAGCCCGGTCAGTTGCTCGATCTCCTCAACGGTCGAGAGAAACTCGGACAGCGGTTGGCTTTGGCCGGCAGAGCAGTCCACTAGGCTGCGGAGGATTGCAGTGGGAGGCGGGCTGGGAGATACCCTGACGAGTAGCCGCTGGGAAGCGTTCATAAATCCAGCTTGAATACAGCCACAGACTCCATCAATGCCTGGGCCTGGTGGCTCAAACTGCTGGCAGCGGTAGCCATCTCCTCGACCAGCGCTGCGGCTGGGTGGCCGCATGCCGTTGCTGCGGCGTCAGCACATCACGATGTTTTCGAAGTGGAATGCGAAAGGCGTCGTATTGGCGCCAGGGCCGCCGCCAGTCATGACGATGTCGGCGCTGGCAATACCCAGCAGAGACAGCTGCGTGTTGATGTTGGAGATGATGGCCGAGTTCATGACCTGGCCCTGCACGATCTGGGAAGCCACGCCAATCCAGATGGTGGGTTTGAACTGGAACACCGCCTTTTGCTGGGGGGCGATTGAGGTCTTGATAGCCAGGAGCTTGCCATCCTTGTAGCAGCTGGCGTTGATAGCACCCTTGGGCAGCGCATTGAGCACCTGCACTTCATTGGGACTGGAGCCAGTGCCTGCAGACACGAGCCGGTCGCCAGAGGTCGTCAAGGCCATCTGGAACAGCTGGCCATTTTGGGCCTCCAGCTGCGGGGTGTAGTTGCCATAGCTGTCACTGGCGCCGACCTGCATGCTCATGGGGAAGGTGAACGGATGGTTGTCGCCTGGACCGCAGTACTTGATGACCTGCCAGGCCACCGCGAGCTCGTCGAAGTTGGTCGCGACGTTCTTTTGGAATATCACGACCTCCGAGTTGTTCGTGTCGTTGGATTTATTGATGAAATTGAGTTGAATGCCCATGGGTTTCTCCTGTTGGTGAAAGTGGTGATAACACGCCGTGTATTGCCTGTTTGCCATCGTTGCCCTCCAGCCCCGACGGCGAACCCAGCGTGTCCAGCCCTGGTGGTTGCCTTCTGGATCGGACGATGTTTTCGAGATTGACTTCGCAGGTGATTGAGCCTTCGCCGGGGCCGCCTTCGCTCATCACGATGTCGGCGCTCGCGATGCCGAGCGGTGAGAGCGCGGTGTTGATTTCCGACATCACGGCCGAGTG
>MERZ01000255.1:0-1098 GCA_001770785.1 Burkholderiales bacterium RIFCSPHIGHO2_12_FULL_61_11
TGCCCGTCGTACAAATCGATGAAGGCTTCGAGCGCGCCTGGCGCCGGGTGGGTCTGGCGCTCGACCGTACCGGCTTTACGGTTGAAGACCGCGACCGCAGCCAGGGCACTTACTTCGTGCGTTACGTCGAACCCGTGACCAACAAGAGCGAACCTGGTCTCTTCAGCAAACTGTTCAGCGGCTCTTCACCCGCAGCACCGCCGCTGAAGTACCGCATCACCGTCAAGAGCCAGGGTGAAAACACCACGGTGTCCGTGCTCAATGCCCGGGGTGCGCCCGAATCGTCAGCCAATGCCCAACGCATTGTTCAGGTGATTGCAGACGACCTGAAATAACGGTAACAAGTTTGCCGCTGGATGCCCGATCGGCGCACTGGTGTTAAGGTTTAAAAGTCTCGGCAGTGGCAGTACCGGCAACGCGGCGCTGGTGGAGGTTGAAGGCCCAAGACCGGTGCGCTTGCTGGTTGACTGCGGCCTCGGGCTCAAGCAACTTTCAGTGCGACTGGGCCAGGCGGGCGTTGCTGATGGCGACATCGATGCTCTCTTTATCACGCACGAGCACAGCGACCACATTGGCTGCGCGCGTCAGTTTGCGAGGCGCTACCGGGTGCCGGTCTGGATGAGTCGAGGTACTCATGAAGGCATGGGTTCGCCCGACTTCGATGGATTGCTCAACACCGCGCGCGACGGTGAAGCCATTGATCTGGGGGACCTGCAAATCATGCCGTTTACCGTTCCACATGACGCGCGCGAGCCGTTGCAGCTGACATGCACCGACGGTGCGGCAAAACTGGGGATTCTGACTGACCTCGGCCATGCCACGGCTCACTTGCTGGCCCATCTGGCGCATTGCAATGGCTTGCTGCTTGAGTGCAACCACGACAGCGAATTGCTGGCCCAGTCGACCTATCCGCCTTTTCTCAAGCGTCGCGTCGGTGGCCTGTACGGACATTTATCCAACATCGCCGCGGCCGCGATTGCCCGCTCGGTGTTTCACGGAGGACTCAAGCATCTGGTAGCGGCTCATCTGAGCGTGCAAAACAACCGCCCGGAACTTGCCTCCCAAGCCATGTCGGAGGCGCTGGGGAGCACCACGGAA
>MERZ01000255.1:1125-1544 GCA_001770785.1 Burkholderiales bacterium RIFCSPHIGHO2_12_FULL_61_11
AGACGGCTTTTTTGCAAGCGGAAGAACTTACTTCGCTGCGCTGGCAGCCTGGGCCGCTGCGTCAGCGGCGGCGCCAGCGGCAGCGGCGGAACCGGCTGCATCAGAGGCGGAACCCGCTGCGGCAGAAGCATCAGCTGCTGGTTCCGTGACAACCACAGCAGGTGCGGGCGTCTCAACAACGGGAGCAGGAGCAGGTGCCGCAGCCTCTTCTTTTTTGCCGCAAGCAGCCAGGGCAACAGCGGCAACAATCGCTGCCAAAACGAGTGACTTGTTCATTTTTACTATCCTTGATGAATTAAGAAAACAATTTCCGGGACTTGCCAAAAGAAACCCAAATCAAAATCCACGATTTGTTCTGACCTGGGATAGGACTCAAGCTCTTTTTACCCAGCTATAAATTATATGCGGGAAAATACAAC
>MERZ01000255.1:1646-6454 GCA_001770785.1 Burkholderiales bacterium RIFCSPHIGHO2_12_FULL_61_11
AGCCGGCACCCCACAAGGCACTGGGTAGATCGGCTGCCGCGCTGGCAGCGCTGGCGCGGCACTCCACGATGTGGGCCCAGGTTCGCCGCCAAGTCACAAATCGCGTGTGATTTCGGATCACCACATCGTAATTACTGGCCAGCATCGTGAGCCTGCGACCCGTTTTGGACCAGTCATTGAGCGATTGCACTACAACACGCTCACCCAAAGGCCAGTCCTCAAAATCCGGATCGCACAAAATGATTTCACGCCACCCCTGCAGGGCAGCGACTGCAAAGGCCTGGTGAATCAACTCGGTGAACTCGGTGCGGCCGACAAAGCGTCCTTCCAGCAGGGCCGACGGAACGGCGGACATATCTTGAAAATCCATGACTTTTCTCCTTGGTCTTTCCCCGATTCTCCGTGGAATGGGTGGCGCGGGCTTCAGTTGTCGTTATCCGGCCGTTCATTCTGCTCTTGCCGCAGCCAGCCGGCATCATGCCAGTCGCCCAACAGCGCGAGGGCTGCCACGCTGGCCTTGCGTAGCTCGCGGGCCGAGAGACTTCGCTGGTTGGCCAATTGCTGCATGAGGCTGGCATCTGCGCCTTTCGCACGGTAACTTTCGCCGTTGATAAACACGTGGGCGCCGTCATACATCATGCGGGTCCGTGCATCCAGATGAATGCCGGCCTGACTGGCTTTGGCGGCGCCTGAATCCCAGTCCACTTGGGGTTCGTCAAACACCACAGACGATTTTGGCTCAGTCATGCACTCACCCAGGGCGCAGCCAAGGTCCCGCGGGTCTTTCAATGCATCAAGAACGGCCTGCCGGGCAAAGCTCACCAAGCCTGCTGGTAGCGCCGCCGGGGTCGCTGTCGCGGGCTGACCTGGATCGCGATACAAGCGCGGCAGGCGTACATCGTCTTCGCTGAATTCAGCCAGTCGGTGCAGCAACTCGGCGGCCAGCTCGTTACGGATTGGGACGCGAAAGCCAATGGAATAAGTCATGCAATCAGTGGCATTCCGATCGCCTCCAACAGCCGCTTCGGCAACGCCATCATGCGCATAACCTGGCGGCAGGTAGAGCATGTCTCCGGCCTCCAATAAGAACTCCTGTTCGGGCTCGAAGTTCTGCAAGATCTTCAAGGGGACGCCCGGCTGCAGGGTCAGGTCTTTTTGCTGCCCTATCCTCCAGCGCCTTCGGCCACTGGCTTGCAGCAAAAACACGTCGTAGCTGTCAAAGTGCGGCCCGACGCCGCCGCCCGTCGTGGCAAACGAGATCATCAGGTCATCAAGCCGGGCATCGGGCGCGAAACGAAACCGCTGCAGCAGCGCATGCGCACTTGCATCGTGCAGATCCACACCCTGCACCAGCAAAGTCCAGCCCGGCTGACTCAGCGGCGGCAGGCTTCTGGGCGGGATGGGCCCCTGTTTCATTCGCCAACCTTTGGCCTGCTGAACAATCAAGCGGGATTCAACATGCTCGCGCGCGGCCAGCTTGCACAGTGCCGAGCGACTGAGTAAAGGCTGAAAACCGGGAATGGCCTGGCGCACCAATAAGGGCTTTTTTTGCCAATACTGACGCATGAATTGCGCCGGGCTCAGGCCAGCGAGAAGCGCTAGAGATTGATTGATATCCATGGGACAATTGTCCGATGAAAATCACCCCCCAGTGCGTCGTAGCCCTCACATGGACGCTGAAAGATACCTTGGGCGATGTACTGGATGAACTGGACGAGCCGGTTGAGTTTTTGCTCGGTGGCAATGACTTGCTGGCCAAAATCGAAGAGTCTCTGCAAGGTCATCAAGCCGGAGACCGGCTTGAGTTGCACCTGGAGCCCGAACACGCCTTCGGTGACTATGATGAGAACCTGGTTTTTCTTGAGCCACGCAACATTTTCCCGGCCGAGCTGGAAGAAGGCATGACCTTCGATGGTGCCGCGTTGCCCGCGGGCGCCAACGGGCAAATTCCACATGAGCACATTTATACGGTGACGGAAATCTACCCTGAGCACGTGGTGCTTGACGGCAACCATCCCCTCGCCGGAATAGCCATCCGGCTGACCGCCAGGGTCGAGTCAGTGCGCGATGCGACCGAGCAGGAAATCGGCCAAGGTTCCCTGGGCACCGGTTTTTTCAAACTGGCGCCCCTCACACCGGGCAATGACACGCTGCATTGATCAAACCAAATAAACCGCATAAAAAAGCGACGCTGCAGAAAACTGCCGCGCCGCTTTTGCATGAAAGGCTGGCTTAATAACGGAACAGCTGCCCGTTTTCAATCCGTACCCGATCGCCCGGCCGCAGATCGCCTACGGAAGGGAGGTCGTAGGCTCGGTAAGAGCGGTTGTCAAGCTGGACGGTGACGCGATAGCTTTCCTGAACATTGGTGTTCCGATTCTTCTCAATGGCATTGCCGGCGACAGCGCCACCCACAGCGCCAATCACCGTGGCGGCATCGCGCCCGCCGCCGCTGCCGATCTGACGACCGATCACCGCGCCGGCCACGCCACCGAGCACCGCGCCGACACCGGAGCCTTGGGCCTGCCCCTGGGTCTGGAGAACCTCAATATTGCTGACCCGCCCGTACTCAACGTAGTTGCTTTGTTGATTCTGCGCAGGGTATTGACTCTGGGCAGGGTATTGCGCTGGGTATTGACTCTGGGCAGGGTACGACGACATCGGTGGTGAAACGCAGGCGGCCAAGCCGACCAATAGAAGCACCGAGGAAGCGACTGAAATAACGCGGGAAACGTGGCGCATGAAAATCTCCTGTGAATAAAGTTCATGGGGCCCTTGCACAACCAACTCACTCTGATCGGCGAGCAGCTTGCATGAGGACTCTCATAACTTGATTACATACGCATTACCCAAAGCCTGGGGTGGGGTCTCAGGCTGTTCCGGCGTGGGAGGTCGCTATACGCGGGTGTAGGAAAAGCCTGACTCCCGGCGACGAAACGGTTAGACCTTGCCGGTCGAGCCGTACCCGCTTTCACCGCGTTCGCTGGTCGGAAATTCGTTGACGACATTGAACTGTGCCTGGACCACCGGCACGATCACCAGTTGCGCAATGCGGTCCATCGGCTCAATGGTGAAAGGCACATCGCTGCGATTCCAGGCGCTGACCATCAACTGACCCTGGTAGTCGCTGTCGATCAGGCCCACCAGATTACCCAGCACGATGCCGTGCTTGTGACCCAGCCCGGAGCGCGGCAAAATGAGCGCCGCATAGCCGGGATTGTGCAGGTAGATCGCGATGCCCGTGGGCACAAGTTGCCAGGCATTGGCATCCAGCGTAAGCGGCGCATCCAGACAGGCGCGCAGGTCAAGGCCGGCACTGCCGGGCGTGGCGTAGTGGGGAAGATTGCCCTGAAGGCGTGGATCGATGATCTTGACGTCGATTTTCATGAGTTGTTTTCAACTGATTTTGTTGATCTATTTATTTGTGCCGCCTTGCGCGCCCATCCTGATGGCGATCTCCTGAACCAGCCGCCGCGCCAGCGATAGTTTGGACGCCCTGGCCAGCTCGGTGGTGCCCTGCTCGTCAACCAGCAGCAGCGCGTTGTCATCCCGGCCAAAGGTGTCGGGCCCGATGTTGCCGACCAGCAAGGGTACTTGTTTGCGCAGACGCTTGGCTTGGGCGTTCCCAAGCAGGTCATGGCTTTCCGCCGCAAAGCCTACGCAAAACGGCTTGCCAGCGCAGGCGGCAGCGCGCCGAGCGACCGTGGCCAGAATATCCGCATTTTCCGTAACCACCAGTTGCGGTGTCTGGCCGGAACCGTCTTTCTTGATCTTTTGGTCCGACGGCGCTGCAGGCCGCCAATCGGCCACGGCTGCAGTCGCTATAAAAATAGTAGCCGATTGCGCCCGTCTCATAACGGCTTGAAGCATATCTTGTGCTGACTTTACGTCGATTCGGATTACCCCGCGCGGCGTGGGCAGACTCACCGGGCCGGCAACCAACGTGACCTCGGCACCCGCTTCGCGCGCCGCGCGTGCGATGGCAAAGCCCATTTTTCCGCTCGACAGATTGGTAATGCCACGCACCGGATCGATGGCCTCATAAGTGGGCCCGGCCGTCACCAGCACCCGCTGGCCGGCCAGCACCTTGGGCGTGAAAAAGGCAATGATGTCTTCAAGCAATTGCTCGGGCTCCAGCATGCGGCCGTCACCGGTTTCACCGCAGGCCTGAAAGCCACTGCCCACGCCCAGCACCGTGGCACCGTCCGCCTGCAGCTGAAGCAAATTGCGCTGCGTCGCCGGATGCGCATACATCTCGCGGTTCATCGCCGGTGCCACCAGCAACGGCACCTTGTCGATCGGTCTGGCCAGACACATCAGGCTCAGCAGGTCATCGGCCCGGCCATGCAGCAGCTTGGCGATAAAGTCGGCGCTGCAGGGCGCGATCAAGATGGCATCGGCCTCACGCGAGAGATTGATGTGCGCCATGTTGTTAGCCTCACGGCGGTCCCACTGGCTGGTGTATACCGGTCGACCACTGAGCGCCTGCAGAGTGACAGACGTGATGAACTGCTCGGCCGCCTCGGTCATCACCACCTGCACGGTCGCACCGGCCTTGATCAAGGCCCGGCACAACTCCGCCGCCTTGTAGCAGGCGATTCCGCCCGAGAGGCCAAGCACCAGATGTTTACCTGCCAGATCCAGCACTTCGCCACCGACTAAGCCATTTTCTTGATTCGTCATGTCCCGCAATGTAGCAGTTGGCTGGACCCTCACGCTTTTGACTGCGTGAACGAATTGCCCCCAAGGGGTCGGCGCTCGCTTGGGACGGCTCTGCAAAAACACCCGTTTCGGTGACTCGGCTGACG
>MERZ01000256.1:0-4967 GCA_001770785.1 Burkholderiales bacterium RIFCSPHIGHO2_12_FULL_61_11
CATGAGCCCGATACCGATCAATGCCAGCATGGGCATGGTGATTTCCCTGGTAATTGCCTTTACCGTGACGCCATGGCTGGCGCACCGACTTTCCAGGGCGCATGGCGGCGGTGCGGCCCATGCGGCACATGCCGACAGCAAGCTGCACCGCTGGTTCAGCAAGCTGCTGCCGCCATTTCTTGCCGACAAAAAAGCCGTCCGGAACCGCCGCCTGTTGTGGGCGGGCATCGGGGTCGCGATCCTGATTTCAGTCAGCCTGGCGGCCGTGCAGCTGGTCGTCTTGAAGATGCTGCCTTTCGACAACAAGTCGGAGTTCCAGGTGGTGCTCGACATGCCCGCCGGCACCCCGGTCGAAAACACCAGTGCGGCGCTGCACGAGATGGGCGCCTATCTGGCAACAGTCGATGAAGTCACCGACTATCAAGGCTACGCCGGCACGGCGGCACCGATCAATTTCAATGGCTTGGTGCGGCAATACTATTTGCGCCAGGCTCCGGAACTGGGCGACATGCAAGTGAACCTGGTGGACAAGCACCAGCGCTCGCGCAAAAGCCATGAAATCGCGGGTGCGGTTCGCGCTACGCTCGAAGAGATCGCGGCCCGGCACGGCGCCAAGGTCAAGGTGGTTGAAGTGCCTCCGGGGCCGCCCGTCATGTCGCCGCTGGTGGCGGAAATCTACGGCCCGGATGAAGCCGGTCGGCACGCCCTGGCCAAGCAGGTGCGGCAAGCCTTTGCCCAGACCGCCGACATCATCGGCATCGACGACTCGATCGAGGACAACGCACAAAAAGTGGTGCTGCGCGTCGATCAGCGCAAGGCGGCGCTGCTGGGTATTCCCGCCTCCGATGTCGTGCAGACCATGCGGGTCGGGCTCGACGGAGAAGACATCACATCGCTGCACGACGGCCAATCGAAATACAGCATTCCGGTGCGATTAGTCCTGCCGCCGGAAAAGCAGGCCAGGCTGGACACGCTCCTGAGCATGACGGTGAAGTCCGCCGGTGCTGACAACGTGCCGCTTTCCGAACTGGTCAAGGTGCAGCCCACCACCCGCGAGAAAACGATTTATCACAAGGACATGCTGCCAGTGACTTACGTGATCGGCGACATGGCCGGCAAGCTTGATAGCCCCTTGTACGGCATGTTCGCGGTCCGCGGCAAGCTGGACAATCTGACGGCCGCGCAGGGAGCACCGCTGGGTGAATATTTCATCAAGCAACCGTCCGATCCGTATCGCCAGTTTTCGCTGAAGTGGGATGGTGAATGGCAAATTACCTACGAAACTTTCCGCGACATGGGGCTGGCCTATGCCGTCGGGCTGGTGCTGGTGTACATCCTGGTGGTCGCGCAGTTCGGCTCGTACCTGACGCCGTTGATCATCATGGCGCCGATCCCGCTCACCATCATCGGCGTGATGCCGGGCCATGCGCTGCTGAATGCGCAATACACGGCGACGTCGATGATCGGCATGATCGCGCTGGCCGGCATTATTGTGCGCAACTCGATCCTGCTGGTTGACTTTATCAACCTGCAGGTCGCCCAAGGCATGCCGTTTGTCGAGGCAGTGATCCATTCGGCGTCGGCGCGCGCCAAACCGATTGTGCTGACGGGTCTGGCGGCCATGATAGGGGCGGGCTTCATTCTGGATGATCCGATTTTCAATGGCCTGGCGATTTCCCTGATCTTCGGCATTTTTGTCTCTACCCTGCTGACGCTGGTGGTGATTCCGGTGTTGTATTACGCAGCGAACCGAAAGAAGTTTTCGTGAGTTTTGTTTATTTTTTGGAGGACTGACTATGAATACCAACCGCATGGTTCGCATGTTTGCAGGAATTTTCATTCTTGTTTCTTTGGCGCTGGGGGTTCCCGAGAGCCCGCTTTTCGTGAGCAAATACTTCTTATGGTTCACGGTTTTCGTCGGCGCCAATCTTTTGCAAAGCAGCTTCATGCGCTTTTGCCCGCTTGAAATCATGCTGAAAAAGGCGGGTGTGCGTGAGGGATGATGATCATCCTGGTGGCGCTGCAATGAAAGAGAGTCTCGTCATTGCGATTGCCGCGCTTCGCTCGCAGTGACGAATTCCTGGTTCAAGGTCCGTGTGCGGTATCGGGCCGGTACGGCGGGCTCGCAATGACGGGAATGTCAATCCATAAGAACACAAACGGTTCATGGAGCGGATGCGACGCGGCAATCGCGATGACGAATATGTCGCGAACAATTTATTTATTTCAACGGAGAATCTTCCCATGGCTGAAACGCTAAGCGTCACGGTTACTCAGAAACAGAACTACCAATTTCTGGTGGACTTCGGAGCGGCGATACCCGGCCTGCTCGCCGACGAGCCAGCGCCGCTCGGCAAGGGCGAAGGTCCGGCGCCAACGCAGATGCTGCTTGCGGCAGTGGCGAACTGCCTGTCGGCAAGCATTTATTTCTCTCTGCAAAAGTTCAAGCAGGACGCTGGCGGAATCACGACCACGGCGACCTGCATCGTCGATCGCAACGAGAACAATCGCTTGCGCGTTCAGCAGATCGATGTGGCGATTCAGTTCGGAAAAGAAGGTGCGGAACTTGCGCATCTTGACCGGGTATTGGGGCAGTTTGAAGATTTCTGCACGGTCACGCAAAGCATTCGGGCCGGGATTCCCGTCAAGATAAGCGTCACTGATGGCAAAGGGCTGCGCCTGGAATAGGCTGGCTTTCATGACGTCGGCGCGTCGGCGGTGGCCGCGCCGTCGGGGAACATGCTGCGGCGACGCCAGGCCTTTTCCACCTCCACAGCCGCCCACACCACAGCCGATGCTGCCAGGCAGAGAGCCAGTTCGCCGATGGACAGCGGCTGGGTCTTGAAGATGGGGTTGAGTATCGGTACATAAATGGTGGCCATCTGCAGCGCAAACGTCAGCAGCACCGCGCCCAGCAACGGTTTGTTGGTGCCCAGTCCAAGCCGCCACAGCGATACGGTTTCCGAGCGGATGGCCAGCACATGCGCCATCTGCGACAGTGTGAGCACCGTGAACACCATGGTTTGCCAATGTGCCTGCCCCATGGAAAGGGCCCAGGCCTGTACCCCCAGACACAAGCCACCGATCAACAAACCCACGCCCAGAATGTGTTGCCAAAGTCCGTTGGCAAACAGGCCTTCGTCCGGTGGCCGGGGCGGCCGTCGCATGATGCCCGGCTCGGCCGGTTCGGCCGCCAGCGCCAGGCCCGGCAGGCCATCGGTGACCAGATTGACCCACAGGATATGGATCGGCAGCAGCGGTATCGGCAGCATCAGCATGGGGGCCAGAAAAATCGTCCATATTTCGCCTGAGTTGCCAGTCATCGCGTAGCGCACGAATTTTCGGATGTTGTCGTAGATGCGCCGGCCTTCGCGCACGGCCTTGACGATGGTGGCGAAGTTGTCGTCCAGTAGCACGAGGCTGGCCGCTTCGCGGGCCACGTCGGTGCCACCCTTGCCCATGGCCACGCCGATGTCAGCGCGCTTGAGCGCTGGCGCGTCGTTCACGCCATCGCCGGTCATGGCGACAAACTCGCCCTGCGCCTGCAGGGCTTCGACAATGCGGATTTTTTGCGCCGGGTCCACCCGGGCATAAATGCGCACACGCTGCACGCGGGCACGCAGCGTTTCCTCGTCCAGTGCCGTCAGATCGGCTCCCGTCAGCACCGGGGCCTGGGCGTTGTCCACGATGCCGAGGCGCAACGCAATCGCGCGCGCTGTGGCCGGGTGATCGCCGGTGATCATGACGGGGGTGATGCCGGCGGTCATGCATTCGCGCACCGCCGCAGCGGCTTCGGGGCGCGGCGGATCGATCAGCCCGACCAGCCCGATGAGGCACAGATCGCTTTCAAGCACCGCGATCTCGCCGCCGGCCTCCGGCAGTTGATCGTAACTGCGCCGCGCCACGGCCAGCACGCGCAGGCCCTGCGCGGCCAGCGCGTCCGCCCGTGCCAGCCAGGCCCTCTGGTCGATGCTGACGCTGCCGTGCGCCCGCCAATAGGCGTTGCACAGCGGAATCACTGACTCGGGCGCGCCCTTGGTGTAGGCCACATCGCCTTGCAAACTGCGATGCAAGGTGGTCATGCGCTTGCGGTCGGCATCGAAGGGCAGTTCCTGCAACCGCGGCCACTCGAGATCCAGCGCCGCCTTGTCCAGGCCCGCTGTGGCGGCGACGTCAGCGAGTGCCGTTTCCGTCGGGTCGCCTTGCCAGCCGCCCCCTGGCGCAGGACGGGCATCGTTGCACAGGGCCACCGCGCGCAGCAGTTCAGCGTAAAGCGGACCAGGCAGCGCCGGGCCAGGCAGCCAGGCGGGGCCGTCGCCGGCGAACAGGCACTCGGCGCGCATGCGGTTTTCCGTGAGCGTGCCGGTTTTGTCCGAGCAGATGTAGGTGACCGAGCCCAGCGTCTCGACCGACGGCAGGCGGCGGATCAGCGCGTGAACCGCCACCATCCGGCGCGCACCCAAGGCCAGCAGCACTGTTACCACTGCAGGGAGCGCCTCGGGAATGGCTGCCACGGCCAGGCTCACCGCCACCAAAACCATTTGCAGCGGCGGCTCACCGCGCAGCAAGCCCACCAGAAGGATGACCGCGCAAATCGCCAGCACCGCCAGCGCCACGCGCTTGCCAAAGGCGGCCAGGCGAAGCTGCAGCGGCGTGCTGCGCTCGATGTTCTGCTCCAGCAGCCCGGCCACCTTGCCCAGTTCGGTCGCCATGCCGGTTGCCACGACGAGCCCGCGGCCGCGTCCGTGCGTGGCCATGGTGCCCTTGAAGGCCATGTTCAGCCGGTCGCCCAGCGCGTGTACCGCCCCGACGAGCACACCGGTGTGCTTGTCCACTGTGACCGATTCGCCGGTCAGCGCGGATTCGTCCACCTTGAGCTGCGCGATCTCGATCAGCCGCAGGTCAGCCGGCACCTGGTTGCCGGCCTCCAGCAGCACCACATCGCCCGGCACCAAGGCATTGGCAGG
>MERZ01000256.1:5018-8518 GCA_001770785.1 Burkholderiales bacterium RIFCSPHIGHO2_12_FULL_61_11
GCCTGCGCCAAGCCGATTGCGGCATTGAGCAGCACGATGAGCAGAATCACCAAGGTGTCCACCAGGTCACCGATCAGGCCGGAGACGACCGCCGCAGCGATCAGCACCAGGATCATGAAGTCGCTGAACTGATCGAGCACCAGCGACCACAGGCTGCGGCTGCCGCTCGTGGTCAGTTCATTGGCGCCGTGTTGCAGTGCGCGCTGGTTGACCTGTTGCGGCGTCAGGCCGTGGGCCGGGTTCACGTCGTGTTCACGGGCCAGATCGTGCGCGTCGCGCAGGTGCCAGTCACCCGCGGCAGACGCAGCAGGGGTGGGCGGCGATTCCTTGTCCATGGAGGTCATGGGTACCAGGTTTTGTAGAACTTCAAGGCAATAGCATGAACCGATTTTTCTCTTCACGATTATTTCACCCGGCTTGCAGTCGAAACGCAAGTCCCGTTTCCCGTTGCCGCTGATCCGGGTCACAAAGGCGCGCTCTTGCGGTATCGTTGCCGCATGACTTCCACGCCCGGCATGCCTTCTGCTTCCCGCTATGACTCGGTCGACGCCCTGCGTGGCGCGGCGATTGTCTGGATGACGGTTTATCACTTCTGCTTTGATCTGAACCACTTCGGCTACCTGAGGCAAAACTTCTACGCCGACCCATTCTGGACCTGGCAGCGCACGGCGATTGTCAGCCTGTTCCTCTTTACCGCTGGCCTCGGGCAGGCGATCGCGGCTCACCAGGGCCAGCACTGGCCGCGGTTCTGCCGGCGATGGGCTCAGGTGGCAGCTGCTGCGCTGCTGGTCACCGCCGCTTCTTACTGGATGTATCCCCAAAATTTCATCTACTTCGGGGTGCTGCATGGCTTGGCCATGATGCTGATCATCGTGCGCCTGACGGCCGGCTGGGGCGGCTGGCTGTGGGTTCTGGGGGGTGCTGCAATTGCCTTTAAATTTATAGCTTATTACGGCCATTCCATATGGGCGGGCGCTGAATTCCTCAATGAAAATGCGTTCAACTGGCTGGGTCTGATCAGCCGCAAACCGGTCACCGAGGATTACGTTCCCCTGTTTCCCTGGTTGGGGGTGATGTGGTGGGGCATGGCGGCAGGCACCTGGACGCTGCGCCATCGACCCCAATGGTTCCGGATTGGGTTCCAGCGCGGCGGCAGCGCTGCAACCCGACCACTGGTGTGGCTGGGCCGCTGGAGCTTGAGCTATTACCTGCTGCACCAGCCCGTGCTGATAGGGCTTTTGATGGCTCTGGGCGCGCTGAAATAGCGCTGGTTAGGCAAAAAAAAACGCGGCATGGGCCGCGTTTTTTAATGCCGGGTGGCCTTATTCCACCTTGGCCTTGGCGCGCAGTTCCTCCTGGAACTTGCCCAGCTTTTGCTGCTGCATCTGTTGCGAGATTTGTGGCTTGACTTGCTCGAAAGATGGCAACTGAGCCGCGCGGATGTCGTCCACGCGAATGACGTGATAACCGAATTGCGATTTCACGGGTGTGTCGGTCGTCTGGCCCTTGTTCAGCTTGATCAGCGCTTCGCTGAACTCGGGCACGTAGTTCGATGGGTTGGCCCAATCGAGGTCACCGCCATTGGCTCCCGATCCAGTGTCTTTTGACTGCTTCTTGGCAATCTCTGCAAACTTGCCGCCCTTTTTCAGGCTGGCAATAATGGCCTTGGCCTCGGCTTCCTTTTCAACCAGGATGTGGCTGGCCTTGTATTCCTTGCCGCCATTGGCCGCCGCGAACTTGTCGTACTCGGCCTTCAGGTCGGCGTCAGTCACCGGATTTTTCTTCTGGTAGTCGGCGAACAGTTCGCGGATCAGGATGGTCTGGCGTGCCAGTTCCATCTGGACCTTAAAGTCTTCACTGGCGGACAGACCCTGTTTTTCGGCTTCCTGCATGAACACTTCGCGCGCGATGACTTCCTCGCGCAACTGGCCTTCCATTTCCGGGGTTACCGGTTGGCCGGAGCGGGCGACTTGTTTTGCCAAGGCGTCAAGACGGGTCTTGGGCACGGCCTTGCCATTGACGATGGCGAGGTTTTGGGCAAAAACGCCCTGTGCGCCCAGGCTCAGCAGGGCGGCAACGGCGGTGGCGAGTAAAAATTGCTTTTTCATGATGTTCTCGTGAGACTTTGGTAATGCTTGTTGCTTGATTTATTGCGAAAAATCAATGGGTTTCAGGGTTCCTTGACGATCTCGATGACCAAGGCGTGCAAGCCACGGTCAATGAAATTTTGCATTGCATCATACACAAGCCGATGGCATGCCACGCGGCTCTTGCCCGCAAACACGGGGCTGGCAATGCGGACGCGAATGTGCGAGCCAAAGCCCTGCGCATTGGCGCCAGCGTGGCCCGCATGGGCGGCGCTTTCGTCCAGCACCTCCAGATGCGTGGGCTCAAGCCATGCCTGAAGCAGCGGCTCAATCTCGTTCACATGGGCCGGAAGCCGCATCGTGCGGCCACCCCCGGCATTGACGCCCGCGCTCATTGCGGGCTGCCCGTTTTGATGTGCTTGTTCAGGTAAACCGCCTGAGCCAGCACAAAGACCACCATCAGGCCCAGGCCACCAAAGAGCTTGAAGTTGACCCAGGTGCTGGTCGGAAAGTTAAAGGCTACCCAAAGATTGAGAATGCCCATGACCGTGAAAAAAGCGACCCAGCTTAAATTGACAGTGCGCCAGATCGCGTCAGGCAAGGCCATTTGCGAGCCCATCAGTGACTTGATGCCATTTTTCTTGAGCACCAGTTGGCCAAACAGCAAGGCGCTCCCCATCACCCAGTACAGCACCGTGGGCTTCCATTTGATGAAGCTTTCGCTGTGGAAATAAATGGTGGCGCTGCCCAGTGCGGTGACCAGTCCCAGGCTGACCCACAGCATGTGATCGATCTTGCGGCCGCGCGCCTTGAGCCAGGCAACTTGCGCCATGGTCGCCACAATCACGACCACCGTTGCCAGCAGCACGGGCGCCTCAACCAGACCGACCACACCGCCCGAGACCATGAAGCCCAGCCATTCCGTGGCAGTGCTGGCGGCCCAGTCCTTGTGGCTTTCAGCGTACTTGAACATGCCGAAAAACAATGCAATCGGCAAAAAATCGAAGAGAATTTTCATGAAGTGATTATCGCGGGAGAAAATCCAGCGAGGCTGAATTCATGCAATAGCGCAGGCCGGTGGGCGCGGGGCCATCGGGAAACACATGGCCGAGGTGCGCGCCGCAACTGGCGCAAACGGTCTCGGTGCGGGTCATGCCGAGGGCGCGGTCCACATGCTCTTCGATCGCCCCTTCATTGACTTGCTGCGAGAAGCTGGGCCAGCCGCAACCGGCGTCGAACTTGGCAGACGAGTCGAAAAGCTCGGCGCCGCAGCAGATGCAGCGATAGCTGCCGTCCACCGTGGTGCTCTCATACCTGCCGGTAAATGGCCGCTCCGTGGCGGCGTGACGGGTGACCTCAAAGGCGCCGGGCTCGGCGCCTTTTTCGGCCAGCAAAGCCTTCCATTCGGCATCG
>MERZ01000256.1:8533-10503 GCA_001770785.1 Burkholderiales bacterium RIFCSPHIGHO2_12_FULL_61_11
AAATGGGGCCTGCAGCAAGGTCAGCAAGGTATTGACGCCCGAAAAGTCTTTTAGTTTCGCCGCGCGTATGGCTTCTTCACCCAAATGGTTGCGAAGTACAAATTTCGGGTTATTTTTCAGCATCAAATCGGCTCTTGTTCCAATATCCACAGCCGAAATGCGATCTGAATACTGTAGCGCCCAGGCATTGAAGGATTCGCGGTCGAAAAACAAATCCCGTACCGGCTCATGGCCACTTTGCGCCGTCAAGCCGCATAAGCGGCGCCAGAAAATCGTGTAGTCGACCTGGTTAGCGGCCAACAGCCTGAAGGTGTTTTCTACCAGGGCCTGGTCTTCCGGTTGCGCCTCACTCAAGCCCAGCTTGGCGCGCATTCTGGCTTGCAGCGCCTCGGGAAACACCGTCTTATACGACGCCAGAGCGGCCAGCGCCTGGTCCTGGTCGTCCATCAGCGGCAGCAAGGCTTGAGCCAGGCAAAACAGGTTCCAGTAAGCGATGTTGGGCTGCTTGTTATAGGCGTATCGGCCCTCGCTGTCCGAATGGTTGCAGACGTGGCCGGCGTCAAACGCGTCAAGAAACTGGAACGGGCCATAGTCGATGGTCAGGCCCAGGATGCTCATGTTGTCGGTGTTCATCACGCCGTGGCAAAATCCCACCGCCTGCCAGGCGGCCATGAGGCGGGCGGTGCGCTCGCTCACCGCTTCAAGCAGCGCCGCGTAAGGCTGCCGCGCTTCACGGCAAGCCGGGTAAAACCTGTCGATGACATGGTCGGCCAGCGTTTTGAGCTGGGCCTGCTGGCCGCTGTAGCTGAAGTGCTCAAAATGACCGAAGCGGATGAAACTGGGCGCCGTGCGCGTCACCACGGCAGCGGTTTCGATTTCTTCACGCCGCACGGGTGCATCAGAGCCCGTGACGCACAAGGCGCGCGTGCTCGGTATGCCCAGGCCATGCATGGCCTCGGAAGCCAAAAACTCACGAATCGAACTGCGCAGCACGGCCCGGCCATCGCCCATGCGCGAGTAGGGGGTTTTGCCCGCGCCCTTGAGCTGGATCTCCTGCCCGCCATCGGGCGTTGCAATCTCGCCGAGCGAGATCGCCCGGCCATCGCCCAATTGGCCCGCCCACATGCCGAACTGGTGACCGCTATAAACGCTGGCCAGCGGTCTGGAGCCGGGTAGCAACTGGTTGCCGGTCAGCGCCGTCAGCGCCTCGCTGGACTCAAGCCAGTGCTCTTCCAGGCCGAGTTCGCGCGCCAGCGCGCGGCTGCGCCCCACCCAATAAGGCGAGGGCAGGGGGGCGGGCTGGAGCACGGTATAAAAATCCGGGCCCAGCCGGGCAAAACTGTTGAGCCAGGGCAGGCCCGATCCAGCAAGGTCCGGCTTGTCAGCGAAGGCGGTGGCAGAGGTCATGGCCGCATTGTGCTATGGCAACGACAGCCCTGCGCCATCAGGGTTAAACGACTTGGGCAGCTGGCCGGTGTCGCCAAGGCGGCCCGGCCGGGAATAGCACCGGGGTTTCCCCGGCCAGGGTAGGCGATGCGCGCGGTACCATTCACGCGCGAGACATTTCAATTGACAAAAACGCCCAGTCGGCAAGAAAGGAACCAAGCCATGTTAGGTTTGATGCAAAGCCAGCCCCTGCTGATCTCATCACTGATCGAGTTTGCCGAGCGCTATCATGGCGACGCGCAAATCGTGTCGCGGCGCGTGGAGGGCGATTTGCATCGCTACACCTACAAGAATGCGGCGCACCGGTCGCGCCAGGTTGCCAATGCGCTGGATGGCCTGAAGCTGGCTTTTGGCGACCGCGTTGCCACGCTGGCGTGGAATGGCTACCGCCACCTGGAGCTTTACTACGGTGTCAGCGGCTCGGGCCGGGTGCTGCACACCATCAACCCGCGGCTGCGCCCCGACCAGATCGCCTGGATCGCCAACCACGCGGAAGACCAGGTGCTGTGTTTTGATTTGAGCTT
>MERZ01000257.1:0-6443 GCA_001770785.1 Burkholderiales bacterium RIFCSPHIGHO2_12_FULL_61_11
TGGGCGGAAGCCAGCAACACCCCAACTGCCAACGCCAGTCGGCCGAGGGCCAGGCGCTGGGCGGACGAGCCATTTTTAAAACGAAACAATGAAAACAAAAGCAATCGCCTCGGCGTTATGGATGGATTCACAAATAGGCTCTTATGATGACGCATGGTTGTAAAGGTTTTGTAACAGCATGACGACGTCTCCTCCTCCTCCTCCTCCCCTTTCTTCGGTACTCACGCACTTCGACAGCCAGGGCCAGGCCCACATGGTTGACGTGGCGGACAAGGCGGCCAGCCATCGCATCGCCATTGCGCAGGGTCGCATTGTGATGAATTCGGCCACGCTCGCCATCATTGTGGCGGGTAATGCAAAAAAGGGCGACGTGCTGGGCATTGCCCGCGTTGCCGGCATCATGGCCGCCAAAAAGACCAGCGACCTGATTCCGCTGTGCCATCCGCTGGCGCTGACCCATGTTGCGATTGATTTTATCGCTGGCCACGCCATTCCGAAGGTGGCAAGCAGCCTCGGTGAAGGTGAAAAAGGGGCTGTCACCTGCACTGCCACGGTAGCAACCGTCGGCCCCACCGGCGTCGAGATGGAAGCCCTGACCGCCGTCAGCGTCGCCCTGCTGACGATTTACGACATGTGCAAGGCAGTGGATCGCGGCATGACCTTCACCGACATCAAACTGCTTGAAAAGCACGGCGGAAAATCGGGCAGCTTTGTCAAGGCCTGAGCGGCCTGCGCGTCAGTTCGCTGGCGGCAGGCGCGCGGCAACCTTCGCCTGGCCGGCGGCCCAGCGCGCGTAGTCGTCAGGAAACGCCGCCCGGTAGCGCGCCAGCAGCGCCGCGGCTTCCTCGTCACGGCGCAGCAGGCGGGCGCTCTCGATGAGCTTTTCAATGACCCGCGGCTCGGGCGAGTAATGCAGCAAGGCCGCTGCGGTATCGAAGACCCACTGGGCGTTGTCGCGGTTCAGCGGCGTCACGCTCAAGGTTGCAAATCGGGCCTGCTGGCGAAACAGCCAGACGCGCTGCATCTTGGCCAGCGTATCGTCGCGGTAGGCCGCACTGCGCTGCGCGGGCTGCAGGTAAATCTGGCTCACCCGGTGATAGTCGATTCCCGCAGCCGCCAGGAACGCTATCATCGTAGTAGCTGCCAGCGCTCGCAGATATTTGGCCAGTGCCCTGCTTTGCTTGAATTTCTGTAACTGCTCAAGTCCCTCGAAGTAGGTCGGGTTAGCGAAGCGTAACCCGACATCCCTGAAGGGGGCAGCAGAAGCAGATGTCGGGTTACGCCTGTGGCTAACCCGACCTACGGGGAATTTGAAGCCCTGAGTACTCGCCGAAGCACTCGACCACAGCAAACCCGCGCACAGCGCCACTGCAATCTGGAACGGCCCGTACCAAAGCGGATATTCCAGCAGGCTGTGCAGCGCAATGACGGCCAGCACGCCCCAGGCCATTTGCCGCGCGACGAGGTTTCACGCCAGGGCTTGGCGCGCCAGACGATCCAGGCCAGGCCGGTGCAGATGGCCAAGGCGGCGGGAAGCCCCAGTTCCACCGCCAGCTGCAGCGGCAAATTGTGGGCGTTGTCGAGAATTTCGCAAAAGCGCGGGCCCGGGTAGAGCGTCATGAAGTGGGCATAGTCCAGTTCGCCCCAGCCCCAACCCAGCCACGGTTTCTGGGCAATCAGCGTCAGCACGTTGGACCACAACACCAGCCGGCTGCCGCAGCCCGGCGTTTCCGCCAAGCGGCCAAACAGCCCTGCGCTGCTCAGCCCGGTGGCCACGTTCAGCAGCCAGGGCAGCGCCAGCACCGCCAGCCCATACGCCAGCAGCGCCTGCAGCGCAAACACCGCCAGACGCCGCTGGCCACGCAGCGCGGGCAGCGCCCACCCTGTCGTCAGCGCTAGAATCAGCGCCCACTGCAACAAGCCCGTGCGCGAGCTGCTGGCCGCATTGCCCAGCGCCAGCAGCAGCATCGCAAGGTAGGCCCAGCCCGGCACAAGGCGCGCCGGTGCTTGCCGCGCGAGCAGGCCAATCAAGGCCAGCAAACCGATGCTGGTGAGCGTGGCAAACTGGTTGCGCTGACGCAAATTGGCAAAGGCCTCCCCGGCGCCGGTCTGGCTGACCCACGGGCTAATAGCGCTCGCCAGCCCGAAATACTGCAGCAGACCGATCACCGCGCTGGTGACGGCGGCCAGCAGCCAGGCGGTGGCGATGAGCCTGACGTTGATCCCGCGCCGAAACAGCCACAGCAGCACCGCGCAACAGGCCGAAACCAGCCACGGCCAGGCATTGGGCGTCGGCCCCGAGGTGTAGGGGCTGAGCCAGGGCAGGACCAGCAACGCAGCCAAACCCCAGGCGGGCAATTGCCTCTTGTCTAGCGTTTGCAGCACAGGGTCATTCACTGGTTAAGGGCAAGGGTGCCTGGCGGGTTATCGCGCGGGAGATTGAAGTGTGCCATCGAAATCCGGGAGCAGATTTCCACAGGTGCTGGCGCGCAGATCCAAGCGACATGGGGAATGGGAGCCCCGCGGCACCGCCTCAAAAAATCATTCTTGCGCTTAGAACGGCAAAATTTGCACCGCTGTTTGGACGCTTGATCCCGCCGTTGGAAAAATGCTGGATTTTCAGACCGAGATCGAGTTTGTTGGCAAATACATACCCTATCCCTGCGTGATCCCCGAACTGAAAGGAGGTTGAGAAGTTGCGGCCGTTATTGTCATAGACCCGGGATAGCAGGTGAGCGCTAATACCTGCTTCTGCATAAGGCCCGGTTTTGCTGTCGCGCTGAAAGCGCAACACCGGCGTGATGCCGATGTCGGTAATATTCTGCGTGGCATCCGGCCGGTTTTGATATTGCGTGCCGCGCCATTGCGCCAGCGTCAAATCCCAATAGCCGCCGATATGGCTATTGTTGGATTGCCACCATTTGTTCGCCCAGTTCCATTGCGCGCCGACACGAACAATATGGGTCTTGTTGCCGCTGGCTGCTTCGAAGGAGATGGAATCGGCCGCATGACCGCGGGTCTGCGTGGCAAAAATGGCAAAGCTTGCACAAAGAAACTGGATGGCGATTTGCTTGAAAAGTAAAGTCATCGCAATCTTTAATGATCGAGAAAAGTTGATTAATTCATCGAAACATCGTGCCATCATTATTGACGCTGCGGGTCCGCGATTGTAGCTTTGCAGAGTGGACCTGGCCGCTATTGGCCGACATCAATTTCCTTGTACCACATCGAAGGCCCGCCGCACGCAGCGCAAGATGCGTGATACCAAATGCAGAGCGGGGATGGGTCATGGCGGGCTGTCCTGGGTTTTGAGCAGCAGGGAACAATTTGAAATTGATCTCCTTCATGGCCTAACGCTGGAATGACGGGTCAGGCCACCTCTGTTGGCAATAGCTGGGGATTCCATACCACCTCCCAGAGATGCCCCTCCGGATCCTGGAAATAGCCAGCGTAGCCGCCCCAGAACGTATCTTGAGCGGGTTTCACGACCACCGCGCCGGCCTCTTGCGCTTGTTTCATGACGGCGTCGACCTCAGCTCTTGAAGAAACGTTGTGGCCGAGCGTGAACTCGGTTGCGCTCCGTTCCGCCAGCGGCAGACCTGCATCATGTGCGATGCTGTTGCGCGGCCAAAGCGCCAATTTCAAACCGGCCTCCAGGTCAAAGAAAGCAACGGCGCCATATTCGAACTCTTTGCCGATAATTCCCTCGCCAGTCAGGCCAAGGCCGTCACGGTAGAAGCGAACCGCGCCCTCCAAATCGTCGACGCCAATGGTGATGACGGTGATGCGGGGCTTCATGGCTGCGCACTCCTCCGCTTCAAGCACCCGAGAAGTCCATTACCACGCGGGAAGGCACATCGCCATGCGCCAGCCGCTCGAACACCTGGTTGATGGCCGACAACGGCTGCAACTCAATGTCCGCCTTGACCTTGCCTGCAGCCGCAAACGCCAGCGCTTCGGCCATGTCGCTGCGGCTGCCGACGAAAGAGCCGCGGATGGTGATGCAGTTGGCGACCACATCGAACAAGGGTGTCGGGAATTCGCCCGGCGGCAGGCCCACCAGTACGCAGGTGCCCCACTTGCGCGTCATGCCCACACCCTGCTTGAAGGCGCTCAGGGACGGCGCAGTGATCAGTACGCCGTGGGCACCGCCCCCCGTGGCCTTTTTCACCGCGGCAGCGGGGTCGCCGTTTTTTGCGTTCACCATGACATCGGCACCCAGGCGCTTGGCGTGTTTGAGTTTGCCGTCGTCGATGTCCACTGCACAGACCAGCAGGCCCATGGCCTTGGCGAACTGAATGCCCAGATGGCCCAAGCCACCCACGCCTGAGATGACAACCCATTCGCCTGGCCGGGCCTGGGTCTCCTTGATGCCCTTGTACGACGTGATACCGGCGCAGATCAGCGGTGCCACCTCGCGTGGCGCCAGGTGGGCCGGTATGTGGGCCACGTAATTCGGGTCCGCGACAATGTACTCGGCAAAGCCGCCGTTCTTCGTGTAGCCACCGAACTGGGCCTCGGGACAGACCGGCTCGCGTGCGGCAAGGCAATACTCACAATGCCCGCAAGCGGAATACAGCCATGGCACGCCGACGCGGTCGCCCTCCTTGACTGCCGTCACCCCCGTGCCAAGGGCAGTGACGATACCGATGCCTTCGTGGCCTGGCGTGAACGGCAGCGTGGGCTTGAGCGGCCAGTCGCCATTGGCGGCGTGCAGGTCGGTGTGACACACGCCACAGGCCTCTGTCTTGACCAGTATCTGGCCGGGCCCGGGGCTGGGAATATCGAGTTCCTTGATCACCAGCGGCCTGCCGAATTGCTCGACCACCGCCGCTTGCATTTTGTCGGTCATGATCAACTCCCTGGTTATCGTGGCAAGGCGAACCAGCTTCCTGTTGAAGGGCAGTTCCGCATCGGTCCAGTCGATATTGTTGATAGACATCATGCCAGTGTCAATCCGGCCGCGTCCTCGTCTTTGTGTCGATAAGTGGGTGTTCCGTTTATCTTGCGTGATTGCAAGACCTGACCCGGTAGGTGTCATTTCCCAATCAAGGCCACCATCTTCGCCCTGACTTGTGCCAGTTCATCGGCTGAAACCTTGCCTTTGTGCCGTGCCTTGAGCGCCACCCAGTCCAGGCTTTTCACCTGGTCAGCCAGTGCAGCGCCCGGACGGTCCCCCGCAATAACTACCTCGAACGGATAACCCTTGATTTGCGTCGTCATCGGGCAACAAAGCAAAAGACCGGTTTTGGCGTTGTAGCCTGATGGACTAACAATCAATGCCGGCCGGTGGCCTGCCTGCTCATGACCCGCTTGGGGGTCGAATTGCAGCCAGACAATATCTCCCGCTTCGGGCACGTAGCGAGCCACCATCACAAGAGCTCTTGGCCAAGGGGTGCACCAAAATCAGCTTCACCATGCAGATTTTCCGGCGTGATGCCAGCCAGCAGTTTGGCCAAGTCGTATTCCCTGGTGCGAACGGGGTCGATCACAATAATGCCCCCCTCTTCACGAACATCAACCTGATCGTCCAGACGCAGTCGGGCGGCCTCCATAATCCCGGCCGGAATGCGGATGGATGCACTGTTACCCCACTTTTTGACAGTTACCAGCATGTCGACCTCCTTGTTGCGTCAATGTCGATACGTTAGCAGTTTCATCGGTAGGCTCAACATTGTTGATACGCCGCGACCCCGAGTCATCGCAGAAATCAATTGGAATCCGACCCCCATTGCGCGTCTTAGGCAGCGAGCGCCAGCGGCTCAATTTCGGCTTCTATTTGCTTGGCCTTTTCGCGCTCAGCCAGCTTAAGGTCATACATCTGCTGCAGATTGAGCCACGACTGCGCATCGCCGCCAAAAAAGCGC
Organism: Burkholderiales bacterium RIFCSPHIGHO2_12_FULL_61_11; assembly: GCA_001770785.1. GTDB lineage: Bacteria > Pseudomonadota > Gammaproteobacteria > Burkholderiales > Burkholderiaceae_C > Polaromonas. The sequence goes on from MERZ01000257.1 coordinate 5,868, forward strand.
GCCAGGCGCAAGGCGGTGTCGGGCGTCACGCCGCGCCGCTCCAGCACGATGTCGTTGATGCGCCCGGCCGGCACATGGAGCGCCTTGGACAGCGCATTGGCGCTCAACTTGAGCGGCTTCAAAAAGTCCTCGCGCAAGACTTCGCCGGGGTGAACCGGCCGCATTCCGTTTTTGATCATGTTGCCCTCCATGGCATAAAAAAGTCAGTGGTAATCCACAATCTCAACATCTCTCGGCCCCTCGGCAGTCCACACGAAGCACACGCGCCACTGTTTGTTGATGCGAATGCTGTGCTGACCCTCGCGGTCGCGCGTCAATAGCTCAAGAGGGTTGCCGGGCGGCGATTTAAGAAACTCTAGCGTCATCGCGGCGGCCAGCTGCGTCAGCTTGCGCTCAGCCACTTCCCTGATATTGGTAAACCGTCTGGACTTGCCGGTTTCAAAGAGGTCTGGGTGTCTGCGCACTTAAATGACTGGATCATGAGCGAGCATTTTATACCGCTTGCCGGTAAGCAGCAAACTCAACCGGTGATTTAATTAGAATCTGACCAGAATCTGACCCTTATTACCCTTTGCT
>MERZ01000257.1:6486-7647 GCA_001770785.1 Burkholderiales bacterium RIFCSPHIGHO2_12_FULL_61_11
GGTGTCCTTTATTAATGCCATTGACATGCGGCATGAAAGACAGATAATTGATTTTGTGCATTCGTAATTTAGTGCAGAAATAATTTAGGAAAATATCATGACATCGGCAACATCCCGTCCGGTCAACGTCAAGGTGGTTGGTGCCAATGGCCAAATCTCACTCGGCAAGCAGTTCGCCGGGCGCCAGGTTCTGGTGGAAGAACAGGAGGCCGGCGTCTGGCTGGTCCGTACCGCCACCGTGGTGCCCGATAACGAGCGCTGGCTCCACGCGCCTGCGGCGGCGTCTGACCTGAGCCATGCTTTGTCATGGGCGGCCCAGAATGCGCCCGACGATGCCGCTCTGGAGAACACCCTGACCCGCCTGTCGCATGGTCAGCAGTAGTGCAGATGCGTTGGTTCGGCTGGACCTGAACAACCCTGTATTCCAGGCCCACCTGCTCGGCCTGCAAAAACCTGAGCGGCATGCCGCGCTCAACACACTGAACAAAATTCGTCAACTGACGTGGAACCAGCTTTACCGTGACGGCGGACTGAAGTGGGAAAAAATCAGCGGCATCAAGCTGCCGCCGGACATTGATGCAATCTACTCCCTCCGGATCACCCAATCCCGGCGGGCCACGGCTTACCGCGACGGCGACTTCATCCGCTTGCTAACAGTCGCACCTGACCACGACAGCACTTATGGGCGCAAGTAGGAATTGGCTGAGTGCGCCCCCGACGCCCCCGTGGGTTACCGTCTATTGAAGGGGTAGATCGGATTAATTGGAATCTAACCCTCATTACTCCCCAGCATCCGTATCAACGACCAGTGGCGGCTGTGCTTTGTTTGGCGTGAAGACGGCGCGCATCAGGTTGAAATTGTGGATTACCACTAGGAGCGAAACATGGCGAAATTACTTGACGAAATTCACCCCGGCGAAATTTTGCTGGAAGATTTCATGAAGCCCATGGGCATCAGCGCGCGCAAGCTGTCGGCCGACATTGACGTGTCTCCCAGCCGGATCAGTGATGTGGTGCACGGCCAGCGGCCAATCACGGCCGACACTGCGTTGCGCCTGGGTATCTATTTCGGCATGGAGCCTCGTTTTTGGATCAACCTTCAATCCGAGTACGACATACGAATGACCACCCGCGAATTTCAAGCCAAGATCACGCCGCGCA
>MERZ01000258.1 GCA_001770785.1 Burkholderiales bacterium RIFCSPHIGHO2_12_FULL_61_11
CCGGCCGGTGATGCCGGCGGCATTCCAAGGCGGGATATTGAACCTGATGAGCGACACGGAAACGAAGTTAGTAGAACAACTGGTCACGGCGAACCGCATTCTGGCGAACGAAGGCATCCTGGACGTCTTCGGGCATGTCTCGGTCCGCAGCGAGCGGAACCCCGAACAGTTCCTGCTCTCCTGCTCCCGTTCGCCTCAAGCCGTTCGGGTTTCTGACATTCAGCGATATCGCCTCGACTGCACCCCGGCCGCCGAGACCGGCCGAAACCACTACGTCGAGCGCGTGATTCACGGAGGCATCTATCAGGTCCGGCCGGACATCCTCGCCGTTTGCCATACGCACAGCGACGGCATTCTGCCGTTTGCCGTGAGCGGGGAAGCCATCCGGCCCGTGATCCACATGGGGACTCTGTTTTGGAACGGGGTGGGCTGGTTTGAGTCCTACGACCCGGGCGGTAATCTGCTGGTCAGCTCTTCCACCGAAGGCAAAGCCCTGGCCGATGCGCTCGGCAACCGGCGCGCGATTTTGCTTAAGAACCACGGCTGCGCGGTCGTGGGCGAGAGTCTCCCGGCGGCGGTCATGGCGGCGATCTATCTGGACAAGAACGCCCGAATCCAAATGGAATCGGCGCGTCTGGGGCGCACCTTCTTCATCGAGACGGAGCTGGGTCGCCGGGCGGCCCAGGTCTTTCACTCCGCGCTGGTGCAAGAGCGCGCCTGGGGTTACTGGGTGGCCCGTCTGCCCAAAGGTTGGGAGATTGAGGCGGGTCTCTCCGCAGCCGCTAGCCCCGCTTCCCAGACTGCCGATTAGCGCCCCACGGGAATTCCCGATACAATTGCCTTGGGAAAACCGCAATCCGGGCCAGTATCTGGCCGAGCGGCAGGAATACGAGCTATGAAAACCATCCGAGTTTCCAGGCAAGCTAAAGCGCTGAACGCCCTGCTGAAGCGCGCTCGGCACGAAAAAGTCATTCTCCCCTCTGCCCAAGGCGATGAGTGCATCCTGGCGGAAATTGACGATTTCAACCGGGAGATTGAGTTAGCCAGGCAGAACAAGCCGCTCATGAAGTTACTCGAGTCTCGCGCCAGGCAGAAGGCGACGGTTTCGCTGGAAGAAGCCAAACACCAATTGGGTCTTACGTAAG
>MERZ01000259.1:0-928 GCA_001770785.1 Burkholderiales bacterium RIFCSPHIGHO2_12_FULL_61_11
GTGCCGGGACGATACGGACTACATGCGGTTTCGCCAGCAAGTGCGCAGCCCGGAGTGGCAACGCGCATTCTTAGCCAAACCAATGGCCGAGCGCCAGGCCATTGCTGGCGGGCTGCGCCAGCAAAGCGAAAATCAGCAGGTCCAGCGCAAGCAAGCAGGCGCTGACTATGCCGACGTCGACGCCCGCGCCGCCCGCCAGTGGCTGCGGGCCGCCAACGCTCACACCCTGATTCACGGCCATACCCACCGGCCTGCGGTGCATGACCTCGGCCAGGGCTTTGTCCGCGTGGTGCTCAGCGACTGGGATGCCGAAGCTCCCGTGCCGCGCGCTGAAGTGCTGCGCCTGCGCGCCAGCGGCTTGAAACGTGTGATCCGGCATTGAACCGCCGCTGATGCGCCCGACCTCATGCTGAACTGGTTGCAAATGCTGTTTCAGCGCCGGAGCAGCCGACCCGAATCCATCCCCGAGGCTCTTTGGCTCGAGACACTGCGGAACTATCCTTTTCTGGTGCGGCGCCCTGTTGCCGAACACAGGTACCTGCGCGGTCTGGTCAGCGAGTTTTTGGCGCACAAGGAATTTACCGGGGCACATGAGATGGCCGTGACCGACGAGATGGCCGTCGCGATCGCGGCGCAAGCCTGCTTGCCGGTGCTGCACCTGGGCCTGCACTGGTATGACGACTTCAGGGGCATCGTGGTGCACCCGGGCGCCATGCTCGCGCGCCGCGAAACCACCGATCATGCAGGCGTGGTGCACCGCTACAGCGAAGCCTTGCTGGGCGAAGCCATGGAGCGTGGCCCGGTCACCCTGAGCTGGCAGGACGTGGCGGCAGCAGGCGACTCGGCCGAACAAGGGCACAACGTGGTGATTCACGAGTTCATTCACAAAATCGACATGCGCGACGGTGCGGCGGACGGCTGCCCGCCC
>MERZ01000259.1:936-5806 GCA_001770785.1 Burkholderiales bacterium RIFCSPHIGHO2_12_FULL_61_11
CCGGCCTATGACCGCTTTTGCGAACAGGTGGCCATGGCCGAGCGTTTTGGCGGCCAGCCACCCTGGCTGGATGCCTATGGTGCCACGTCGCCGGCCGAATTTTTTGCGGTGGCCTGCGAAGGCTACTTTGTCAACCGCGGGCGCTTCACGCAGGACTTTGCGGCCCTGACCACGCTATTTGACCGATTCTTTGGCATCGAGGCAGCGCCCGCCAAGCGATAGGCAAGGTCACCGGTCAAAGCCGTGGCGGCTCATTTGAGCAGCGCAGTTGTGAGTTGATGCAAGAGATATGACGACACGCTGACTGCGGCAGGCGAAAGCCCGGGGCTCAAATGCTCGGCAAGAATCAGAAAATTCCGAGCTCCGAACGGGCATTTGGACGACTGCACAAGTCAGATGGGTGAACGTTACTTAGAGTGCCGCCAAAAACACCTGGTCAATCGTTTGACCTTGGCTATTTGAACAAGGAAACAGGCACTTACATACTGCATTAAATATATAAATCTATTTTGTTATTATTGACAGGTTATTTAACGGGACACTAGAATCCCGCCAGTCCCAAGAAATCATAGGGACAACCCGAATACGTTGCCGAATCCGGCAACCTCAACGACGGGTCAACAACCACAAGGCATGCCTTGGTTTGATGGCGACCCAATCAAAGCTTGCTTGGTCCACACGGCTCGGCATGCATGGAAAGGAGTGCTATGACAGCGCTAATAAACTTAGGCCGTAACTTCGGCCGACACTTCGAGCTTCAGGCTCATTTGAAAAATGCAGGAAGCAGCCTCTCAACGATTGCTGATGATATTGCCCAAGGCTTTTTCGACATCACCCAGAGCAGCTTTGCCCTCTTGGGGCTGGTCGTCGTGTCTGTGGTGATTACCCTGACTGTCCGGCCTGACCTGCGCTTTGCCGGAGAGCTCAAACTGATGAGCTGGCTGCAGCAGCGTCAGGAGGCTGCCATTGGCTTCACCGAGCCCGCTTTTACCGAGCCCACGGCCGTTGAGCGCGCCACGGCGTCCAACCCGAAAGAGTTGCCATCGGCGCAGGCGGCGGTGGCTTACTGGCTGAGCAAAAAATACAGCGTGGCGCCAGAACCCCTGAGTGCTCTGGTGGCGCAAGCCTTCGAGATTGGACAAAAGGCCAAGCTCGACCCCACCCTGATTCTGGCCGTCATGGCGATTGAGTCCCGCTTCAACCCCTTTGCCCAAAGCCCGGTCGGCGCCCAGGGCTTGATGCAGGTCATGACCAAGGTGCATAACGACAAATATGAGAACTTCGGCGGCACGCTGGCAGCTTTTGACCCCGTGACAAATCTGCGCGTCGGCGTCAAGGTGCTGCAGGAAAGCATTGCCCGCGCGGGCTCGATCGAAGGCGGCCTGAAATATTATGTTGGCGCGGCCAACCTGGAAAACGACGGTGGCTACGCTGGCAAGGTGATGGCCGAGCGGGCCCGCCTGCTGGCCGTCGTGGTAAGGAGCAAGCGCGAGCCGCCTTCGCGCTCATTGCGCGCGTCTGCGCCATCGCGCTCCATTCCTGTGGCATTGCCAGCCAGGTCTGATGCGCCGGAGTCTAGCGACAAGTCACCTGAAACAATCGCTTTCCTGGACCAGTCCTGACCCGTTATGGCCCCCTAAGCTACACTAACCCGGTGCGCAACTGGCGATAGGCACCAGGTTTTTCTGACTGTTGGTGCTGACGTGGGACACCACTGGGAAGCGCACCGCTGGCGGCCATTTGGCCCCCAGCGTTCAGCCGTTCGTCTGGGCAGCCCTTGTTTCTTTTTGGCCAAAGTCTAGCCAGAGGACAAGGATCCAAATCTTGAAGGACTGCCATGTATCCCCGCAATATTCTGATCGAACAGACCGACCCCGAGATCTTTGCCGCCATCCAGGCTGAAAACGCCCGGCAAGAACAACATATCGAGCTGATTGCCAGCGAAAACTACGCCTCTCCCGCCGTCATGGCCGCGCAAGGCTCGCAGCTCACCAACAAATACGCCGAAGGCTACCCGGGCCGCCGCTACTACGGTGGCTGTGAACATGTGGACGTGGCCGAGCAGCTCGCCATTGACCGCGTCAAGCAGATTTTTGGCGCGCAAGCCGCCAACGTGCAGCCGCATTGCGGCGCTTCGGCCAACGAAGCGGTGTTTCTGGCCTTCCTGAAGCCCGGCGACACCCTCATGGGCATGAGTCTGGCCGAAGGCGGCCACCTGACGCACGGCATGGCGCTCAACATGAGCGGCAAGTGGTTCAACGTCGTCTCTTACGGCCTCAATGACAAGGAAGAGATCGACTACGACGCCATGGAGCGCAAGGCCCACGAATCCAGACCCAAGCTGATCATTGCAGGCGCGTCCGCCTACAGCCTGCGCATCGATTTTGAGCGTTTTGCCAAAGTGGCCAAGGACGTGGGCGCCATCTTCATGGTCGACATTGCCCACTATGCCGGGCTAGTGGCCGCAGGCGTTTACCCCAACCCGGTGCCGCATGCCGACGTCGTCACCTCCACCACCCACAAGAGCCTGCGCGGCCCACGCGGCGGCATCATCCTGATGAAAGCCCAGCACGAAAAAGCCATTAACAGCGCCATCTTTCCCGGCCTGCAAGGCGGCCCGCTGATGCATGTGATTGCGGCCAAGGCCGTGGCCTTCAAGGAAGCGCTCTCGCCCCAATTCAAGGTGTACCAGCAGCAAGTGCTGAAAAACGCCCAGATTATGGCCGAAACGCTGACGCAGCGCGGCCTGCGCATTGTCAGCGGCCGCACCGAAAGTCATGTCATGCTGGTCGACCTGCGCGAAAGCTCGACGTGGAAGCATGGCATTACCGGCAAGGAAGCCGAGACCGTGCTGGGCAGCGCCCACATGACCATCAACAAAAACGCGATTCCCAATGACCCCGAAAAACCGATGGTCACCAGCGGCGTGCGCATTGGCACACCGGCCATGACCACGCGCGGCTTCAAGGACGAAGAAGCGCGCGCCACCGCCCACCTGATTGCCGATGTGCTCGACAACCCGCGCGATGCGGCCACGCTTGAAGCGGTTCGCACCAAGGTTCACGCCTTGACGACCCGCTTTCCGGTTTACGGCTAAACCCGATAGCAAGATACGACGCTATTATTTTGATAGCTGTCTGTGCTTATGTTGATTAGGCTAGAAGCTTCAAATGCTTAAAAATATTGGCAAGAACGCTCATGAAATGCCCTTTTTGCGGTCATCTTGAAACCCAGGTGGTAGAGACGCGCGTCACTGAAGACGCCGATTTCATACGGCGCCGCCGCCAGTGCGGTGCTTGTGAGAAACGCTTCACCACCTACGAGCGGCCCGACATCAATTTTCCGACCATCGTCAAAAAAGACGGCCGCCGCACCGAGTACAAGCGCGGCAAAATCCAGGAGTCGATGACGCTGGCGCTACGCAAGCGCCCCGTCAGCACCGAGCAGGTCGACTCGGCCATCGAGCGTATCGAAGAAAAACTGCTGAGCCTGGGTCTGCGCGAAGTCGCCTCCAGCCGCTTGGGCGAGCTGGTCATGCGCGAGCTGAAAAAGCTCGATAAAGTTGCCTACGTGCGCTTTGCCAGCGTGTATCGGAGTTTTGAAGACATTGATGAGTTCAAGGCGCTGGTGGATGAGGTGCGGCGGTAGAAAACTTGGCAACAACTCCCTCATCGCGACCCAGCGCAGTGAGGCGCTGCATCAGAGACGCGGTCAGGCGTTGAATTGCAATGCCGCCAAGCGCGCGTATATGCCGCCGCGGCTCACCAGTTCGGCATGCGTTCCCTGCTCAACCAGCTGGCCGTGGTCAATCACCATGATGCGGTCGGCTTGCTGCACCGTGGCCAGGCGGTGGGCGATGACCAGCGTGGTGCGGCCCTTCATGGCCGACGCCAGCGCCGCCTGCACCACGCGTTCACTTTCGGCATCCAGCGCGCTGGTGGCTTCGTCGAGTAGCAACAGCGGCGAGTTCTTCAGCATGGCGCGGGCAATCGCAATGCGCTGGCGCTGGCCACCCGAAAGGCGCACGCCGCGCTCGCCCAGAAAGGTGTCGTAGCCGTCAGGCAGGGCACTAATGAATTCATGGGCAAAGGCCGCCTGGGCCGCCGCTTTGGTTTCGTCGTCCGTCGCGTCAGGTTTGCCGTAGCGTATGTTTTCCAATGCGCTGGTGGAAAATATGACGGCATCCTGCGGCACGATGCCGATGCGCTGTCGCAAGTCAGACAGCGCCATGTCCGCCGTGCGCACGCCATCCAGTTCAATGTGGCCCGAGGTCGGGTCGTAAAAGCGCAGCAGCAACTGAAACACCGTGCTTTTGCCCGCGCCACTCGGCCCGACGAGCGCGACGGTTTCACCCGGCGCCACCCTCAGGCTGAATTGGCTCAAGGCGGCCTGCGTCGGGCGCGACGGGTAGTGAAACGTCACTGCTTCAAATTTAATAGCACTTCCGGCAGTCATGACGGGAGCCTGGACCGGATTTGAGGGTGAAATGACGGGCGAGCGGGTTTCCAGCAGCTCCATCAGTCGCTCGGTGGCGCCGGCCGCGCGCAGCAAGTCGCCATAGACCTCGCCCAGCACCGCTGCAGCGCTGGCCAGAATGATCACATACAGCACGGTCTGGCCAAGGTGGCCGGCGGTGATGTCCCCACGCACGACTGCCTGGGTGCCCTGATACAAGCCCCAAAGCAGTGCCGCCGACGTGGCAATAATGATGAAGGCCACCAGCACCGAGCGCGCCTTGGTGCGTCGCACGGCGGTTTGGAACGCCTCGGTGGTCGAGCGGTCAAAGCGTGCTGCCTCTATGGCTTCAGCGGTGTAGCTCTGAACCACCGGAATCGCATTGAGCACCTCGGCCGCAATTGCGCTGGAGTCG
>MERZ01000260.1:0-375 GCA_001770785.1 Burkholderiales bacterium RIFCSPHIGHO2_12_FULL_61_11
ACGGGCTCCTGGCGCATGGTGTTACGGGCTCCTGGCGCATGGTGTTGATGAAGCGTGTGTAGCAAAGGTAAACCGCATTGATCTTGCCCTCGCTGTACGCGTCCAGCAGCACCTTGACCGGCCCGATCAGCTTGTCCAGATGGGGTTTGTCGCCCAGCTGCGTCGCATGCGACACCACCTGCGCGCCGATCCGGTTCAGAAAGCCCAGACCCTTGTTGCCGATGGCCACCGACTGGATGCCCTGACCCGCCGCCTGCATGTCCTTGAGCTTGACCGTGACCTGGCGCAGCAGGTTGGTGTTCAAGCCGCCGCACAGGCCCTTGTCGGTCGTGACCACGATGAAGCCGCCGGCCTTGGCAGCGTTGACCTGCATGA
>MERZ01000260.1:403-1102 GCA_001770785.1 Burkholderiales bacterium RIFCSPHIGHO2_12_FULL_61_11
GGCCAGGTTGGCCGTGATGTTGCGAATCTTGTCGCTGTAAGGTCGGGCGGCGCGCATCCGTTCCTGCGCCTTGCGCATTTTGGAGGCCGCCACCATTTCCATGGCTTTGGTGATCTTGCGGGTGTTCTCCACCGACTTGATCTTGCCGCGTATTTCCTTGCCTGCTGCCATATTGCTTCCTAAATGGTTTCTAAGCCCTGGGCTTTGATGTCTTCAGGTCCGGATCAGGCAAACGACTTCTTGAACGCAGCCACGGCCGTGGTCATCTCTGCCTCGGCGTCCTTGTCCATCGCCTTGGCCGCTTCGAGCTTGGCCATCAGTGCAGCGTGCTTGTCCTTGAGGTAGCTGTGCAGGCCGGCTTCAAAAGCCAGAACCTTCTTGACCTCGACATCGTCCATGAAGCCCTTGTTCACTGCGAACAGCGTCGAGGCCATGTTGGAGATGGACAGCGGCGAATACTGCGCCTGCTTGAGCAGTTCGGTCACGCGGGCACCGCGGTCGAGCTGCTTGCGGGTGGCTTCGTCCAGGTCGGAAGCGAACTGCGCAAACGCAGCCAGCTCACGGTACTGGGCTAGGTCGGTACGGATACCGCCGGACAGGTTCTTGATCAGCTTGGTCTGGGCAGCACCACCGACGCGCGACACCGAGATACCGGCGTTGATGGCGGGGCGGATACCGGCGTTGAACAGGCTGGTTTCC
>MERZ01000261.1:0-1070 GCA_001770785.1 Burkholderiales bacterium RIFCSPHIGHO2_12_FULL_61_11
ATTACCGTTCGCACGACCGGCTTTGACGCGGCAGCGGCTAGCGGTGGAACGGCCGCCATTGAAACGCTGGCAGGCGTGGCCGACAGCGGCAAGTCATCGTTCATGGGCTCCGAAATCGCCAAGAGCGACCGCCCCGAACTGACCGCCGCCAAGATCATCGTTTCCGGTGGCCGTGCGCTGGGCAGTGCCGAGAAATTCAACGAAGTGCTGACGCCGCTGGCCGACAAGCTGGGCGCTGCACTCGGTGCGTCGCGCGCGGCGGTGGATGCGGGCTACGCGCCCAATGACTGGCAAGTAGGCCAGACCGGCAAGATCGTGGCACCCCAGCTCTATATTGCAGCGGGCATCTCGGGTGCCATCCAGCACCTGGCCGGCATGAAGGACAGCAAGGTCATCGTGGCGATCAACAAAGATGAAGAAGCGCCGATCTTCTCGGTGGCTGACTATGGCTTGGTGGCAGATCTGTTTACCGCGGTGCCGGAACTGGTTGCTGCGCTGTAACTAAAGCGCTGCGCGGCAATGAAATCAAAGGGCGTCTTGATGGATGCCCTTTTTTGCATCAAGACTGCCCGCGGGCGCGGCAGCCTTCATATTGAATGGAGTGATAGACATGAATTACCAAGCCCCCCTCAAAGACATGCTGTTTGGCATCAAGCACCTGGCCAAGATTGACCAGGTCGCGCAACTGCCCGGATTTGAAGACGCCGGGTTTGAAACGGCGCAGGCGGTGCTGCAGGAATGCGCCAGGTTCAACGAGGGCGTGCTGTCGCCACTGAACCGGGAAGGCGATAAAAACCCGTCGAGCTTTGAATCCGGCGTGGTCACGACCACTCCAGGATTCAAGGAGGCTTTCAAGCAATACGTCGCTGGCGGCTGGCAAGGCTTGCAGCACCCTGAAGCGTTTGGCGGCCAGGGCCTGCCCAAAACCATTGGCGCGGCCTGCAGTGAAATGCTTAACTCGGCCAACATGAGCTTTGCCTTGTGCCCGTTGCTCAGCGATGGCGCCATCGAGGCGCTGCTGACCGCCGGCTCTGACGAACTCAAGGCGATCTATCTCGAAAAGCTGGTAG